>DATKCX010000131.1:0-8515 GCA_035512975.1 Ilumatobacter sp.
GACGGTTCCGCCGTGAGCCGTCACCGCGGCGTCGACGATCGCGAGACCGAGACCGCTGCCACCACGGTGACGTGATCGCGCCGGGTCGGCTCGAAAGAACCGCTCGGTCACGCGGCGCGTCACCTCGGCCGGCATGCCGTCACCGCTGTCCGACACGGCGATCGTCGCGTGCGAATCGACAATTCCCACGGTCACGGTGACCGCCACGTGCGGGTCCGTGTGGACGAGCGCGTTCGAAACGACATTGGCGATCACCTGGCGGAGCCGGTCTTCGTCACCCAGCACGACGACCGGCGAGTCGGCGTGCACCCCATTCGTCACGACGAGCTCGATGGGGCGGTCGGGTGCCGAGGCTTTCGCGTCGCTCACAGCGTCTCGCGCCAGCATCATCACATCGACCGGCTTCGCTTCGAGTGGTCGTTGCTCGTCGAGCTTGGCGAGCAGCAACATGTCTTCGACGAGCCTTCCCATCCGGGTGGCTTCCTGCTCGGTTCGCCGCATGGCGTCGGCGAGTGCATCGGTGGCCGCCAGCCCGCCGTGCCGGTACAACTCGGCGTAGCCCCGAATCGTCGTGATCGGCGTGCGCAACTCATGGGATGCATCGGCGACGAAGCGACGCAATCGTTCCTCCGACTCGGCACGCTCGTCGAGCGCGTCGCCGATGTGCCCGAGCATCCGGTTGAGCGCGACCGCAAGAGCGCCCGACTCGGTAGTGGTGCCAGAACTCGGCTCGGGGATCCGCACCGCGAGGTCCCCGTCGGCGATCCGCGAAGCGGTTTCGGTCATCTCTTTCACCGGCCGGATGCCGAGATGGACCACCCACCAACTCACCAGCCCCAGAGCGGCGAGGATCACCAGCGCTCCACCGAGCTCTACCAAGATGAGCCGGTTGATGGTGTCGGTCACGTCGTCGAGTGGCACGGCCACGATCGACACGACCAGCACGCGCCCTGTGGCCAGCACGCGGTACTCGTGTTCTCCGTCGTCGCTCGGCACCGTGAACAGCAGCGTCCTTCCCGGTTGCTCGTCGAACAGCCCTGCCACGTCGTCGGCGGTCACCACGGGTGCGCCGTACTTTGCGGTGCTGCTGTTCGGCGCAAACAGTGTGACCAGTTCACCGTTTGGCCAGATCAGACCTTCGTAGGCGTCGCTGAACCGGTCGGGGCCGGGAACGATCAGAGGCCCGTCATTGGCGTTGCCGCCCCGCCCTCGTTCGGGAGCTACGGGTGCGAATGTTGCCAGCCGTTGGTCGACCTGATCGAGGAGTTGTTCTCTGGTGCTGATGGTGATGACCGTCGCCACGATCGCCAAGATCGCGGCGACGAATGCCATTCCGGCGAGCAGGCGGGCGCGGAGCGACATGGGTGCTGCTCAGGCCGGACGGATCGTGTAGCCGATGCCGCGGATGGTGTGGATGAGCTTCGGCTCGACGGCGTCGACCTTGCGGCGCAGGTACCCGATGTAGGTCTCGACCACTCCGCCCTCGCCGCCGAAGTCGTACTTCCAGACGTGGTCGAGAATTTGCGCCTTCGACAACACCCGGCCCTGGTTCACGAGGAGGTAGCGCAGCAGGTTGTATTCCGTCGGCGACAGAGCAATGTCGGTGCCGCCACGTACGACCCGGTGGGCGTCGTCGTCCAGCATGAGATCGCCGCACTCGTACACGGTTCCAACGCTTCCGTCGGAAGTGCGTCGCAGCACTGCTTCGGCGCGAGCGACGAGTTCGTCGAGGCTGAACGGCTTCGCCAGGTAGTCGTCGCCGCCCAGCGTCAGCCCGCGAACCCGGTCGTCGGTGGTGTCTCGGGCGGTGAGGAACAGCACCGGCGTGCGGTCGCCCGCAGAACGGAGCCGGCGGCACACTTCGAAACCGTCGAGGTCGGGCATCATCACATCGAGCAACACCAGATCAGGACGCTCCACGGGAACCCGGTCCAACGCTTCCCGACCGTTCGCAGCAGTGGTGACGTGGAATCCGTGATGGGCAAGCGCGGCCGCCAGCATCGACCGCAAGTTGTCTTCGTCGTCAACGATCAGCAGGCGATGGGCGGTCATCGCTTCATCGTCGCGCGTGAACCTGTGAGTTTCCTGAGAACTTTCACAGAGTCGCAAATGAATCAGATCTTGAGGATCGCCTTGCGGGGATTTTGCTCGACCGAAAGAAACGTTTGCCTCAGGGTCGCTGCTCGAATTGCCGATGACACAGCGTGAAGTTGCTTCGGCGCCTTGCGTTGGTGCTCAGTCTCGGGTTGGTGGTCGCGGTCACCGTTGCGTACGTCGCGCGCCATTCCGAAGCGAGCAACTCACGCGATATTCGGCTGTCAACGGCTGCCGAAGCCGCTGCGAACGAGGTCACGTCGCTGGTCAGGCTCGTCGAAGTGGCCGTTCGCGCCGGTGGCGACCCAGCAACCGCAGCGGATTCGATCAGCCAACTCGTGCCGCACCTCAGCGTGTGCGTCGCCGATTCGACTCGGGTGGAATGCTCCGGTGAACGACCAGACGGCGTGCGCGCGGCAGCTGACGAGTACCAGGCGGACTTCGGTTCCACAACGGGCGATGCGCCCCACGCCAACAGCGGGACGTCGATCGTGTCGGTGTTCGACCGAATGGTCACGATCGACGTTGTGGGGAATCAACTCGCAGCCGTGTTGAACATGGCGAGCGACGACTTGTTCGCCGAGTTCGACACCGAACTGTGGGTCACTGCCGACGCTCCGCAGGGGCGTGGTGCCGACGGCTTCGTGGTGGATGGAGACATTCGCCAAACGTTCGCCCCGATCAGCGGTACCAGCGGATTGGTCGTGGTCGCTTCCGGACCGAACTCGGCGTCGGTTTCATCAGCGGAGCTGACCTTCTACGTCGTGCTCGGCGGCTTGGCAGTCCTGCTGATGCTGCTTGCGGGTGCAACCTCGATGCTCGCTCATCGGAGCTTGCTGGAGCGCGCCAGCATCGACCAACTCACCCGACTTCCGAACCGGGGTGAGTTCGAGCGCCTCAGCAACCTGGAGATCGCCGCGTCAGAACGAACTGGCGTGGGGTTTGCGCTGCTGCTGTTCGACCTGAACGGGTTCAAGTCGGTGAACGACAACTACGGCCATCAGGCCGGTGACGAACTGCTCCAGATCGTGGCCGAGCGGCTGCAACACGCCACCCGCGAAAGCGATCTGGTCGCCCGATGGGGTGGAGACGAGTTCGTCGTACTGATGCCAGGAGTCGTCTCGGCCGAGATGGGAGGGCGTCGAGCCCGTCAAATGGCAGACTCCATCGCCGGTCGGGCCCGGCTCGACAGCGCCGTTGATGCCATACGCGTCAAAGCCAGCGTCGGCGTGGCGATGTGGCCGACCAACGGAACGACCATTCTGGAACTGATGGCTGCGGCTGACACCGCCATGTACCACGCCAAGCGACACCAGCTCGTGGCTGCAATCGCGGGAGACGTGTCGATCCGCAGCCCGAGTGAGTTTGCTCTGCCCGACGAAATCGTCCCGGAAATTGTCGTAGAAGCCGAACCCGAGCCGGCGTAGAGCGCGAGCCCTCGTACGCTGCGAACGTGACGTCGCTCGACCAAGTACTCACCACGAAGCTCGCTGGGTTCGGCACCACCATCTTCGCCGAGATGTCGGCACTGGCCGTGCGGACCAACTCGATCAACCTCGGCCAAGGATTCCCCGACGTCGACGGCCCGCCGGAAGTGCTCGAAGCGGCGATCCAAGCCATCCGAGATGGCGTCAACCAATACCCACCTGGGCCCGGATTGCCCGTGTTGCGTCACGCGATTGCCGACCATCAACGGCGCTTCTATGGCCTCGACGTCGACCCCGACACGGAAGTGGTGGTGACCGCTGGTGCCACCGAGGCCCTCGCTGGGGCCTTGCTCGGCATGCTCGACACCGGTGACGAAGTGGTGTTGTTCGAGCCGATGTACGACAGCTACCAGGCGTGCATCGCACTTGCCGGCGCAACGCTCCGGCCCGTGGTGTTGCGCCCCGATGCCGCGGGCGATGGCCGCTACGGGTTCGACCCAGACGAACTGCGAGCTGCGTTCAGCGCCCGCACCAAGCTGGTGCTGGTGAACACCCCGCACAACCCCACTGGAAAGGTGTTCACACGAGACGAGTTGACGCTCATCGGCGAACTCGCTGTGGAACACGACGCGATCATCGTCACCGACGAGGTGTACGAGCATCTGGTGTTCACAGGTGCCGAACACATCCCCATGGCCACATTGCCGGGCCTCGCCGAACGCACACTCACGATCTCATCGGGCGGCAAGACGTTCAACACCACCGGATGGAAGATCGGCTGGTTCAGCGGGCCGGCCGCCCTGGTGCGCGCCGCCACCACGGCCAAGCAGTTCCTCACGTACGTGAACGGTGCGCCGTTTCAGCCGGCGATCGCCGTCGGTTTGGGTTTACCCGACTCGTTCTACGTGGACCTGGCCGCCGACCTGCAAGCCAAACGTGATCGCTTGTTCGGCGGGCTGCAGGCGGCCGGATTCATCGCGTACCTGCCAGAGGCCACGTACTTCACCACCGTCGACATTCGGCCGTTGCAACCAGACGGTGACGGCATTGCGTTCTGTCGCGCGCTGCCGGAGCGGGTGGGTGTGGTTGCCATTCCGAACCAGGTGTTCTACGCCAACCAGCAACACGGGGAGCACCTCGTTCGGTTCGCCTGCTGCAAGCGGCTCGACGTGATCGACGCCGCCGTGGAGCAACTGGCAGGTTTGGCACGATGAGCACGTTGCGAGTGGCCGCCGTGCAGCACGACATCGTGTGGAACGCACCGGAGGCCAACTTCGAACGGCTGGCACCCATGATCGCCGGGGCAGTGGCCTCTGGTGCCGGGCTCGTGATGCTGACCGAGACGTTCTCCACCGGGTTCGGCTTCGCCGACGACGGGTTCATCGTCGAACCCGAGGGCGGGCCTTCGTCGCAGTTCCTCGCCGACCAAGCCGTGCAGCACGGTGTGTGGGTGGGGGGTTCGTGCCCCGAAGTGAGCCCGGAAGCTTCGCCCGACGACCAGCGGCCGTCGAATTGTTTCGTGCTCGCGGGGCCAGACGGCACGCAGCATCGCTACCGGAAGATCCATCCGTTCAGCCATGCCGGCGAAGAGCGATTCGTGCGAGCGGGCACCGAATTGGTCACCGTCGATGTCGAAGGCTTTCGGGTGTCGATGTTCGTGTGTTACGACCTGCGGTTCGCCGACGAGTTCTGGCAGCTCGCGCCCTCGACCGACCTGTATCTCGTGCCGGCCAACTGGCCCGAGAAGCGGCGCGAGCACTGGATGGCGTTGCTGCGAGCCCGAGCCATCGAGAACCAGGCGTACGTCGTCGGCATCAACCGCGTGGGACAAGGCGGCGGGCTGGACTACAGCGGAGACTCACGCATCATCGACCCGCTCGGCGTGGAACTCGCCACAGCAAGCGGCGGCGAAAGCGTCCTCATCGCCGACCTGGACACCGAAGTGGTGGCAGCAACCAGAACTCACTTCAAGTTCCTCCAAGACCGCCGCTAGTAGCTAGGGGCGAAACTGGACCGACACGGTCCATTCGAGGAGCCAGCTGAGGTAGTGGTAGAGGGCTTGCTCATGGCCGTCCGCCAGATCATCGTCAAGGGCGTCGGCTGACTCGTCGTCGGTGATGCCGAGCATCACGCCGAGCACGAGGCGAATCGAGTTCACCGCCTGCATGAAGCTCAGTAGCTTGCCTTCGTCGACCTTGCCGTTGCCACGCAACGCTTCTTCGACGTGCGACAGCGTGGACAGTTTCGACTCGACGAGTTCTTCGCGCATGAGGCGTTGGTACTCGGCCTCCATCTCCGCGTCGTCAGGATGAGCCACCGGGAACAACCGGGCCATCATCGCGGCGGTGGCCGGGTCGGAGGTATCGCTGGACAGCAACGTGCGCAGTTCGTCGACCAGCCGCAAGACGATTTCGGTCTCCTGGTCACCGAGATCGATGATGAAACCGTCGCCCTTGCGGCGGATCGGTGCACGGAAACGACTCATGCGCTAGGGCCGTCTTTCTCCATCGTCGCCCAGAGACCGTGTTCGTGGAGGCGGAAGACGTGCATCTCGGTTTGTTCTCGGGTGCCACTGGCAACGACCGACTTGCCGTCGTTGTGTACCTCCAGCATCAGTTCGGTGGCCTTCTCGAGGGAGTACCCGAAGAGCTTCTGCAACACGAACGTGACGTAGCTCATGAGATTGACCGGGTCGTTCCACACGATGACCACCCACGGGTGATCGGGCGCGACCTCCTCGTCGATGGCGGGTTCTTCGACCCGCGTCGGCTGGAGAGTGGTCGGCACCCGCCCAGTCTGCCGGTTTGCTCAACCGATGCGCGGACATCGATCGACCGGGTCATCGCGTCACGCTCTCAGCCGACGAGCGTCATTCCCTGCACCGGCTGTCTCTCTGACGCCGAAGGAACGAACGTTCCGATTCGTTGGTGCTGCACTGGATCGCGAGTTCCAGTGCGGCGTCAGCGGCATCGAGACGATCGAGTCGGGCCAGGACGTCCGATCGAGCGGTGTGGAAATACACGTAGTGGTTGACGTCGCCGGTGAGGTCGTCCGCGTGTGGAATGGCATCGAGTGCGGCGAGCGCGGCGTCTGGCCCGTGCACGCGGTCGACGGCGATGGCCCGGTTCAGTGCGACCAGGGCGCTGGGCTGGCGCTGCAGGAGCACGTCGTACAGGCGTAGGACTGCTGGCCACTCGGTGGCCTCGAAGGTGGGCGCTGTGGCGTGCAAGGCAGCAATTGCTGCTTGGAACTGAAACGCTCCGCCTCGCTGGAACGAATGTGCTCGCGCGAGTTCGGCGAGACCGCGAGCGATCATTGGTTGGTCCCACAGTGACCGGTCTTGGTCCGCAAGCAGGATCGGGCGGCCGTGGCGATCGAGACGGCTGGATCGTCGAGCGTCGGTCAGCAGCAGGAGCGCATGGAGTCCTGCGACTTCTGGATCGGCCGGGGCAAGTTTGCTCAGGAGTTCCGCGAGCCAGATCGCCTCTTCGCAGAGATCGCCTCTGATGAGTGCCGTGTCCGTTGCACTGGCGTGGCCTTCGGTGAAGATCGACGAGATCACTTCGCAGACCGCACCGATGCGCTCGGCGAGCGTGTGAATATCTGGTGGATCGAAGGGAATTCGTGCGGCCCGAATCTTCGACTTGGCGCGAGTGAGCCGCCGCGTCATGGTCTCCTCGGATACCAGAAACGCACGGGCGATCTGTGGCGTCGAGAGCCCGGCGACGATCCGCAACGTCAACGCGACCTGTGCCTCCGGGGAGAGGGCTGGGTGACAGCATCCGACCAGGAGCGCGAGTTGATCGTCGAGTACCTGCTCTCCGTCTAGGTCGTTGCGAGATAAGTCCGGGCCGTCGGCGTCGATCGTCGTGCGGTCGGCCAGCGCCGGGAGACGATCCTCGAATCGTCGCAACCTTCGGATCTGATCGATGGCTTTGCGTCGGCCGGTCGTGAGCAACCAGGCACCCGGTCGGTCGGGGATCCCATCGGTGGGCCACCGCGTCGACGCCTCGATGAACGCGTCCTGTGCCGCATCTTCCGCGATGCTGAGGTCGCCGACGTCGCGCATGAGCGTGGCCACCAGCTGTGGCCACTCCGTGCGAAAGACGTCGGCGACACCCATCGGATTCGTCAGCAGACTGTCTCGGCCTGGCTCGTCAGCTGTCGAACTCCATGACCGGTCGGACCTCGATGGTGCCGAAGTGAGCGTTCGGGATCTTGGCGGCCCAATCGAGTGCTTCGTCGAGATTGGCGACATCGATCACGTAGTAGCCGCCGATCACTTCCTTCGACTCGATGAAGGGACCGTCGGTCACGATGCGCTTGCCATCGCGGACCTGAACCGTGCTTGCGGTGTCGACGCCTTGCAGCGCTTCACCGGTGACCATCGCGCCCGCCTCGGCGAGGGCCTGGCTGTAGGCAGCCCATTCGCCCATGTAGGGGCCAAAGGCTTCGCTGCCTGGGGCTGGTTCGTCGGCGGGGTTGCTTGCGAGGAGGAGCATGTATTTCATGTTGTGACGTCCTTTGGATCGGTGGTCATTCTTGATTGTCACAGAGACGACGAACGGCGAAACGAAAATCGGACGCATGTGCCGAGAATTCGTTTCCCGAAACTTGGGGCACCGACTGGAGGCTCGATCATCCTTGCTACACCCCCTGGTCATACTTGTTGTATGTCAGGCGACGCCATTTGCGAACTGGAAGCTGAACCTGCAGCTCCTGTTGCTGATGCGTTCGTGCTGGCTCAGCTCGACGACATCGAGGCTCAGCGGTTGGAGTTGAAAGCGGCCGAGGCTCGCTGGCTGGCCGAGGCCGAGCGACGCAAGCTCTATCAGGCCGGTGGGCACGCCTCGATGTACGGGTTACGTCGGTCGCGGTACAAGTGGTCAGACGGCCAATGCAAGTCAGCGATGACGATCGCCCGGGCCGGCACTCGCTTCGAGTCGCTGCTGGAATCACTGGCCGACGGCAGCTTGCCGAGCAACCATGCAGAG
>DATKCX010000132.1:0-2571 GCA_035512975.1 Ilumatobacter sp.
TGGGAAAGTCGACAACATCAGGTCGTCAACGTCGCGCCCGAACTTACCCAGCACCACGCGTCCGCGGACGCGTGCCCATCGCGCACCAAGCTAAACCTCGACGGGGAGTGCTAGCGCTGGGCACACGACACAAGGCGTCGAGAGATCATCTTCGCATCGTCCCATACCGGTTGGAAGCGCCTTACGACCGGCCGCGGTGAGGCCGCTGATCGTTCGTTGTCTCTACGGCCATGTCGGTGAGTTCGAGGGTCGTGATCACAGCGGCGGCGCGCTTGATGGTTCCGATCTGTCACGCCGACGTCTCAGAACGTTCCTCGTCGCTGCGCGAAATGCAGAACCGGTTTCCGGCGGGATCTGCGAGCACCATCCAACCGGTTCCGTCCCGGTTGCGACGATCGGCGATCTGGGTGGCACCCAGAGCGACCACCCGGTCGATCTCGTCGTCTCGACGCCGATCTGTGGGAACGAGGTCGAGATGGATTCGGCCATGGTCGCTGCGCAGGTCTTCGACTTTGATGAACAACAACCGATGGCCGATGTTCGGGTCGGCGATCATGCACTCCTCGTCGCCGGGCTCGTTGGGATCGCCCGGGATGTCGGTGTAGCCGATGACCGGCTTCCACCACTCCGACAGCTCGAACGCGTCATGGCAGTCGAAGGTGGTATGTGAAACCCGAGATGTCATGGCGCGAACCTATGCGCCGCCGCACCGAGCAAGGAAGCAGCTTGCCGAGGTCACCCGAGCAGGGTGCCGAAACGGTCGTTGAGGTGCCAGTGGCCGAGCTCGTCTTGCCGAGGCTGGAGCCCATCTCTGTGTTTCAGTCGGTTGTGACGTCCGTAGCGGGGAACAAGGGGGTACGACAACGTTTCGATGGCCGCATGAAGTCGCCCGCTCAGGGTCAGCGATGTGCGACACAACTTTCGTGGACGGACGCTCGCGTTGCTATGCAGCGATGGCGGCGAGTCGCTTCCAGATCAGCACGAGAATCAGGCACGACCCAGCGAACGCAAACCAGAACGGTGCCGTGATGCCCCAGCGGCTGGCGAGCAACCCTCCGATCGGTGCACCGATGACGAGACCGCCCTGCATGCCCAGCAGGTACACGCTGCCCACCCTTCCCTGATACTCCAGCGGCACCTGACGCTGGCGAGCGGTGTGGGCCGTTGTTCCCCACATGCCAATGTGCACGCCGAACACGAACAGGGTGAAAAGTGCGACTGGTGCCGACTGCGTCAGGGCCAGCGACAGGTGGGTGGCGGCTTCGACGACCAAGCCGAGCCGCATGATGTTCGCTGCACCGATGCGCGCCACAGTCCAGCCGTAACCGGCAGCACCGACGATGGAACCGACCGCCGACGCGGCGGTGAGCAAACCAAATCCCACATCGCCCATGCCGAGGTGGTCGAGGGCGTACAGCACGAGCACGGCCCATGCCGCGCCGAACGTCACGTTGAACGCGACGATCGTGATCGTCAGCGTGCGCATGGGGCCGTGGCTCCACAGCCACCGCAGCCCATCTGCCACCTGTCGCCGAGCCGGCTGACGCTCGATCGTGTCGGGCAGGCGCCTGAACTCGATCCGCAACACGCATCGAACCGCTGCCGCGAGGAGCACGGCTTGAGCCGCGAATGGCACGGCCATGCCGATGCCGAACAGCAACGCTCCAAGCGGAGGACCAACGAGTTGGTTGAGCGACTGCAACCCGAACGACATCCTCGCGTTGGCAACACCCAGGTCGTCGCGCTCGACGATCATCGGCAAGAGGGTGCCTGTGGTGACATCGGCGTACGTCTCAGCGGTACCGAGCACGAACAGTGCGCCGAGCACGAGTTCGATGGTGGTCACGTCGGTGGCAACGACCACTGTCAACAGAGCGATCACTCCAGCGCGAACTGAGTTCACGAGCGCCACCACCCGCTTTCGATCGTGCCGGTCGGCCACCACACCGGCGTGCAACCCGAACAACATCCATGGCAGACGCTGCACCAACGCGGCCATTGCGACCAGGAACGGATTCGACGTCTGTGACGCGACGAGCAGCGGACCTGCAGCCAGCGACATGCCGTCGCCCAAGTTGCTCAGCCACGACGACGCCATCAGCCACCGAAACGAAGCCCCCATCCGCGGCGGGGCAAGAGTGTCGATGACCGAACGCATGGCGCCACGACGCTACCGCTCGACGGCATGCCGCCTCCTTTAGGACCGACGTCGTCCGCAGCTCCTCATCGGCCTCGAACCTGTCGTTCTGGCAGGGGCCGGACCTTCCCGTATCCGAACCGATGGACGGCCGGCGTGCAAATGATTAGCGTGCGTTCTCTCGGTGCAGACCACCACCGTGCTCGTCGAGCGCTCACCGCGTTCTTCGCAACCTTGCGCGACGCCACTCGCGTACCACCTGCCTGGCCGGGCATGAGTCCCGGCACCGTCAGAGTCCACATCACCGACGTCCCATCTCGCCGACGACGAGATCGTGTGATCACCGAACACCACAGCAGATTGTGGCCGCCGACTCGAGAGGTCGGCCGTCACGAGAGAGGGAATCATGACGACAATGGGGCGTTCGAGGGCGG
>DATKCX010000133.1:0-8370 GCA_035512975.1 Ilumatobacter sp.
TGGGAAAGTCGACAACATCAGGTCGTCAACGTCGCGCCCGAACTTACCCAGCACCACGCGTCCGCGGACGCGTGCCCATCGCGCACCAAGCTAAACCTCGACGGGGAGTGCTAGCGCTGGGCACACGACACAAGGCGTCGACAGATCATCTTCGCACTGCCCCAGATCGCGCCGGTTCAGACCTACGTGCTCGCGCCGACCCGCAGCGTCCCAGCAGCGCTCCCCGGGCCTGTTCGCTAGCGTGCGAGTGTGGTCCGTTTAGTGAGCTGGAACGTCGCGCGGCGCGACCTGTGGAACGACTTAAACGGAAACGGTGCCGATCTTGCACTGCTGCAGGAGGCTCGTGCGCCACGCACCGGCCAAGTGCTGGAGGTTCATCCGGACGTTTCCGGCGACTGGACGACCGCTGCGACCGTGCCGCTGCGGTTCTGTACGGCTGTCGCTCGGCTCTCTGACAGGGTGGGAGTTGTTGCGCGTCCGACGTTCGGGCACGACGTGGCGACTGCGGCTGGGAGCTGGATCGTGAGCCGCCAGGGCACTGTGGCAGCCGCCGATGTCACTCGTGATGGCCAGGTGTTGTTCACCGCGGTTTCGGTGTACGCCCCGTGGGAGATGGCAACCAGCCGCGGTTATGCCGACGCTTCGGCTCATCGGATCCTGTCCGATCTGTCGGCGCTCATGGGACGCCGGCACCGCCTGGTGGTCGCCGGCGACTGGAACATCCTGCGTGGATACGGCGAGTACGGCGACAGGTGGTTCGAGAAGCGCTACGCGACGGTGTTCGAGCGTGCGGATGCGCTCGGTTTGCGATTCGTCGGGCCGGATTACCCGTCTGGTCGTCGGGCGGACCCGTGGCCCGAGGAGCTTCCGCTCGACAGCTTGTGTGTCCCGACGTTTCACCACAGTCAGCAGACGCCGGCAACGGCGACGCGGCAGCTCGACTTCGTGTTCGCATCGGTGTCTCTGGCCGATCGCGTAGCTGTAGGTGCCCTCAACGAGGTGGACGACTGGGGACCAAGCGATCATTGTCGGCTCCTCATCGACGTCAACGTGTAGCGGGCGCAGGTCCCCGAGCGGTTCTCAACGACAACACGCTCAGTGTTGGGACGAGCGAGGGAACCGTCCCACAACGAATCAGCCGGGTCATGGACGGGCCGCCCGTTCCCCAGACTCGGTTCGGTCAGTCGCCGAAGGAGAACGTGGCTTCGCGAGCCCCGTCCGTCAGATCGGTGATCACGGCTTCACGTTCGGGGACGTCGTCGCCGACGATCAGCACATGCGTACCGATCGACATGCCCCGCGCTCATCGCTGAGCAAAGCGGTCCGGAACGTCTTGGCGTGGCCGATCCGGTTGTAGCCGATCAAGATTCGCATCGCTGTACCTCCGTCACTGACTGTCCCTCGACTGGCTGTGCTTCATCCTATTTCCGCTCTCGAGGATGCACAGGCTGAGGATCGCCCGTCGCCAACTGGCCGATCACATCAAGCACGTGGGGTGACGGTCTGGATGTCGGGCGTGGACCGGTACGTCGGTGCTCGCCGAAGTGACCCAGAACGTGTGCGGCCAAACCCCTGGCAGTGTCCCCGACCGCCGGCTGAACGGCAGGGTCAACCGGCTGTGATGACGGCGCCGTAGCGCTGCTGCGCAGCCTGGGCCGACGTGCCCAGAAGCTCGCCGATGCGCTGCCATGACACGCCCTTGGCGCGGGCGCTCGTGATGGCATCGACGATCTGTCGTTCGCTGCGTGCCCGTGCGAGCGCGGCACGTTCGAGGAGGTACTCCTCGACGGGCCGTTCTTCACCGGGTTGGGGTTCATACTCCTCGAACCGGGCGGCGAGTTCGTCGGCGTGGTCAAGGATGTCTTGGATCGAGCGGGGCATCAGGCCTCCAGGAATCTGTCGCGTGCGGGCATGGCGTGAACGATGAAGTCAATCCCCTCGGCTTCAGACACTCCGATCTCGAGGAGTCGGGCGGCGGTGTCCGGACCGATGAGCATGGTGAGGTCGTCGAGGTCGAACACTCGGATTGGGTTGCGGTAGGCGTGGAGCATGTCATCGTCGGCGACCTGGTGCTTGCGAGCTGACGCCAAGATCACCGGATCCACAACCATCAACTTACCTTGATAGGGCTGGGCGTGTGCAGGCGGGCGGGCACCATCCCACAGCACTCGAGTGTGGATCCTCGGCGACTGCCCCAGAACCCCGGATGACTGAGGTGCCAAAGCGGCACCTCGGTGACGACGTCGACGGATGCCCGGCGGGAGTGTCCTGCGATACTCGGGCGATGTCCGTCTCGTCCAACGCGTTCCTTGCCGAGCTGTCCAGCGCAGTTCCCGAATCGCAAGAATTGGTCGCCGAGCACCTCGCGTTCCACGAGGAACTCCTACTTCACCTCTTGATCGCCGATCTACGGCGAATGGCGATCGCGATGTTTGAGCAGGACGAGTTGGACCCGCTTCGGCGGCTCCTGGCAGTCCTCGATCGATCGCTTGCCGAGGGCGACGACTTCGTGAGCAACGCCGTTGCCGTCTCGTTCGTGGAGGACACCGGTTGGTGGGACCCGGAGATGTCTGGGTTCATGGGCGCCTGGCCCGCCGGACTCACGGCGGAGGCGGAAAGGCAGCGCCAATGGCGACCAGGTACGGGCGGCGTACCAGATTAGCCCGGAAGCGCCGACCGTTGAGCTGGGCGCACCGGACCCTGCCCCAGAATGCCGGATGGCCGCGAGAGAGGACCATCGCTGTGCTGAAACCCTTGACGGCACACTTCGGGACACTGGCGTGGCGATCACTACGGCAACGGCCGCCTCCGGCGGGTCGCCGGGTCGTCGGAGGCCTCCGACTCCGCGGTGCACTCTCGGAGCGGGGCATAGCTCGCCACACGCATCGCCGTCAGGAGTCCGTTCGATAGCGGTCGGACGTATCGGGAATGCGCCATAGAGGGTCTGGAGAGTTTTCACTCCTTCAGTCCCAAGCGTTGGACGTCGTGCAACCGGCCGAAGCGCCAAGCTCCGTCCGCTGATCGCACCGAACGCTCAGAACAGCTGGCGCACCCAGTTGACGCGTGCGAGGCTGGTTCGATGCGACATCCGGTCCACAGGCGGCGTCGGCAAGGCTGCCGCTCTCAGTCCGCTGCGCCACACAAGCGGTCCGGTCGGTCGTCACGACGGTGCGGGGCAGCGGTCGCGATGCTGATGGTCGTTGCCGGCTGCGGGAGCGGAGCTCCGGAAGTCCTGACGGTCGAGGACGAACAGATCTACGACGTGGACGTTGCGGGGGTGGTTCGGGACATCGAGCGTGCATCCTCACAGCCGGCCGGCCGTACGACCGGCGGCCCGTTCAGCGCGGTGGCGGCGGGTCCGGGCACGGTGACGTTGGCCAACGACAACAGCTTTTCGTTCGGTACCGACACCCCGATCGGCAACTTCTGCGACGATGGTCTACCGGACTCGACCCGCCCGGTGTGTTACGTCGCTGGGCACTCGAATCACACCAGTCTGGCGAGCTCGCCTGGTACGCCACGTTCATCGGATCCGCGACCGACACAGGCACCGTGTGGCTTTCAGCGACCGCAGTGCAGGATCGCCGAGCGCTGATCGACGTGAGGGATGCGTACCTTGCGTTCCCTCTCGCCGCTGATGCGACGTACCAATGCAACGACCAGACCCGCCCGCTCCGGCCAGTCTCAGTTGCTCTTGATGTCGAAATTGATGAGAGCGGCAGCGTCGTCACCGGTCGGTGCCAAACCACGAAGTCTTGACGCCGAGTTCGTCTGCCAGTTCGCTGACGTCAACGAGTGAAATGCGTGCTCCGTTGGAAGCTGCGTGGTGTTGGGCGGTGCCGTGCCCCGGTCGGTTGGGTGCGAATGGTTGCCGATGGTCGGTCCGCATTATGCCGCTCCTTCTCGTGTGCGTGTAGACACGCTTGCCCTTCGCCCATCAGAGGGTCACCGGAGGTCGAGGCCGGTCACAGGTTCGAGAACGCCGACCCGTACGCGCAGGGCGGCAGGTTTCTCACGTTGCACGCGGTGGCGAGCGGAGCGACCGGCAGCGTCCAGTTGGCCCACTATCGGCCCACTGGGAGGGTGCAACTGCGCACAACAGTGCACGCCTGCGCTCAACTGGTCGCGTCGCCCAGCGCAGTGAAATAGGGGTATCAGGCCAGCTCATACCCCATGAACTGGAAGTGCCCTCGGCAGGATTCGAACCTGCGCACATGGCTTCGGAGGCCAATGCTCTATCCCCTGAGCTACGAGAGCGGGGACCGCTGCGAGAATCGAAACGGCACGTCGAATCTACCCGTCACGTGCAGATTTCGCAGTGGATGTCGGCGGGAGCGTTCTCACCAGTGATCAATTCGGTGATCCAGTCGATCAAACGAACCCCCTCGGTCTCCATCTCGTACAGCTCGTCGGACCCGATGATCGTGTGCTCGTCGCCCGCCGCGACGTACTTCGCGACCGACACTCCAGCGTCTTCGGCCATCTGCTCGGTGCCGTCGATCAACGTGACCAACTCGTCTGCCGGTATGCCTGCGAGAGCGCTGAACGCCGACTGCGTCTCGTCGAACGCGTAATCGAAACGCCCGAATCGGACGTTGGGGGCGTGAAGGCCGGCGTACACGTACATGCCAGGCAAGCTCCACGTTTCGGGCGTCACGTCAGCTGTTGCTGGCCAATCCGGCACTGCGTTCATGGTGCCCCACAGCGCACCGATTCCGGCGTTGAGCGCCGGCACGTCGGGGTACGCGCCCGAGGAATCACCAAAGGTGACGATGTCGGCGTCGGGAAGCAGATCGCTGGCGAGCCCTGCGAACAGTGGCGTGGGCACCGACCCAGCGCTGGCTCCGGTGACGACGAGCTGCTCGATCTCGGGGTACTCCGAGACCAGATGGTCGAGCGCCGCCATGCCGTTCGGGAAGCCGCGGTGTTCGATGACGACATCTTCGCCGTCCACGCCTTCGCCGTATTCGGTGGTGGCATCGCCTGAGTGGACGTCGCCGGTGCAGTACGGCACGTAGATGAACGAATGATCCGTCAGCGGGTTCTCCGCATTCTCGAAGTCGAACAGGCCGCCCCGGTTCGTCAGAAAGCCGCCGGAGTCGGGTGACGTCATCGAGTACGTGGGGTCGCCGTTGGGATCACACGTTTCCAACGAGAAGCAGGCACCACCTCCCTCGAAGTACAGCACGACCTTCGTGGGGTCGGCGTCGCGCTGAAAGAACGTGACCTCGCTGCCGTCTGAACACTGGCAATCGTCGAGTTGAAACGAGTTCCACGCTGCAGGTTGCGCGGCCGCCGTGGTCTCGGGCACCTCAGTCGTGTCGGGCACCTCAGTCGTCTCGGTCACCTCAGTCGTCTTTTCGGTGGTCTCGGTCACCTCGGTCGTGGCGGGCGCAACGTCGGCGGTGGTCGCCGGCACCGTGTCAACAGTGTCTGCAACGGTGGTTGCCGGAGTCGTCGCCGTATCGGTCGACTGCTGATCGTTGGCGTCGTCGCTACATGCGGCCAACGCAGCCACCAGACACACGACTGACCCTGCTGCAAGGAACCGCTGACGACGCTGCATGTTGCGAGGGTACGTCGACCCGGTCCGGTACCTACGACTGAACCTCGTGCCGCATCGCCGCTGCGCTGGGGCACAATGGCTGACGTGGCAGACCCGTTCGAAATCGTTGCGCAACTCCTGGCTCCTGTGTTCGCCGACATCGCAGGCGGCGAGGCGGCAGACCCCACCGTGCGGCCGTCGGATCGGGCCGATGCCCAGGTGAACGGGGCACTCCCGCTTGCCAAGAAGGTGGGAGGCAACCCGCGCGACATCGCTGAGCAGATCGTTGCGGCCGGTGTGCTCCACGGCGTCGCGACCACAGAGATCGCCGGCCCCGGCTTCATCAACCTCGTCTTCACCAACGACTTCCTGAACGATGAACTGAACGCTGTGGCAGCAGACGAGCGCCTCGGCGTGGCAACCGCCGAACAGCCCAAGACCGTCGTGATCGACTACTCGGCACCGAACGTGGCCAAGGAAATGCACGTCGGTCACCTGCGGTCGACCGTCATCGGCGACGCGCTCGTTCGGCTCCACGAGTTCATGGGTCACACCGTGATCCGCGAGAACCACATCGGTGATTGGGGACGCCCGTTCGGCATGCTCATCGAGCATTTGCTCGACCTCGGTGAAGACGTCGCTGCAGCTGGCCTCAGCCAAGGCGATCTCGACGGGTTCTACAAGGCGGCCAACGCAAAGTTCAACGATGACGAAGCGTTCGCTGAGCGTGCTCGCGGCCGCGTGATACTGCTGCAGTCTGGCGATGCCGACACTCACGTGTTGTGGAACCGTTTGATCAGCCTGTCGATCGACTACTTCAACTTGGTGTATCGCAAACTCGGCGTGTTGCTCACCGACGACGACCTCGCGGCCGAGTCGTTCTATCAGCCGCTGATGGGCGACGCCTTTGCTCGGTTGGAAGCCGCAGGCATGGTGGAGGAGAGCGACGGTGCCCAGGTGGTGTTCCCGCCTGGATACACGAATCGCGACAACGAGCCGCTCCCCCTGATCCTTCGCTCTCGCGCCGGTGCGTTCATGTACGCCACGAGCGATGTGGCGTGCGTCATTGACCGCGTCGAGCGACTCGGTGCCGATCTCATGCTGTACGTGGTGGGTGCCCCGCAAGCCCAACACCTCCACATGGTGTTCGACGTGTGTCGGATGGCTGGGTGGCTCGCACCGCCGCGCGAAGCGGTGCACGTGCCGTTCGGCAGCGTGCTCGGCGACGACCGCAAGATGCTGCGCAGCCGGTCGGGCGACTCGGTGAAGCTGGTCGATCTGCTCGACGAAGCCGTCGAACGGGCGGGGCTGGCAGTCGCGGAGAAGAACCCCGACCTGGATGGCGACGCACGCGCTGCGGTCGCACGCATGATCGGCATCGGCGCGCTGAAGTACGCCGACCTGGCGAACGATCGCGTGAAGGACTACATCTTCGATTGGGACCGGATGCTCGCCTTCGACGGCAACACCGGCCCGTATCTGCAGTACGCCCACGCCCGAATCTGCTCGATCTTCCGAAGGGCGGGCGCGGACCGGGTTGCTCTCAGTGGCCAACCCGTCTCGCTCATCGAGCCCCAAGAACGAGCGCTGGCGCAGCGGCTGCTGGGGTTCCCCACCGCGATCGCCGATGCGATCGCCGGCTACGCGCCGCACAAGCTGTGCACATACCTGTTCGATCTGGCCCAGGACTTCACTGCCTTCTACGAACACTGCCCGGTGATGAAAGCCGAAGAAGCGGTTCGCTCGAGCCGTCTCGCGTTGTGCGATGTGACGGCGCGGACGTTGGCCCAAGGACTCGACCTGCTGGGTATCGAGGCACCCGAAGCGATGTAACGTCTCGGTAGCCTCGCCTTGGTGAGCGCACTGCCGTCGTACCTGCTTCCAGACTCAGCAGCGATTGGCGTCGATGGGTATCTCACGGTTGGCGGATGTTCGTTGAAGGACCTTGCGGCCGAGTACGGCACCCCGGTGTTCGTGTACGACGAAGATCATTTGCGGGCTCGGTGCGCGGAAGCGGTGCGAGCGTTCGGCCAACAACGGGCGGTGTACGCCACCAAAGCCTTCCTCTGCAAAGCGATGGCCAGCCTGGCCTACGAAGAAGGCATGCGCCTCGACGTTGCCACCGGCGGGGAGTTGCACATCGCTTTGGCGGCTGGCGTTCCGGCGAGCGCGTGTGTGATGCATGGCAACAACAAGTCGATCGCCGAACTCACGATGGCCATTCAGGAAGGGGTCCACTCGATCGTGGTCGACTCGTTCGACGAGCTCGACCGGCTCGACCGGCTCGCTGCCGAAGGGATCGGCCCCGCACCAAAGATCCTGTTGCGCGTCACGCCCGGCGTGCATGCCCACACTCACGACTTCATCGCAACCGGTCAAGACGACTCGAAGTTCGGGTTCAACCTCGCCAACGGCGACGCCATGCGAGCGGTGGACCGCGCCGCCGCGGCCAGCTCTGTGGAACTGGTCGGCGTGCATTGCCACATCGGCTCGAACGTGTTCGAGGCATCGAGTTTCGCCAAGGCGGCCGAGGTGATGGCAACCTTCGCGAACCCACTCGGGTTGCCCGAGCTGGTGCTTGGCGGCGGCCTCGGCGTGGCTTACGTAGAGGGTGAGGAAGCAGCTTCGATCACCCAGTGGGGGAGCGTGCTGCTCGACGCGTGCGCCGCCCTCGGCGTGCGGTCGAAGGTCAGTGTGGAACCCGGGCGAGCCATCGTCGCTTCCGCAGCGCTCACGGTGTACAGCGTGGGCACGATCAAGCAGATTCCTGGCATCCGCACCTACATCTCGGTCGACGGCGGCATGAGCGACAACCCACGTCCGGT
>DATKCX010000134.1:0-3468 GCA_035512975.1 Ilumatobacter sp.
TCATGCGTCCCGCCGCGCACGAGTGGGACGAGCGCGAGGAGTTCCCGTATCCCATCGTCGAGCAGGCTGCGCAGATCGGCTTGTACGGCTGGGAGTTCGTGGCCGAGGCCATGATGAACGACCCCACCGGGCTCACCCTGCCGGTCGCCATCGAGGAGCTCTTCTGGGGAGACGCTGGCCTCGGCATGGCCATCATGGGTACCGCACTCGCGGCCGCCGGCATCGCGTCGTCGGGAACGCCCGAGCAGATCATGGAGTGGGTGCCGCAGGCGTATGGCGATGCCAACAAGATCGCCCTCGGTGCGTTCGCCGCCTCCGAACCCGACGCCGGTTCCGACGTCAACGGCTACCGCACATCGGCCGTGTACGACGAGGCCAAAGACGAATGGGTGCTCAACGGCACGAAGGCATGGATCACCAACGGCGGCATCGCCGACATCCATGTGGTGGTTGCCGTGGTCGACCCCAAACTGGGTTCGAAGGGTCACGCCAGTTTCATCGTGCCGCCGAACACGCCGGGTCTCAGCCAGGGTCAGAAGTACAAGAAGCACGGAATCCGCGCCAGCCACACTGCCGAGGTAGTGCTGGAAGACGTGCGTGTGCCCGGTCGCTGCCTGCTGGGCGGCAAGGAGACGCTCGACGAGCGCCTCGCCCGCGTGCGTGAAGGCAAGCCCGGCAACTCCCAGGCAGCGATGCAGACGTTCGAGGCCACCCGTCCTTCGGTGGGTGCCCAGGCCGTCGGCGTTGCCCGCGCCGCCTACGAGTACTCGCTCGAGTACGCGAAGGAGCGTCACGCGTTCGGTCGCCCGATCATCATGAATCAGTCGATTGCGTTCATGCTCGCCGACATGGCCACAGAGATCGAGGCGACCCGCCTGCTCATCTGGCGGGCCGCATGGTTGGGCAAGCACAAGCAGTTCAAGAACGCAGAAGGCTCGATGGCCAAACTGAAGGCCGGCCGCACCGCCACCTGGGTGACCGAGCGCGCCATCCAGATCCTCGGCGGCTACGGCTACACCCGCGAGTACCCCGTGGAGCGCTGGCACCGCGATGCCAAGATCCACGACATCTTCGAAGGCACCGAGCAGATCCAACAGCTAGTGATCAGCCGGGCGATATCAGGCCTGCGTATCGAGTGATTCGATTGTGTTCGAGTCGTCCCACGACGGTTCGGCTCTGGCTCATCCCTAGCAACCAACCCTAGACTCCGCCACACCCGTCGCCTAGCGTGCGTGGGCATGGCGACGATTCGCGAGAAGCGCCCCGGCGTGTGGGAAGTCCGCGTCTTCACGGGTTCGGACGTCCGCGGTCGACCGACACAGATGTCGCGGACAGTCCGCGGCGGCAAGCGTGATGCGCAACGACTCGCCGCCGAGCTCGAGTCGTCGGGCAGCAAGGCGAAGCCCGCCGGCCGATCGGTGGGCGACGTGCTCGACGAGTGGGTGAAGCAGAACCTCGACACGTGGGCACCGTCGTCGGCACGCGATCAGCAGAGTCGGGTTCGGTCGATCAAGAAGGACCAGATCGCTCGTCTGCCGCTCGCCCGACTCACCGTCGCCGACATCGAGCGCTGGCACACGCGTCTGCGGGCAGCCGGCATGGCCGACGCCGGCATCAAGAACCAGCACGGTGCGCTGCGCGCTGCGCTCGCTCAGGCGGTGCGTTGGGGATGGGCATCGTCGAACGTGGCGTCGCTTGCTCGGCTGCGGTCGTCGAAGCGGCAGCTGCGCAGTGCGATGACCGTCGATGATGTGCGAGCTGTGATGGCCGCAGCGGCTTCGATCGATGACGCAGCCGAGTTGGCGTTCCGCATCGCGGCTGTCACCGGTGCGCGACGCGCCGAGCTGGCGTCGTTGCGGTGGACCGATGAGCACGACGGGCAGCTGCTGGTCGACTCCGCCATCGAGATCACCGAGCGCGGCAACGGTTCGCCGCAGCTTCGCGAGGCGGCGACGAAGACCGCGAACATCCGCACTGTCACGCTCGACGCCGACACGGTCGAGTTGATCGCTGCGCTGCGACGGGCGCGCGAGTCGTATGGCCCGTGGATGTTCGGTCTCGGCCCCCAAGTCGTCAGCCCCGACCGGATCAGCTGGTGGTGGAAGCGAGCGCGCCAGATGTCGGGCATTGACGTGAAGTGGCGTCTGCACGACTTGCGCCACTGGTCGGCAACGGTCGCCATCGGCCAAGGCCACGACGTGAGGACCGTAGCCGGTCGCCTCGGCCACTCGAACCCAGCGATGACACTGCGCGTCTACGCCCACGCCTTCGCGGCCGCCGACCAAGCAGTAGCCGTCGGCCTCGGCGACATTTTGAAGGGCGACGCCAAGTGAGCCGAGGGTTCCGCCCGACCGACGCGTTCGTAGACGAGTCGATCCGCGGGCAGCGCTACCTCATGGGTTGCGTGCTGATCGAAGCTCGACACCTGACAGCGACTCGCGCCGCCATCGGCGCACTACCCACGCGCGGTCGTCGCCTTCACTTCAACAACGAGGTCGATGCGCAGAGGCGGATCCTCCTGGCGTCGATCGCCGAGCTCCCGGTGCGAGCGTTCGTCGTGGTCTGTCACCGGCGGCACGGCATCACGGAGTTCGTCGCCCGCGAAGCATGCCTGGCTGCGCTCGTGAGCGAAGTGCAGTCCCAGAAGGTGGATCGTCTCGTGCTCGAAAGCCGGCAGGACGATCGCGAGGATGCCCGGATCATTTCGAGGCTGAGACAGCCAGAGCCGCCTCTCGTCTTCGAGCATCGCACGGCCCGGCGTGAACCCATGTTGGGCGTCGCCGACGGCATCACGTGGGCCGCCGGTGCAGGTGCGAATTGGCAGGCGCTCATCGAGCCGATCGTGCAGCGAGTCATCGAACTTCGGCCGTAACGCGCAGAACCCGGTTCCCCCACCTACGGGTGGGCAACCGGGTCCACTTCCAAGGGCGCTTGCCCGAGGCAACACCAGTATGCGCCAGGGGAGTGCGATTCGCAAGGCGGTTGTGTGACGAAGGCGACCCGACACGCATGAGCCCCGGCTCCCACAATCACCTTGCGGTGTCGCTGGCTCCTCCGAGGCTCTACTTCACGGGGCTCAAGACGCTCCGTGCACTTCCAAGGATGCCGATCTCAAGCTCGGTTCGCAATGGCCCGTTGGGCGCAGAACCCGGTTCCCCTACCCTTCCGGTAGGCAAAGGGGTCCACTTCCTCCAGCGCTTGCCAGAGACAGTCACTAGTTTGCGCCATCGCTCAATCGTTCGCAAGTTGGTTCAGCGACGGTGGGACGAGTCGATACGGCGGGTCGATTGTGGTTTCGGTATGGAACCCTCTCGAACCGCCCCGGGAAGCGCTGGCTGGTCGTAGTGTCGCACCGTGCGGAATGTCTCCAGGGGTCGTGGTCGTGCGGTGCTGATCGGGCTGGGCATGGGTTCGCTGTTGCTCTCGGGCTGCGGTGGTGGCGACGAGGACGGCGCGTCGATTGTCGAG
>DATKCX010000135.1:0-11502 GCA_035512975.1 Ilumatobacter sp.
ACGGCGTACGTCGACGGGCTGGAGACCGCTCGCGGGTACTTCCACGTCAACCCTTCCAGCCAGAACGGTGTGAGCGAGATCGTGCCGACGACGTCCACCACCCGGATGAAGGTGGAGGACATCGACGGCGAGATTTGGTTCGACACCGGCACCGTGAAGCCGTGCGCCGGCGTCATCGCTGCAGCGTCGATGACCGCCCAACTCGACGTGACGTGCGCCGAAGGAGTAGCCACATTCGCACTCGGCATCGACAATGTCGCCGCGCCGCACGACGTCGCGATCGTCACCTCGTTCGACGGGCAGCCGGAGCAGTCCACGACCGTGAACGTCGACGGCCACTTCGACCACGTGGACACACGCGCCTACCCCACCTTCGGAACGGTCCGGGTCGACGTGCTCGGCACCACGGTGTTCGACAGCGGCAGCGTGGCCGCCGTCGACAATCAGGACTGTGGCTACCCGACACCGCAGTTGCCGGCGATCGACCTCGACGTCACAGCCCACTGCTTCGACTCGAAGATGGTGTACCTGGCGACCGTGTCGACCACGTCGTACACCGGTGAGCTCGATCTGCTGATCGGCATCGTCAACAGCCCGGCTGCCACCCACCAGATCACCGTGGCACCTGGCCAGCCGTGGGTGCAGATGGCGATCGCACCGAGCAACGAGGGGGTCATGGTCGAAGTCCGCGACGATCTCCACCGCGTCGTCGCCAGCCACCCCGCACCGGCAGCCATGGCCTGCGAACCCGTCGCTGCGCCGCAGGTGGAGACGACGATCTCACTCGATTGCTCTGACGGGGCACCGCAGTTGCACATGCTGGCAGCGAACAACGGTGCTGACTCCGTCGGCATCGGGTTCGAACGGTGGATGGGCCCGATCGGAACGTTCAGCGGGCAGGTGTTGGTTGCGGGCGAGTCTCTCGAGGTGACCGAGCCGGCCGCCACCGGAACCCACACGGAAGCTGTCATCACGTTGACCGACCAAGGCGTGACGATCGCTGTGCTCGACCTGCTGGTTGCCGACGCACCGGTGTGCAGCCCACCCGTCACGACAACACCCGTCACGACAACACCCGTCACGACGACACCCGTCACGACAACACCCGGATCGACCGTTCCGGCCGGAACGACGCCGACCACTGGCCCCACCAACCCCACCACGACCAACCCCAACACCCCGGACACGACCGACCCGAACACGACGACGAGCGGTGTGCCCACTCCCGGCACGCCCTCCACCGTCGTCGAGTTCCAGCCGATGCCCGCGTTCGACGGATCGCCGACGGCAACCCTGCCGGCGACAGGTGGTTCGTCGGGATGGCTGATGACCGTCGCCGGTCTGGCGCTCGTCGCCGGCTGGCTGCTGGTCGCCTCAGCGCGGCGGCGGATCTGACGAGCGTCGGGCTCGTCAGCACAACTCGGGGGTCCGGCCACACGGCCGGACCCCCGATGTCGCGTGTGGGTGACATCGCGTGGCGGCCGAACGTTGCAGAATCTCGGGGTGACCCACCACAGCACCTCGAAGTGGCCGATTGTCGGACGTGAGGCGACGATCGAGCAAGTGCTCGATGCCCGAGCGGCGGGGCATCCTGGGCGGTTGATCGTCGGCCCGCCAGGAGTGGGTCGGTCGACGGTCTTGGCAGCGGTGGCGGACCGCGTCGAACGGCTCGAAGCGCAGCAGTCGCTGTTCCGGCTTCGAGGGAACCCGGCACTGTCGACGGTGGCGTTCGGTGCGCTCTCGGAAGCCACCGAGCTCGACTGGAAGCAGCTCCCGATCGGCATTTCGACAGCACCATCGGTGACAGCACTGGCCGATCTGCTCGCAGCAGCCGACGCACGGGTGCTGGTGGTCGACGACGTGCATCTCGTCGATCCGGCCACGCTGGCGGTGCTCGACCTGCTCGCATCGCGCGGCGAGATGTTCGTCGTGGCGTCGGCTCCGACGCCGCTCCACAACGGGACGTCCGAGTTCCGCGAGTTCGTCGGTCGTCGTGAGCTGGAGCAGATCGAACTCGGCCGCCTGTCGCATGGCGAGGTGGCGCTGATACTGAAGCGCCGGCTCGGAGGGCGGGTTGCCGACGCCGCGGTCACGGCGACATGGTCGGCTGCCGCAGGGAATGCTCTGTACGTGCGCGAGCTGACCGAGGCCGCGCTGGCGGGCGGCAGCTTGCGCGCCGATGTCGACGGACTCTGGCACCTCGCCGAGGAGTTCGCTGGGAATCCGCGCATCGCAGACCTGCTCGCGCAACGACTGCGACAGCATTCGCCCGCCGCAGTCGAGCTGTTCGAACTGCTCGCCGTTGCCGAGCGATTGCGTCGCGACGACGTCACGTCGGCCGCAAACGACTCGTACGCCCCGGCACTCGACGAACTCGAGCATGCGGGCCTGGTGGTCACCATCACGGACGGTCCAGCGCCTGTGGTCGCCATCGCGCATCCCATCGACGCCGAGATCGTGGGTTCCTCGCTGGGTGCCGTACGGCGTCGACGGTTGCTCGAACTCGCGTTGCAACTGGTCGGCCCACCGAGGTCAGACGTCGACGACGTCGCTCAGGTGAGCTGGTTGGTGGAGCTGGGGCGAGCCCCCCACGTCGACACGCTGCGCAGTGTCACCCGTGTGGCCATCGAGCGTGAGGAATGGCGTGCCGTGCGGTTGTTGGCCGACGCAGCATGGCACGCCGAACCATCCTTCGAGATGGCGAGGTTCCTCGCCGACGCCTTGATGCGTACCGGCCAGGCCGACGCGGCCGAGAAGTTCGCTCAGGGCACGATGCTGGGCGCATCCGACAGCCCAACGGCCTGCCACGAATGGCTGCAACTGGTGGGTTTGCGGCTGTACAACCTGTTGTGGCACCTGCACCGACCGGATCGGGCGCGCGTCGTGATCGACGACGTCCGGGCGCGCCTCGACGATGTGGAGTCGCTCGAGTTGCTCACCATCCACGAGGCCTACGTGCTCGCCTTCGAGGGCGACGCCGATGGGTCGCTCGCGGTGCTGGAGGCGCAGTTGGCTTGGTCGGATCGCGTGGCACCACAAGGTTGGTCGGCCCTGTGCCAAGCGCTGGTCACCGTCGGCCGATGCCGTGACGCAGTCGCCGTGGGCGAGCGCGCCGTCCTCGCGCTGGGGGCGACCGACAGCCCGGCGCTGCTCGGCGACCGGGCCTCGATTGCGTTGGCGTATGCGCATGCCCTCGTGTGGGACGGGAGGTTCGACCTGGCAAGCGCCGCGTTCGATGGCGTGTTGACGGGGCCGAGGGCGGCGACCAGCCCGTTCCTTCGGGCCCTGGCACTGGTGGGGCGGAGCCGACTCGAGATGTTTCGGGGCGACGTCACCGCAGCCCGCGACGCGTTGGCCGAGGCGGCGGCCGCCGCCGCGACTGCCGAGAACGTGACGGTGCGGGCCATCGCCATCGGTGAGCTGGCCGCAGCGAGCGGTCAGGCGAGCGATGGCGGCGCTGACGACCTGCTGGCCGAGCTGGAGTCGTTCGACCTGCCCCACACCGTGGGCCACGACGAGTTGGCGCGGGGCACGGCGTGGCTCCTCGCCGCCCGGCTCGACCCTGCCGCCGCCCGCCGAATCCTTCGCGACAGCGCAACGTCGAGCGAAGCACGCGCAGAACGTGTCGATGCGCTGCTGATGCTCGTGGACGCGGCGCGGTTGGGCGGTGCAGCGGAGGTGCGAGCCGATGTCGCGAGCCTTGCGCACCAAGTGACGGGAACCGTCCCCCAGGCGCTGATCCATTTCGTCGACGCTCTGGCCAGTGGTCGGGTCGGGCCCCTCGTCGCCGTCGTCGACGAACTGACAGAACTCGGCATGATGTTGCTCGCCGCCGAGGCGGCATTCGCGTTGGCGCGGGAGCACCGGCGCGCCGGCGACGGGCGGGCGGCCGATGTCGCCATCGAACGCGCCCAGCACCTGGCGGGGCAATGCCGAGGGGCAGGTACTCCGGGGCTGTTGTGGTCGCATGGTGCGGGTGGCACGGTGCCGCTCACGAACCGCGAGCGCGAGGTGGCGACGCTCGCCGCGGCGGGCCTCACGAACCGGGCAATCGCCGAACGGCTCGGCATGGCACCGCGCACTGCCGGCAACCACCTCCAGAGCGCGTTCACGAAGCTCGGCGTGACGTCGCGGCAGGATCTCGGCGCGCTCCTCGGTGACTGAGCCACCCAATCCTCCACGCTGCGCGCGGGCTAGCGGATGCCGGGCGGGCGGTACGACTCGTCGATGCCGTCGCGGGAGAAGACGACTTGCCACAACTGGTTGGACCGAGCCCGGAACGCCCCGGCCGACACCAACAGGTAGTAGTTCCACATGCGCCGGAACCGGTCGTCGTATTGCTTGCCGAGGTCGTCCCATGCCGCGTTGACGTTGGCATGCCATGCCTGCAGCGTTCGGTCGTAATCGGGACCGAACGTGTGCCAATCCTCCAACTGCATCGACCCTTCGGCGGCCCGGGTGATCTGCGCCGCGGACGGCAGCATGGAGTTGGGGAAGATGTAGGTCGAGACCCACGGGTCGATGCTGGTCGAGGTGTTGTTTCGGCCGATCGTGTGGAGGAGGAACAGGGCGTCGCGGTCGGCGAGACACCGTCTGACGACTTCGAAGTAGGTGCGGTAGTTGCGATGCCCAACGTGTTCGAACATGCCGACGGAGAAGACCCGGTCGAAGGTCTCGTTCAGATCGCGATAGTCCTGGGTGCGAATCTCGACCGGGAGCCCGGCGCACCGCTCGCGGGCCAGTGCGGCCTGCTCGACCGACACGGTGATGCCCACCACTTCGCAACCGTGCTGCTCGGCGAAGTATTGAGCGGCTCCGCCCCAGCCACAGCCGATGTCGAGTACCCGCATCCCGGGCTCGAGGCCGAGCTTGCAGGCGATCAACTCCAGTTTGTCCACCTGCGCCGTGGCGAGATCGGTGGCGTTCGCCCAATACCCGCAGCTGTAGATCATGCGGGGGTCGAGCATGGCCTCGTACAGGTCGTTGCCGAGGTCGTAGTGACGCTGGCCCACCTCCCAGGCGCGCTCGCCACGCTGCAGGTTGACCAGTCGCGACCGCACGACCCGGGCGATGTCGAGCGGAGAGCCGAAGCGATCACCGATGCCACTGCGGAGCGATCGATCGATCAGTTGGTCGATCGCGTCGCAGTCCCACCAACCATCCATGTAGGCCTCGCCAAGGCCGAGGGTGCCGGTGGCCAGAATTCGTTGGTACAGCCGATCATCGTGGACCCGAGCGTCCCAGGGTCGATCGCCGCCAATGCGGATGTCGGCGGGTTCGACCAGTCGCTCGAAGCGACGTTGCAAGCGCATCATCTCTCCACTTGTAGCACGTCGCCACACCGGTTGAAGCACACCGACGTGTGCCGGGCGGAGCAGCTAGTCAGCCAGATTCTCCGGACCGAACGAGTCGGGCAGCAGCTCAGCCATCGAGTAGTTCGTGATGAACCCGTCGGGACCGGCGGCCCGAACCACGGTGGCGGCGGTCGCGAACTCACGGATCTTCTGGCGGCAGCCACCACACGGTGTGCTCAACATCGCTCCGTTGCACACGGTGACGACGGTGTCGATCTCGCGATCGCCGCCGGCGACCATCGCCGAGATCGCACCGCCCTCGGCGCACACACCCTCGGGGTACGCCGCGTTCTCGACGTTGCATCCGACGTAGACGTTGCCAGTCGCGGTGCGAATCGCGGCACCGACTGGGAAGTTCGAATACGGCACGTGCGCGAATCGTTGCACCGATCGTGCGGCTGCGAGCAATTCGTCGTCTGAGACGGTCATTGCCTGATAGTACGCACCCCCAGCTCATCGGGGGTCCTCGTCATGCAGGCACCCGTACGTTCCCACGAGCACGAGCGGGTTGGCGAGTCAGTAGAGGATCGTCAGCATCGTCGTGGTCACCACGGTGGAAGCGACCGTCAGGGGGAAGCCGACCCTCGTGAAGTCGCCGAACCGGTAGCCGCCCAGGCTGTACACCATCAGGTTCGTCTGGTAGCCGACCGGCGTGAGGAACGAGCACGACGCACCCACCAGCACCCCGATTGCGAACGCCCGCGGATCGGCACCCGACGCGGTGGCGGCGGCCATCGCGATGGGCACCATCAACGCCGCTGCTCCGCTGTTCGACAACAGCTCGGTCAGCACCTGCGTGGCGATGATGGTGGTGGCCAACAACCCGACCGCACCGAGCGGGTCGGCCACTCGCACGAGTAGCTCGCCGATCTCGAGTGCCAACCCACTCGCGGCGACGGCGCTGCCGAGACTGATCGACGCCGCGATGGTGAGCACGACGTTGAGGTCGATCGCGTGGCGGGCTTCATTCATGCTCAGTGCGCCGCCCACCACCACGACGGCTGCGGCGATGACCGATGCGGCGAACAGGCTGAGCACGCCGGCAGCACTGAGGACGACGAGACCGATCATCGCTCCGATCGCCACCCACGCCCGGTTGCGGCGCGGCGGCGGTGGTTCTTCGAGCGACGCGACGAGCGAGAAGTCGCCGTGGTCGCGCCAGCGCTCGTTGAACTCTGGCGCGGCGAGGACCACCAGCACGTCGCCGGCGTGGATGGGGATCGAGCCGAGTTTGCCGCGCATGCCATCGGAGGATCGCTGCACGGCAAGGACCGCGGCGCCGTACCGCGAACGGAAGCCGGATTCCTTCAGTGTGCGACCGGCGAGATCAGAGCGGCCGGCGACGACCGCTTCGTACAGGCGGACCCCTGGGCCTTCCGTGTCGAGCAGGTGCGGCTGCTCGGCCGATGTGAGACCGGCGATCTGTTGGAGATCGACGAGCCGGCCGATGTCGCCGACGAAGAACAACAGGTCGCCCGCTTCCAGCACGGTTCCGGCCGCCACCGGATGCACTCGTTCGTCGCGTTCGAGCGCCGCCAGGTAGATGCCGTCGAGGTCACGCAACCCGCCGTCGGCAACGGTGCGGCCGGCGATCGGTCCGTCGGTCGTCACCACCATCTGCCCTTCGAACTGGCGAACGCCGGTGACTGCCTCACTCGGTGCGGTGCGGTGGCGCAGCAACCTCGGTGCCGTCAGCACCATCACCGAGATGCCGACGATGGCCACGGGCAGGCCCACCGGTGTGATCTCGAACACGCCGAGCGCGTCGTCGCCGCTGGATCGCAACGAGTCGGAGACGACGAGGTTGGTCGATGTGCCGAGCAAGGTGATCACGCCACCGAGGATCGACGCGAACGACAGGGGCATCAGCAACTTGGAAGCGCTGGCACCGTGCTGCCGCGACCACCGGACCACTCGGGGCGCGGCCAGCGCGACGAGAGGTGTGTTCGGCACGAACGCCGAGAGCGACGCCGTGGTGACGCCGAGCTGACCCACGTTGCCGGTGCGGCCGAACAACACGCGATCGATCAGCGTCGACAACGCTCCGGTGGCGGCGATGGCAGCAGCCACGACATAGAGCGCGGCAATGGTGGCGGTGGCGGGGCTCGATAATCCCGACAGCACCACGTCGTCGCTGACCGACTCGGTCAGCAACAAGACGAGCAGACCGCCGGTCATGGCAACCACGGTGGGCACCCGGTCGAGCGCCAGCACGACCATCGTGGCGACGACGACGCCCAGCACTGTCCACGCTTCGATTGTCACGGTTCCGGAGATTATCAGTAATACCCACGGTTTTAGTCAGGTATTGCTCGAAAGGACCCTCGCTTCGCAGTGACTACGGGCGTGGATCCGTTCAGGCGGTGAACGTGACGTCGCTGGCGGGGACGACGCCGGTGGTGCGACCGGGGGCGGAGTGGTGCTTCCAGTACGTGTTGGTGAACTTGACGATCACGTCGGGCGCCGGCAACCCCCACTCGGTCATGTCTTCGGTGGTGTGTGCATCGGCCACGAGCACCGTGTCGTAGCCGCGGGTGAAGGCCCCGTGGATGGTGGAGCGGATGCACGCATCGGTTTGGGCCCCGGTGACCACCAACCGACCGACGCCGCGTTCCGCCAGTTCGGCTTCGAGAGAGGTGCCTTCGAACGAGTCGCCGTAGTGCTTCTGCACCACGAGTTCGCCCTCTGCTGGTTGGAGTTCGGCGACGATGCGCCATTCGTCGGTGTCGGGCACCAGATCTTCGTCGGAGTGCTGCACCCAGATGACCGGCACGGACTCGACTCGTGCTTTGGCCACCAACGAGTTGATCGCGCCGATCACCTCGTCACGTTGATGAGCCGCGCCCACCACGCCGTTTTGTACATCGATCACCAGGAGCGCCGAGTTCGGTCGCGAGTCGAGCGTCGTCATGCCGGTCACACTATTCCGGCCCTGTGACAGTGTTCCGGCTGAAGAAGCGCTTGATGCTTCAAGCGCACAGGTTCAAGATGAAGCTGACTCGAACGAAGGGGGCCCACATGTCAGGTTTGTTCTCGCGCCGTCGTCTCATCGCCGCTGGTGGCGCGGCCGCCATTGCCGCGCCGCTGGCGATGCCGTCGACGGCCAATGCCGCCGCACCGGGCAACGTGCTGCGGACGCTGATCTCGCCAGTTCGTGTGTTCGACTCGCGCCAGTCGGGCAGTGTCCTCGGCGGGCGCAAGTTCCGCAGTGGCGATGTGGTGGCGGTGGCGGTGTCGGCCGCGTATCAGGGTGACGACATCGCCGAGGCGGTGTTCGTCAACATCACCATCACCGAAACCGAGGGTCTCGGGTTCCTGTCGGTCCGGGGTTCCGACGGGTCGGGCGAACTGCCGCCACCCACGACGTCGAACATCAACTGGAGCGTCGACGGATTCACACTGGCCAATCTGGCACTGTCCACCGTCGGCTTGGAGAACTCGATCGAAATCCACTGCCTCGGTGTGGGCCAGGCCCATGTGATCGTCGACGTCCAGGGCTACGTCCCCTTCATCGCCGCATAGTTTGGTGCCAGGAGGCCGCGCTGGGCGGTGCGCGGTTGGGTGGGGGTACAGTCGGCTCATGGGCGACCCGAGACTGTCCGGCACCGACATTGCTGAATCGGTGATCGACCTCATCGGCGACACACCGCTGGTGCAGCTCAAACGCATCATGGAAGTCGATGAGATTCCGTCGATCCTCACCATGAAGATGGAGACCACGAATCCCGGTGGTTCGTCGAAGGATCGTCCGGCGCTCGAGATGATCCTGGCCGCCGAACGTGACGGGCTGCTCGCTCCCGGCGGGGTGATCGTCGAGCCGACGAGTGGGAACACCGGCGTGGGGCTGGCGATCGTGGCGGCCCAGCGCGGCTACACGTGTGTGTTCGTCATGACCGACAAGGTCGCCCCCGAGAAGATCAAGTTGCTGCAGGCATACGGTGCCGAGGTCGTGGTGTGCCCGGTGGCCGTGGCACCCGAAGACCCGCGCAGCTACTACTCCGTGGCAGAACGGCTCACGGTGGAGCGGGAAGCGTTCCGCCCCAATCAGTACGCCAACCCGAACAACCCGATCGCTCACGAGAAGACCACCGGACCCGAACTGTGGCGGCAGACCGACGGGCGCATCACGCACTTCGTGGCCGGTGCCGGGACGTGCGGGTCGATCACTGGTGTGGCGCGTTACCTCAAGGCGCAGAACCCGAACATCAAGATCATCGCGGCCGACCCCGAGGGCTCGGTGTTCTCCGGTGGGTCAGGTCGCCCGTACCTCGTGGAGGGCGTCGGCGAAGACTTCTTCCCGGCCGCGTGGGACCCGTCGCTGTACGACGAGATCATCCCGATCAGCGACGCCGAGAGCTTCCACACCGCGCGACGAGTCAGCCAGGTGGAAGGCATCCTCATCGGCGGTTCGGGCGGTATGGCCGCGGCAGCGGGAATTCAAGTGGCCAAGCGCGCCGGGCCGGACGACATCGTGGTGGTGCTCAACCCCGACTCGGGTCGCGGCTACCTGTCGCGCGTGTTCGACGACGACTGGATGGCAACGTTCGGTTTCCTCACCGAATGCGATCGCTGTGTGGGCGCGGTGTTGGAGACCCGCAATCCCACGCTCGACAGCTTGTTGTACGTCAATCCTGACGAGACCGTTCGTATTGCCATCGACCGGTTGCGGGCGAACGGCATCAGTCAGCTGCCGGTGTGCAAGAACACGCCACCGTTCGCGGCTGCCGAGGTGTCGGGTTCCATCGACGAGCTGGAGTTGATGAGCGTCATCGCCGCGAATCCTTCGGTGCTCGACCTTCCGGTGGAAGACGTGATGGGGCCGAAGCTGCCCACCGTGGGCATCGGCCAGAAACTCGAACACGCAATTGCCATGTTGCAGTCGGCTCCGGCGTTGCTGGTGCTGTCGGGCGGACGACCGTTGAGCGTGCTCACGCGCACCGACATCTTGGCGTACCTGGGAGAACAGTCGGGAGTGGCGCATGGGTGAGTACGACGAGCAGATCGGTTGGAGCTTCGAGACCCTCGCCATCCATGCCGGGCAGAGCCCCGACCCCTCCACCGGCGCGGTGGTGCCGCCGATCAGCCTGTCGTCCACGTTCGCTCAGAGCGAGGTGGGCGTGCATCACGGCTACGAGTACTCGCGTTCGGGCAACCCCACTCGCACGGTCTTGGAGACGCAAGTGGCCGCGCTGGAGCGCGCCGGCCGGGGCCTGGCCTTCGCCAGCGGGTTGGCAGCCGAAGACGCCGTGATGCGACTGATCGCTGGCACCGGCAAGCGCGTGCTGTTGGGCAACGACGCGTATGGCGGCACGTTCCGCCTGATCTCCAAGGTGTGGAGCCCGCTCGGCATGCCGTGGTCGGCGGTCGACCTGCTCGACGTCGACGGGCTCGCCGCGAACTGGCCCGACGACACGGGGTTGGTGTGGCTGGAGTCGCCCACCAACCCGTTGCTCGCCTGTTTCGACATCGCGGCCATCGCCGAGCTCGCACATTCCAAGGGTGCCCTCGTCGTGGTGGACAACACGTTCGCCACGCCGTACCTGCAACAACCGATCACGCTCGGTGCCGACATCGTGGTGCATTCGGCGACGAAGTACTTGGGTGGGCACAGCGACGTCGTCGGTGGGTTCCTCGCGGTCGACGACGACGAACTGGCCGACCGTCTGGCGTTCTTTCAGAACGCTTCCGGCGGAGTGCCGTCGCCGTTCGATTGCTATTTGGTGGTGCGCGGCGTGAAGACATTGGCGCTGCGGATGGACCGGCATTGCGAGAACGCCCGCGCCGTGGTCGATCTGCTGGTCGACCATCCCGCGGTGGATCGGGTGCTGTATCCCGGCCTGCCCGACCACCCCGGTCATGCCGCGGCGGCGAAGCAGATGCGCGACTTCGGCGGCATGGTCAGCTTCACCGTGAAAGCTGGTGAAGCCGAGGCACTGCGGATCGCAGCTGCCACCGAGTTGTTCACGCTGGCCGAATCGTTGGGTGCCGTCGAGAGCCTGATCGAGCACCCAGGGGCCATGACTCACGCTTCGGCTGCTGGTTCGCCACTGGAAGTACCATCGAATCTGATTCGGCTGTCGGTCGGGGTCGAGCACTCCACCGACTTGGTTGCCGATCTCGCCCAAGCGCTCGGCTAGCTGCAGCCGGC
>DATKCX010000136.1:0-2717 GCA_035512975.1 Ilumatobacter sp.
AGGGCCGCAAACCTGAGTTCTGGACGACCGCCGAGTCAGGCGAGTAGCCCGCGAACTACGAACTCCGCCAACTCCGCGGCGAGCGCGGCGTCGTCACGGTCATTGCGGGTCTCGGCCGGCCGGTACCAGAAGACCGTCCAGTTGAGCGCCCCGAGGAATGGCTTCACCGCGAGGCGGGGATCGACCCGACGAAGATCCCCATCGCGCACCCCCGCGTCGATAGCTCGGACGAACAGCTGCTCATACCGATCGCGGAGGTCGATCACGTGCTCGAGGCCGCCGTCCCTCCCAGCCGTACTGAGCGCTCGTTCGAGGCCCTGGGCACTCACACGCTGCAGCGGGAAGTGTTGAAGAACCACCGTGATGTGGGCGATCGCCATCGCCCGAAGGCGTTCGACGTGCGAACCTGACGCGACCGCGAGCGGCTCGACTACGGCGAGCGCCACCTCTGTGGCCTTGCGCTGCACATCGAGGTAGAGGTCGGCCTTGCTCCGGTAGTAGTGGTACACGCGCCCTTTCGTCGCGCCGAGGCGATCGGCGATGCCATCGATGCTGGCGGCGGCGTACCCGCGCTCCATGAACTCGAGCGCCGCAGCTTCGAGGATCTCGTCGCGACCATCGTCGCCGACGCCAGGACGCGCGAGTCGTGTGGTCGGTTCGGTCATAGCGGCGGCCTCACCCGCACAGTCTCGCGCCTCGTGCCGTCGCTGGGTCACTCGGCGGAGCGATCCTTCGGCAACCCCAACGCACGTTCAGCGATGACGTTCTTCTGGATCTCGTCGGTGCCACCGGCGATGCGTACACCGGGTGCCGAGAGCACGTACTCCGCCCAGGCGTAGGTGCCCCACTCGCCCGTATCGGCAACGAGGCGCGGTCCGAGCAGCAGCCCCGCCAGATCACTCACGCGACGCTGATTGGCGGTGAGCATCAACTTGCCGATCGAACCTTCGGCGCCGTTAGGCCGGCCCGCCACAACCCTGGACTGCATGAACCGGTTCGTGTGCCGCGCAACCGTCATGCCGATATAGAGATCCGCCAAAGCCTGCCTGATGAGAGGATCGGCGGCGCGCCCCGCCCACGTCGCGAGTTGTTGCACGCGCGCGAAGCCCGATCCGCCGCCACCCGCCGCGCCGCCGCCCCCGATCGACTCGCGCTCGCTCATCAGCGTGCTGATGGCGACCCGCCACCCGCCACCGACGTCGCCCAGTCGGTGATCGTCGGGTACCCGGACCTCGTCGAGGAAGACTTCGTTGAAGGCGGCACCCCCCGTCATCTGTCGCAGCGGCCGTACGTCAACCCCCGGCGCGTGCATGTCGATCAGAAACGCAGTGATGCCCGCGTGCTTCGGTGCTGTCGGATCGGTGCGACAAATGACTTCGCCAACATCGCTGAATTGCGCCCCTGAGGTCCAGACTTTTTGGCCTGAAATCAACCACGAATCGCCGTCGCGCACCGCCTTGGTCTGGATGCCGGCGAGGTCGGACCCCGCCGCAGGCTCGCTGAACAACTGGCATGCGACGAGCTCGACTCGGTGGAGACGCGCCAGGTATCGCTGCTTCACGACCGAGCTGCCGTACGCCAGGACGGTCGGTGCGACCATGCCGAGACTGACGCCCAACGAGGTTTCAGGCGGAGTGGCGAAGCCTCGCTTGAGCTGTTGGTAGTGCCGCTCGTACACGCGTGGGAGCCCACGGCCTTGGTACTCTGCTGGGCCCGAGATCCACCCAAAACCTGCGTCGAACTCCAACGCCTTCCACTCGCGCACAGCCGCGAGCGCCAAACGTTGCACTTCTGGTGAGGCCTCCTCCAGGAGACTCACGGAGTCCGATCCCTCTCCCCAGGCCAGCGCACGGGTTGGCATGCGTCGAGTTGCGTTCGTTTCGAGAAACGCGAGCGCCTCCGCGGTGAAGGTTTGCTCGTCCATAGCCTTGGCGGACCCGGGCAGGGCTCTGTTCAGACGGCCCACTCGTCTGTCGAGAAAATCATGAGGTTGTTGTCGAAGTCGGCTTTCAGCTCGACGAGCTGCTCTTCGGTGAGCTTGTTGATCACGTTCCATGCGAGGTCTTCCCACGCGTTCTTCTCTCGGAACGCCGGCACGACTTCACTCAGAAACTCCTGAAGTGCGTCTCGCTTGCTCATCGCCCAACCTCCAGCTGACGCGTTCCGTTAGCTTAGCGTACGGATCATGACTTGTCGCCTCAATATAGTTAGGTAACATAACAAAATGGAGGGGTGATGGACACCACGCTCAATCCCTGGGCCGATGCCTTTGTTGCGGACATGCTCGACCGTTCGGCTCATCGGTGGCCAGACAATGTCGCTCTCGTCGACGGCGATGTGCGCCTCACGTATGCGGAGCTTGTCAGCCGTCGAGATCGGCTTGCCGGCGTGTTGGCTGACCGTGATATCGGCGAAGGTACGGTGGTTGCGCTCTACCTCGGGGAGGGCTGGGAGCACGTCGTTCTGATCTATGCGCTGCTCTACCTAGGAGCGCGTCTCGTTCCGCTCAATCTGACATGGGAGGAGCGAGAGCTTCGATACGCGCTCGAGCACGCAAGCGTCGAAGTCCTCGTCGCCGCGACGACCTACCGCGGAAACCGTCTGTGGGGCAGGCTGTCCGGCGTTCCGATTGCACACGACGTTCAGCTCCCCAACCTCCCAGATTTGCGCTGGGTGATCGGTTTCGACCCAGACGAAGTCGAGAGCGGTCCCAGCTG
>DATKCX010000137.1:0-9329 GCA_035512975.1 Ilumatobacter sp.
GTTGGGTTCCGATGACCCCAAGGTGCTGGCACAAGTGGCCGAGCCGTTCGGCGTCGGCTACGCGGTCACACCAGCCGACGAGTCGGAATCGGGTGACAGAGAGGTCGCCCACACCACCAGCTTGTATGCCGTCGACGACCAGGGGTCGCTGGTGTTGACGTGGCCGTTCGGCGTGTCGATCGACGACCTCACCGCCGACCTTTTGTACCTCCTCGACGAGGCCGCTGCGAAAGAAGCGTCGTGAGTCGCACCCAGCGGCTGCTGATCGCGACCTTCGTGCCGCTCATGTTGTTGGCCGCGTTGTTCATCGCACGCGGTGTCGACGGGATCGGCGACTCGCCTGCCACACCCGACATCGGTTCGGCCAAGGATGTCACCGAGTTCGAGCACGACTTCGTCATCCCGGCGGGAACCGGCGATCGCGTCGCCGCCGGAGAAGCGATCGACGTCGTGCCCGCCGCGCTCACGGTTCGCGTGGGCGAGGCGATTCGGATCGTCAACGACGACGACCGCGGCCACCAGGTGGGGGTGTTCTACGTTGGTGCCGGCGAGTCGTTGACGCAGCGGTTCAACAGCCCGGGCACCTTGACCGACGAGTGCGACGTTCATTCCAGCGGCGCGTTCACCCTCGTCGTGCTGCCAGCGGCGTGAGGCCACCGTGCGGCGAGTGTTCACCGGAACCGTTGTTGCCTGCGGGCTGATCGGCCTGGCACCGGCAACCGCGCTTGCCGATCCGGCCGGCCCGACCGATTACCGCACCGTGGTGACCTCCATCCAGCCTGCTACCGGCGCGATCGCTGTCACCGTGGAAGGTGGCGACGCATTCATCCGTCTTGCGGTGGAACCGGGGCACGAGGTGGTGGTGTTGGGCTACGGAGGCGAACCGTACGTTCGAGTGCGCGCCGACGGAGTGGTGGAAGAGAACCTGCTGTCACCCGCCACGTACTACAACGAGGCGCGCTACGGCGGTGCAGTGCCCAGCGGCATCACGGCGACCGGCGCACTGGAGCAACCGCCCGAATGGAAGGCGGTCGGCGATGGCGGGGTGTGGGCATGGCACGATCACCGCGCTCATCTGATGACCGCCGAGCCGCTCATCGGCATGCAGCCTGGAGATCGGTTGCCTCCAGAGACGATCGACCTGCTCGTCGACGGCGAACCGGTCGCCGTGGAGGTGGTGACGACGTTGCAGGCCTCTCCGTCGCGCTGGCCCGCCGTCGTGGGGCTCGCGATCGGGATCGGTGTCGTCGCGTCGCTGGTGTTCGTCTCACGGCTGGCGATACGACAGCACGCAGCTCCGACGGTCGCCGTTGCCGTGGCGGCCGCAGCCGCGTCCGTAGTGGTCGGCGGTGTGCAGTATCTGTCGTTGTCATCACAGACCGACCCCGCCGTCACGTGGTGGCTCCTTCCGGTCATGGCACTGCTGGCGTCGGCCGGCGCTGCGGCTGTGCGATCGGCGTTGGTCCGGGGGGCGCTGGTGGCACTCGGCGGTTTGCAGCTCTTGGTGTGGGCCGTTCCTCGCCGCTCGGTGCTGAGCAGAGCGGTGTTGCCCACCGACTTGCCGTTCTGGCTCGATCGCACGGTGACCGCTGCCGTGTTGCCCGGGGCCGCCGCTCTGCTCGTCGTGGGGCTGATCGAGATGTTCAGCCCGGTGCCGCACCGAGCTACTTGAGTGCGTCGTCGATCGCGGCGTTCAGTTCGGTCACGTCCATCGGACCGATGTGGCGAGTGGTCACCGTCCCGTCGGCGTCGATGACGATCGTGGTCGGCATGGCCGACACGTTGAGTTCGGTCACGGCGTATCCCAGCTCGTCGAGGTACTGCGGGTACGTCGCGCCCACCTCGGCGATGAACGGGGCTGCCTGTTCGGCCGACTCGCCGATGTTCAGTCCAACGAACGCGACGGTGTCGCCGCGCGTCTGGTACACGGCTTCGAACGCCGGGATCTCGGCGCGGCAGGGCGCACACGACGTGGCCCACAAGTTGACGACCGCTGGGCCGTCGAGATCAGCCAACGACGTGGAAGCGCTGCCGTCGATCGGCGCGATCAACACGTCGGGGAGGGCCAGCCCAACTCCTTCGTCATCGCCCCCACAACCTGCCAGCAGGACCGCAGCAATCATTGCTGCGGCACGGAGGTACGACGGACGGGTCACGATGGGACGAGCGTGCTAGCGATTCCACGGGGCGGAGGGCGACACAGTGCCCTCGCCACCGGTGAGCACGTCGACGCCGTCTTCGGTGACGAGGCAGGTGTGTTCGAACTGGGCGGTGCGTTTGCCGTCGGCGGTGACCGCGGTCCAGTCGTCGTCCCACGACTTGTGCTGCCAGGTGCCGAGCGAGATCATCGGTTCGACCGTGAAGGTCATGCCGGGCCGCATGATCATCGAGCTGCGCGAGTCGTAGTAGTGCAGCACCTGGATGTCGCTGTGGAACTGCTCGCCGATGCCGTGGCCGACGAACGCACGAATCACACCGAGTTTGTGGATCTTGGCGTGATCCTCGATGGCGCGTCCGATGTCGCTGATGGGGCGGCCGGGCTTGATGGCCTCGATGCCCTTCCACGTGCATTCTTCGGTGATGCGCACCAGGTCACGGCTCTCTTGGTCGACGTCGCCGACGAAGAAGGTGGCGTTCGTGTCACCGTGAACACCACCGATGTAGGCGGTGATGTCGAGGTTCATGATGTCGCCGTCTTGCATCTGGCGTGAGTCGGGGATGCCGTGGCAGATCACTTCGTTGGCCGACGTGCACAAGCTCTTCTTGTAGCCGTGGTAGTTGAGCGTGCTCGGGTACGAGTTGCGATCGATGTAGAGCTGGTGGACGTAGGCGTCGACCTCGTCGGTGGTGACGCCCGGGCGCAGGAACTCGCCGCCGAGGCGCAGGATCTCGGCGGCAACGGAGCAGGCGTGGCGCATGCGCTCGATGACTTCCGGTGACTTCACGCGGGGCTCGTCCCAGTGCTCGACACGACCGGTGTCGGCGTACGACGGACGCTCGATGTGCGCCGGAACCTCACGCATGGGTGAGATCAAACCAGGGAGCACCCGGCCTTCACTGCTCTTGTGGCAACGCTTGTATTTGCGGCCGCTGCCGCACCAACACGGTTCGTTCGCCTGCGGCAGCACGTTGGGCGGTTGGACGAGCATCGTCATCAGGTGCACCAGTCTAAAGACGCCAGCCAAGACGTCAACATCAGGTGATGGGGAGCTCGACGCTGACGCAGCCGCCCTGCTGGCCGTCGGGGCGCGGGACGATGTCGACCGTGCCGGCGTGGGCGGCGACGATGCCGCGAGCGATCGCCAAGCCGAGACCGGCGGTGCCGGTGCGCACGTCGCGAGCAGGATCGCCACGCGTGAACGGCTCGAAAGCCTTCAACCCCGGCGGAAAGCCCGGTCCGTTGTCGCTCACCTCCAGGCTGGCCGTGCTCCCTTCGGCACTCACACTCAGTTCGACATGCCCACCTGACGGGGCGTGGCGAATCGCGTTGTCGAGCAGGTTGCGCACCACGCGCGAAAGCTGGGCCGCATCACCGTCGACCGAAACCCGCTCGCGGGCCGTCATCGCCAACGTCACCTGGTTGTCGGCAGCCAATGGGCGCATCGTCTCGATCGCCTCGTCGGCCACCTCGGTGAGGTCCACCCGGGTACGGCGCATGTCGAGCGTGCCGCTGGCCAGCCTCGTGTGCAGGCTGAGATCGTCGACCAGATGGCCGAGTGCGGTCACCTGGTGTTCCATACCGCGCAGGTACGCATCGGGGTCTTCCGCCACGCCATCGCGGATCGCCTCCACCGACGCCCGCAGCGCGGCGAGCGGCGTTCGGAGATCATGGGAGATCGACGACAACATCAGTGCGCGTTCTTTCTCCATCGAGTCGAGACGCCCGACCATCAGGTCGAACGCGCTGGCGGCGTCGCCGAGCTCGTCGGCGCGGGTCACCCCTGTTCGGGCGGTGAGGTCGCCATCGCCCACGGCGAGTGCCGCTTCCGACAGTCGGCGTGCGTCGCGAGCGATGGGGGTGGACAGCATGTAGGCGGTGAGCGCTGCCACCACCGCCGCCGGCAGCATGATCCACATCAGCACGCCGAGGTCTTGGTCGCTGATGAACATCTGCTGGGCAGAGATCAGGATCATCACCACGGCCACGCCGAGCACTCCCAGCGAGCCCCACATGAACCGCCGGCCGAGGCGGTTGAGACGCCACTGGCTCACGGTTCGAACCGGTAGCCGACGCCCCAGATGGTGCTGATCCACCGCGGGTTCTCGGGGTCGACCTCGATCTTGTTGCGAATGCGCCGCACATGCACGGTGACGGTGGCCGAGTCTTGCCACTCGGGCGACGACTGCCAGACGTCGCGCAACAGGTCTGCCCGTGAGAACACCTGGCGCGGTGACGCAGCGAGGTGCGCCAGCACGTCGAACTCTTTCGGCGTGAACTCGATGAGTTCGCCGTTGCGCCGCACTTCGCGAGCGAGCGGGTCGATCAGCAACCCGTCGAACTCCAAGACACCGCCGACTGGAGCCGCCGCCCGCGGAGCCGCACGCCGCAACACCCCGTTGACGCGAGCAGCGAGCTCGCGCGGTGAGAAGGGTTTGACGACGTAGTCATCTGCGCCCAGCTCGAGCCCGGCCACCCGATCGGTCTCTTCTGATCGCGCCGTCAGCATGATCACCGGCATGTCGCCGGCCGACCGGATGCTGCGCAGGATGTCGAGCCCGTTGACCCCCGGCAGCATCATGTCGAGCACCACGAGGTCGGGCGGATTGCTGGCCAACAGAGCCAACGCTGCGTTGCCGTCTGCCGCCTCGATGACTTCGTGGCCGTCGCGGCGCAGATAGCCAACCACCACTTGACGCACGGTGGGCTCGTCGTCGACCACGAGCACACGGGAGGGACGAGATGTCACGTCGACATCGTGGCCGCTCGGCCGCCCGGGTTCAACCGGGCGGCCGAGGGTTTCCGAATCGTTCTGATGTGGTGGCGTGCTGTCGCGGTTCGACGTGCAGCGCTCAGGGTGCGAGTCGTTGCGTCGACCAGCCGTGCGGGGTGACCGAATAGATGAGTCGATCGTGCAGCCGACTCGGTCTCCCCTGCCAGAATTCCCACTCGTCAGGCATGACGCGCCATCCGCCCCAGAATTCGGGACGTGGCACGTCGGATCCGTCGAAACGACGCTCGACATCGGCAACCAATCGGTCGAGTTCACTGCGATCGGCAATCACCGTCGACTGTGGTGACGCCCACGCGCCGATCTGGCTGCTCCGCGGCCGGCGAGCAAAGTAGTCGTCGCTCTCGGCCGAGCTGATCCGTTCGACCGTGCCGCGCAGTCGAACTTGGCGATGCAAGTCGAACCAAGGAAACAGTGCGGCAACCCTCACGTTCAGGTTGAGGTGCCGACTCTTGACCGACTGGTAGTTGGTGAAAAACACCAGGCCCCGCTCGTCGGCACCGCGGACCAGTACCGTGCGCGAGTCTGGTGCACCGGCCTCATCGACGGTCGACAGCACCATCGCATTCGGCTCGGCGACTCCCGCCGCGTACGCTTCGTCGTGCCACCGGCGCCACTGCTGGAGTGGATCCTCGTGCACGTCGCCGATGTCGAGCCCGGCCGTCTCGTACTGCAGACGCCGATCGCGCAGGAGCGACTCGTCGGCCACGGTCAGCCGATCTGCTCGATGCCGCGCATGTACGGGCGGAGCACATCGGGGATGGTGACGGAGCCGTCGGCGTTGGAGAAGTTCTCGATGATGGCGGCCCACACCCGGGGCACGGCGAGCGCCGACCCGTTGAGCGTGTGCACGAACTGCGTGCCCTTCTCGCTCTCCGCCCCATTCCTGGCTGGACGAAATCGGATGTTGGCACGGCGCGCCTGGTAGTCGCTGAACCAGCTGATCGACGACACCTCCAACCAGGCATCGGCCCCGGGCGCGTACACCTCGACGTCGAAGCTGCGGTGGTGGCTTTGGCCCAGATCACCCGTACAGATTTCGATGATTCGGTAGGGCAGGCCGAGGTTGGCGATGGTGCGCTCGACGCGGCCGACCATTTCGGTCAGGAGTTCAGGAGCCTGCGCGGGAGTAGCGAGGGCCAAGATCTCCACCTTGTCGAACTCGTGGGCTCGAAGCATGCCCCGGGTATCTCGGCCGGCCGAACCGGCTTCGCGGCGATACGAGGGGCTGTAGGCCATGAATCGCATCGGCAGTTCGGATGCGTCGAGGACCTCGCCCGCATAGATGGACGTGAGGGGCACCTCGGCGGTGGGGATGCACCACAGGTCGTCGCGTTCGATGGCGAATGCGTCGTCGGCGAACTTGGGCAACTGCCCGGTGGCGGTGAGCGTGGCGGTCGACACCAGTGATGGCGCACGAATCTCCTCGAACGCGTCGGCGTTCAGGTCGAGCGCGTACTGACACAGCGCTCGGGCGAGTGTTGCACCGGCACCGCGTTGCATGGTGAACATCGACTTCGCGACCTTGGTGGCGCGCTCGTTGTCGAGGATGCCGAGACGCGTGGCGGTCTCCCAGTGCGGCACGCGCTGATGGTCGGCGAACGTGTCGGGCACGAACGGTCCGGTGACCACCGGGTTTTCCGCGTCGGAGACGCCGTCTGGCGCGTCGGCCGAAGGAAGGTTCGGAATGACGAGGAGTTCGTCACGCAGCGTCGCGCTGACCTCGTCGTGTTCGACGGCGAGGCGCTTCTCGTCGTCGCCGAGTGTCCGGCTTTCGGCTTGGAGCACCTCGGCCTCGGCGGTGTTGCCGTCGCGACGGAGCGTCCCCACCTGCTTGGAGATGTCGTTGACCCGGGCGCGTATGCCATCGCGAGTACCGGTGATCTCTCGCAAACGCGCATCGAGCGCTTCCGCTCGGTCGACTGCGTCGAGGAGCGATGGATCGTGGCGGCGGGCCAGCGCGGCTTTCACCGCATCGAGGTCGTTGCGGATCAGTCGAACGTCGATCACGCAGCCGAGGCTACAACCCACCCCCGGTGTCGCGTTCTTGGCTGTGTGGCCAAGCAGGAACGCGACACCGGTCAGGTGTCTCAGGGTTGATCAGGCAGTGCGGCGGCGGACGGTGAGCATGATGCCACCGCCGGCCACGAGCAGCAGCGCGAGTGCGGCCATCGCCCCGTTCGTTTCACCAGACGTACCCGTGCCGGGCAACGTCACACCGCTGGCGTCGAACACCGTCGTGGTGGTTGCCGGCAGCGTGGTCGTTGTCGTCGTCGTGGTGGTCGTCGTGGTGGTCGTGGTGGCCGGCACCGGATCGTCGATGGTGATCACGATCTCGACGAGCGCGAACTCGGTCATGGTGAATGCAGCCTCGGGATCATCGTTGAGCATCTCGGTGGGCGGATCGAACGGCGTGATCGTCTGCGTGACATCGACGGTGTAGCCCGCCGGCCCCACGTAGCCCATCACATAGTCGCCAATGCCCAACGTGTCGAAATAGCACTCGCCGTTGGCCTGGCACGCAGTCGCCGCGATATGAGGTGTCGAGTCGGACCGGAACACCTCGAACTGCACGTCGGTCGCCGTGGCTGTGCCGCCGTTGTCGTTGATGACCACGGTCGACACATCGAGCGTGCCGGTGGCGTACCGGTTGGTCACCTGGCAGTAGACATCCCCGTCACCGGCGTCGAGTTCGCCCAGCGTCGAGCCGGGCGTGAAGGTGAACGGTTCGTCGAAGTAGCCAGTGGCCAGGTCGCTGATGAACGAGTCGCACGCGAACTGCTCGGGCACGGAGCCGTGAGTGAAGAGTTCGGTGAGATAGAACTCCGTGCCGTCGACGGCATCGAAGTCCACCGGGAGGTTCACGAGCCCACAGTTTGCGAGTGCCACCGTGCACCGTTCGATGCTCGTGTCGGCGACGGTGGCGACGACCTCGTCGTCTTGGTTGTGTACGTTGATGGTGAAGTCGGATGCGCTCGCAGGCCCATCGTCGAAGAACTTGTCGACGGCGAGCACCGGCGACCACAGGGTGACCGTACACACCGCGGCGTTGGACTGCTGGTCGAGGGTGAAGGTGGCATCAGGAAAGTCACCTACGGGCAGCACCTCGGCCTCGACCTGGGGCACCGAGCAGGACGCACTCAGCGAAAACGCCGGGTCGATGTCGGCGAGCCCGTCGATGCCGAGGTAGTACGTGCCATCGGGTACAGCGCCACAGCCGACCGTGCGATCGGCCTCGATGACGGTGATTTCGAACGCAGGCGACCCCGAACACGTCGAGGAGGCGAGCGTCGCGCCCGCCGAGTCTTCGTACAGCTCGATCGTGAGGGCATCGAGGGCGGCAGCCGCGCCGACGCCGGACGCGAAGAGCTCTACCGAGACCCGATCAAGCTCGGCACCGGCCGACACGGGGGGGCCGGCAAACGCCACGCCAACGACGGAGGTGAGAGCGCCTGCACACAGCAGACGCGTGAATACTCGTTTCATGATTCATCCCTTCGAACAGAGGGGCACCGTATGCTCGGACCCGTGCGGGAGTGTAGACGAGGCGGCGTTACTGGTCGGACGCCGGCGTGGTCTTCGCGAATTCGCGCTCTACGTCGGCGGTGGTGAGCACCGCGTCGTCGTTGCCGACGATCTCCGCTGCGGGCATGCGACTGCCGCGCCGGTAGTCGTGGGAATCTCTGAACGGTGCTGCGAAGCGCCCGAAGAACAGATAGATCACGATCGCCCACAAGAACAAGCCGCCGCCGACCTTCATGATCGCGCCGGCCAACTGCTGATCGTCGACGATGGAGATGCCCCACAATCGCACCGGCCGGTCGTACGCGTCGTACAGCGGGCTTTCGGCGAACGTCAACCAGGCCGCTGGCACGGTGGGAACGACCGACTGGAGGAACAGGTAGATCATCGCGCCGGCCGAACCCAACCGGAACTCTGAGATCGGGCCGCACACCGGCATCCACATCAGCAGCGAACTGGTGACCACGACGATGTGCATGCCGTAGTGGACCGGGCCGCTCTCCACCGAGGCGTTCACGAAGATCGGCATGTGCAGCATCATGACGACGCCGTTGAACACGACTCCGGCGATGACCGGCTTGGTGAGGAACCGCACCGCCCGGTACAGCGACCCGTTTCCCAGGAGCACCCGAGCCAACCAAGTGGGCGTGGCCATGAGAGCCAGCGGCGGCACGAAGTAGCTGAGCATCATGTGCTGGAACATGTGCGCCGAGTACAGGTACTCCTCGCTGATGTCGTGCAGCGGCCAGTCGGACGCCACCCACAGCGTGACCATCGCGGTGCCGAAGGCCCAGAGATTCATGCGACTCACGACGGCAGTTCCCGCAGGAACCGCGCTGGGCCCGATGACTCGCACCA
>DATKCX010000138.1:0-4341 GCA_035512975.1 Ilumatobacter sp.
CGAATCACCAGCCCGCTCGTGGGCATCTGTAATCCGGCCGCAGAGTGGACCATGGTGGTCTGCAGCGCTTCATCGGGAGGCAGGTCTGGCAACAGCCCCACCAAGCGGCGCGCCAACATGGTCTTGCCGGAACCCGGCGGCCCAACGAACAGCAGATGGTGGCCACCGGCGGCCGCTACCTCCAGCGCGAGGCGCGCGTACGGCTGACCCTTCACGTCGGCCAGATCAGCGACCTCGGGCTCGACCGCAGCGGACAGCGCCACGGAGTCGTACGTGGGCCACCCAGTGATGCCGGTGAGCACCTCGACGAGTTCTTTGAGATGAGCGACCGGGCGGACCTGCCCGCGAGCGACAGCGCGCGCTTCAGGAACCGACTGGACCGGCACCACCCAGTCGAGATCGGGCAGCACGCCGACCATGGGGGCGACGCCGGGGATGCGGCGAACAGAGCCGTCGAGACCCAGCTCGCCGGCGAAGGCGAGGCCGTCGAGAGCTTCGACCGGGATGACGCCGCACGCCGCCAACAGGCCGATGGCGACCGCGAGGTCGAGGCCGGAACCAGCTTTCCTGTACAGCGGCGGCGCAAGGTTGACCGTGATGCGCTTGTCGGGCCAGTCGAAGTTGCACGAAAGCACAGCGGCGCGCACTCGGTCGCGTGACTCGCGGCACGATTCGTCGGGCAACCCCAACATGAGAAAGCCAGGCAGACCCTTGCCCACGTGAACTTCCACCGACACCGGATGCCCACGTGCCCCGACGATGGTTGCGGATGGAATTGCTGCGATCACGTTGACCTCCGAAGCGCTGGGCGCAGGTGCGCCGGGCAACACGGAGGGAGTGATGCTGCCCCTCGACAGTGATCAACACCGTACAAGTGGGGTGTGACAAAGTCGACGCCGCGCAGCGGGTCGCTCCACCCTCGCGTTGCCGAGTCATCCCGGTTGGAACGTGGCACACTCGACGCCGTGCACAGGCATGCCGGGCGACGCGCAGCGATCATGGGGATCACGCTCGTGGTCGGTGCCGCCTTCATCGTCGGCTGTGGCGATGACGCGCCCAGCAGCGACCTGTCCGCGTTCTGCCAGCAAGCCATCGACAACCAGAGCCTCATCGTGTCGCCGCCCATGTCGACCGACGCGGAACTCGAGGCAGCCATCGACTTCTACCGGCTGATGGGTCAGCTCGCCCCGATCGGCATCGCCGAGCAGTGGGACCGGCTCGTCGAAGCCATGGAGACCGCAGCAACCATCACCCCTGGCGACCCGGCGTCCGAGCAACTCGTGGCCATGACCGCGTACGCCACCGAGCGCTCCGCGTACGAAGTGAAGGTGTGGATGAACCGCAACTGCGGCGTCGATCTACCGATCACCACCATCGCTCCACAGGACCCAGTGCCCGCTCAGACCATACCGGTTGCGACCGTTCCGGGTGCCACGACCGAGCCGTAGCCCGTTCACGGAACGGTGGTCATTCAGTACCCGATCAGTTCACGAAAGCCACCGGTGCCGCGCACCGTGACCGCCTCGTCAAGCCGTCCCCGAAGCCCACGGTCGCTCGTGACCACGGTGATCGAAGCACCCGGCTGCTGCTCGACGAACTGGTCGGCGAGATCGACGATGTGGTCGTCGGCGGCGTTGCGTCCGCGCCGGGGTGCCTCCACGATGAGGAGATTGCCACCGGCCAGCTCGACGACAGCCTCGGGCACCGGAGCGTCGAACACGAGCGTGACGTCGTCGCCGTGGGTGCGGCACCACTCGGCCACCGTCTGGGTGAAGCGCGCCATCGCCGCCGGCCGATCGTTCCACCAGCCGTCGGGGCGGGAACCGAACACGTTGTTCCCGTCGATGATCCACTGCCCCACCGCGGTGACGATAGGCCACCCACCGTGACGGTTGGGGTCTGACCCCATCCGTCACGCGGTGAGCAGCGATTCGGGGATGCCGACGTAGCGCGCCCGCAACCACTCACCCAGGCTCTTCGCCTGGCCGTCGACGCGGGTCGATGCCGCCACGCCTTCTTGCAGCAGCCCGCGGATGACGAAGTTCAGCGAACGGACGTTGGGCAGGTCGTAGCGGTCGACGTGAAGGCCGATCGTTTCGGGAAGCAGCTCGCGTAGCCGTTCGACGGTGAGGAACCCGTCGAGCCACTGGAACGCTTCGTCGCTGCGAGCGAACACACCGAGGTTCGCATTGCCGCCTTTGTCGCCAGATCGCGCCCCGATCAGAACCCCCAAGGGCAGGTGACGTATCGGGTCATCGGTCGACCCCTGCGGAACCGCGGATGTGCTTGCAGCGAGGTCGTCGACGGGCTGCGTGGCAGGGCCGCCGGACGCCACAACCCCCGACTGATCGCCGATCGTGACCCGTTGCGGCACCAGGTGGGCGGGTACCGTCGCCGGCACGTACACCCCGTACGGTGCGCCGTCGCCAGGTGCCCCAGACAGCGCATACATGCCGGGAATGTTGCACAGCACTGTTTCGACCATGGCGTTGGTGAACGCACGGCCGACCTTGCGTTCGTCGGGGTCTTTCACCGTGATGCGCAACTCGGCAGTGGCGGTTTCGTTCGTGTCGGCGTCGGCGTGATCGCTACGAATCAACCGACTCGTGACGCTGGCGTAGTCACTCGGCTGGAACGGGCATGCTCGCCAAAGCGCTGCTTCGACGGCTGCGGCCTTCGCCTCGATGTCGAGCCCGGTGATCGCCACCGACACGTGATTCCGGTATCCGCCGATTGAGTTCATCGCGACCTTCAGCGTCGGTGGCGGTGGCTCGCCCTCGACGCCTGACACCCGGACCCGGTCTGGCGCGACCTGCTCCAGGCGAACGGTGTCGAAACGGGCGGTGACGTCGGGGCCGTAGTAGCGGGGCCCACCGATCTCGTACAGCAACTGCGACGTGACGGTGCCGACCGACACCAGCCCGCCGGTGCCATCGTGCTTGCCGATCACCGACGAGCCGTCGGCATGGACCTCGGCCCACGGGAATCCCAACCGGTCGAACCCGGGCACCTCGGTGAAGAAGGAATAGTTGCCGCCGGTGACCTGACCCGAGCACTCGATGAGATGCCCGGCCACCACCGCTCCGGCGAGTTCGTCGAACTGATCACGGCCCCAACCGTGATGCCACGCTGCGGGTCCGCACACCACGGCAGCATCGGTGACACGACCGGTGATGACGATGTCGGCACCCCTGGTGAGTGCGTCGACGATGCCCCAGCAACCGAGGTATGCGTTGGCCGACACGAACCGCGACACATCGCCGAGCCCCACTTCCACGCGGTTGCCGTCGTCGAACCGCTGGAGGTCGCCGTGTGACGCCATCTCGGCGACCCGCTCCAGCAGGTCGTCGCCGTCGACGTACGCAATGGTGGGCGACAGCCCGAGCCGATCGGCCACTTGCTGCACCGCTTCGGCGCACCCACCGGGGTCGAGACCGCCGGCGTTCGACACCACCTTGATGCCGCGATCGAGGCAGGTGCCCATCACCTGTTCCATCTGTGTGACGAACGTGCCAGCGAAACCGGCACCCGGTCGCTTGGCGCGAATGCGAGCCAGGATCAGCATCGTCAGTTCGGCCAGCCAATCACCGGTCAATACGTCGATCGGGCCGTCGTTCACCATCTCAGCGGCCCCGCTGATGCGGTCGCCGAAGAAGCCCGAGCAGTTCGCGATTCGGATCGGTGCCGTCGAGCTCTCACCCATGCCCGTCATCCACTTTCGCTGTCGAGCGCGACGAGTAGGTCGCCTTGGTCAACCCGGTCACCGACGGCGAATCGCACCTCGGTGACGGTGGCGTCGGCCGCGGCGGTGATCTGGTGCTCCATCTTCATCGCTTCCACCACCATCAACAGCTGCCCTTCGACGACCGATTGACCGGCTTCGACGTGGACCGCGATGACGGTACCCGGCAGAGGGCACACTGGGCCTCCACCTGCGGCTGCCAGATGGTGCTCGTCGAAACGAGGGGACTCCTCCCACCCCAACGCGCCGGCCGAAGACGACGTGACGAGGCCCTCGGCGGTGAGCGTGATCGCGACGTCGTGCCGCACGCCGTCGAGTTCGAGCACTTGACGATCGAGAGCGCGGGAGAGCAGCCGCACTACTGCGACGCGCCGGTCGTCGGGCGACAGCACACCGTTGGAGTCTGGCTGTGGCGGAGCGCCGAGTAGGACGTCGGCGCAGGCACCGCGCATGACGTACTCGACATGCTCGATGTGCTCGACGGTGCCCTCCACCAGCAACGACCGACGTTGACCATGGGTTCGCAGGTTGCGCCAACCCGACGGCGCGAACCCGTTGGTGGAATCAGCACCCCGATTGCGCTGCTCGAGCGTGAACAC
>DATKCX010000139.1:0-6111 GCA_035512975.1 Ilumatobacter sp.
GGCGCTTGTACGCGCTGGCGAGGGCGTCGACGAGGACGTGCAGCAACGCCTCCTCGGTCAGGCCCTTCTCCTGGGCGAGCATTCGAATCGCCTCGGTCATATCGAGATTGCTCACGATGGCTCCTTGCTTTCGTCGTCGTCGGTTTCGTCGGTTTCGTCGGTTTCAGCGTCGGCGTCGTCGTCAGCGTCGTCGCTGTCGAAGTCGCTGTCGAAGTCGTCGTCATCGTCATCGTCATCGTCTTCGAGATCGTCGAACATGCCTTCGTCGAGTTCGTCGTGCACCAGTGGTGCGTCGACAACGGGACTGGCGGCACCGGCAGCTGGCTTGCCGGTAGCTGGATTGCCGGTAGCTGGCTTGGCACCCTTTTTGCCCGGCTTGGGCGCAGTGCCCCACACGAACACCGTCTTGGCGCGATCGATGCCAGCGATGTCGACCACGCGGTCGACCTCTGGAGACTTCTTCGTGGCCGCGATGCGCAACGTGATCGTGGAGTCGTCGGCGGCGATGAGTTCGCCTTCGAGACGCCGTTCCGTCGCTTCCACGTTGGCCAGCCGCACGGTGATCAACTTGCCGATCTCGCGCCGAAAGTGTTCGGGCAGGCGAAGGTTGCGTTCCACTCCGGGGCTCGACACCTCGAGGGTGTACTTGCCAGGCATCGGGTCGTCGTGGTCGAACTCGCGCGAGATCAGCCGAGTGGCGAGCGCGAGTTGGGCGAGGTCGACGCTGCCCGGTGAACCGGGGAGCGTGTCGAGCGTGATTCGCAGTGTTCCGCCGCGTTGCTCGATGTCGTAGAGGTGCAACGCCAGATCGGAGGCGATGGGTTCGACGATCTTGCGCACACGTTTGAGAGCGGGTGAATCAGCCATGTCGATTGCCTCCTTTCATAAAACAAGGCGTGGGCCTGAGCCCACGCCTTCTCGGTTGTCACCAATTAGCAGTACGGCAGTATAGACCTGCTGTGGCCAAGTCCGATGGGCCGGAATGCGTCGGGTATCTTCATCCGAAGGGATAGTGCCAGGCACTATCCCTTCGCTGGGGGATGCGACTGGCCGAGCAGCGGTAGGTTTCTTGCGTGCTGCGCATGTCTCACCTCTTCCTCCGGACGTTACGCGACGACCCTTCCGACGCCGAGGTGGCGTCGCACCGGTTGCTCGTGCGTGGCGGTTTCATCCGGCGAGCCGCCCCTGGTGGGTACACGTGGTTGCCGCTCGGATGGATCGTGTTCCGCAACGTGGAACGAATCGTCCGCGAAGAGATGGACGCCGCTGGCTTTCAGGAAGTGCACTTCCCCGCTTTGCTCCCCCGCGAGCCGTATGAGGCGACCAATCGTTGGACCGATTACGGCCCGAACATGTTCCGGCTCCGTGACCGGAAAGACGCCGAGTACCTGTTGGCACCCACGCACGAGGAGATGTTCACCCTGCTCGTGAACGACCTGTACGGGTCGTACAAGGACCTGCCGGTGTCGCTCTACCAGATCCAGACGAAGTACCGCGACGAGGCACGGCCGCGCGCCGGCCTGCTCCGCGGCCGCGAGTTCGTCATGAAGGATTCGTACAGCTTCGACATCGACGACGCAGGTCTCGAGGCGTCGTATCAACGTCACCGCCACGCGTACATCAAGACCTTCGAGCGACTCGGCCTGCCGTTCGTCATCGTGTCGGCCATGTCTGGCGCGATGGGCGGTTCGGCCAGCGAGGAGTTCCTCTCGCCTATCGACGTGGGCGAAGACTCGTTCGTGCGCTGTCAGAGCTGCGGCTACGCAGCCAACACCGAAGCCGTGCAGGTTCCGGCCCCTCCAGCGATCGACGTCGCGGATGCACCGGCCGCAACGGCCATCGACACACCTGGCACGCCCACCATCGCCACGCTCGTCGACTTCTTGAACGAGGCCTTCCCGAAGCCCGACCGGGCGTGGACCGCAGGCGACACGTTGAAGAACGTGATCGTGAAGTTGCGCCACCCTGACGGCACCTCGGAGGTGCTGGCGGTCGGCGTGCCGGGCGATCGCGAGGTCGACCCGAAACGACTCGAAGCACAGGTGTCACCAGCCGAAGTCGAGCCGTTCGAAGAAGCCGACTTCGCCGCCAATCCCCTGTTGGTGAAGGGGTACATCGGGCCAGCTGCGCTGGGTGCCACGAACGCGGCGGGAGTGCGTTACCTCGTCGACCCGCGGGTGGTGGCCGGTACCCGCTGGGCCACCGGCAACAACGTGACGGGGCAACACATCGTCGATCTCACCGCAGGGCGCGACTTCACCCCCGACGGCACCATCGAAGCCGCCGAAGTGCGCGCCGGCGACGCGTGCCCCACGTGTGGCTCCGACCTCGAAATCGCCCGCGGCATCGAGATCGGACACATCTTCCAGCTCGGGCGTCTGTACGCCGAAGCGCTCGGCCTGAAGGTACAAGACGAGAACGGCAAGCTCGTCACGGTCACCATGGGGTCGTACGGCATCGGCGTATCACGTGCTGTCGCGTGCCTGGCCGAGACCAACCACGACGAGTCGGGTTTGATCTGGACCCGCGAGGTGGCCCCGGCCGACGTGCACTTGGTGATCGCCGGCAAAGAAGGCGGCCCACAACGCGACGCGGCGGAATCGTTGGCCACACAGTTCGAAGCCGCCGGACTCCGAGTGCTCTTCGACGACCGCGAAGGCGTCTCCCCCGGCGTTCGCTTCAAGGACGCCGAACTGATCGGCGTGCCGGTGATCGTGGTCGCTGGACGTGGCGTGGCCAACGCGGGCGGCGCGGAGTTCGAAGTGAAGAACCGCCGCTCCGGCGATCGCTCGGACGTCGCCGCCGCCGACGTGGTGCGCCACGTCAGCGACCTGCTCGCCACGTTGCCGTGACGTACCCGATCCGGTTCGGTGTCGCCGGAGGTGCCTCCCTCACGAGCGCCGCGGAGATCGCCGACGTGGTCGGTCGGGCCGAGGCGGCAGGGTTCACGAGTTTCACCGTGAACGATCACCTGGCTTCCAACCTTTCGCCGTTCCCGGCGCTCACGGTGGCGGCAGAGGCGAGCGAGACGATGTTGCTCGGCACGCTCGTGTTGGCCAACGACTTTCGTCACCCGGTGATGTTGGCCAAGGAAGCGGCGACGCTCGACGTGCTCAGCGGTGGCCGAGTGGAGCTCGGAATCGGCGCTGGCTGGGCCGACGACGACTACGACCAGATGGGTATTCCCAAAGCCGTTGCCTCGACGCGGATCAGTCGCATGGCCGACGCCGTGACGATCTTGCGCGGCATGTGGAGCGGTGAGCCGTTCTCGTTCGAGTCGGAGCACTACCGCGTCACCGACGTCGTCGGTCTGCCATCGCTCACCCGGTCGACCATCCCCATCTGTGTTGGTGGCGGCGGTGAGCGGGTGCTCACCTATGCCGGCCGGCACGCAGACATCGTCGGCATCAACCTGAACTTTGCCTCCGGCCAGGCGGGCGTGTCGTCGTCGAGCACTGGCACGGCCGAACTCACCGAGCAACGCGTGAACTGGGCAACCGCGGCGGCCGCTGCTGCGGGGCGCGACGTCGAGTTGCAATGCCGAGTGCACGTGGCCGCGGTGATCGGCGACGCTCCCGCGGCAGCGCAACTGCTGGAGCAACTCGCCGGACGGATGGGCCTCGGCATCGCCGATTTGCTCGCGAGCCCTCACAACCTGATCGGCAGCGCCGACGAGATCGTCGCGAAGATTCGCCACTTCGCCGACACGCTCGGCATCACGTACTGGGTGATCCCCCACGATCAGATCGGCCAGTTCGCCCCCATCATCGCGGAACTGGTCGGGTAGCCCTCCGCCGTCACCAGATCGCGTTGATGTCTGAACGCGGGCCCGCCCAATCGAGCAGGCGAGCATCTTTGGTGACCAGATCGCCTCGAACCTCGAGCGCCGTCGCCACGATCATGCGATCGGCTGGGTCGCCGTGCAGATCGGCGAGGTCGGCTGCTCGGCACGCCGACTCGCCAGACAGCGGCAGCACTCGAACACGTGGAACCCCACTGAGCGCTCGCATCCAGGCGACGACTGGTCGATCGAGTTCGATGCGCCCCTTGTTCACGAGCATCGCCACTTCCCACATGCTGATGGCGCTGATGGTGATGCTGGTTGCTTCCTGAATGGCGACGTCGGCCGCGGCAGACACTCGTTCCGGTGCCGCCAGCCACCACAGCACCACATGGGTGTCGAGGACAACCTCACCGGTCATGCTGGGCTGGTCATGCTGGGTCGTTCATGCCGTATCCGTCATGCTGGGTCGCCGGCCACATCGGCTTCCCATGGTTCTTCAACGCCGAACAACTCGACCTCGGAGACGTGAAAAATGACCGAGCCGAGTAGCGACGCTCCATCGTCGATGGGTACAAGTCGTGCGAGAGGTCGTCCGCGCTTGGTGATCACGATTTCCTCACCGGTGGTGGCGACCTGATCGAGCAACGCCAAGCATGTGGCTTTGAACTCGCTTGCCTGAATCTGTGTCGCCATGCACTGAAGGGTATCCCAGACTTCGCATGGATGTCTATGGTCATTGCCTATGGTCACTCGTGTCAGGCTGCCTCGTTGTGTTGGGTGAGTTCGCCAAGCGGCGCACCGGTTGGGCCATGTTCGTCATGTAGCCATCTTGGCGATCACGACCCGCGACTCAAAGGGCACTGCTACCCGTCAGAACCCCGTATCTTGGCGGCGAAGTATCAGGGCACCGGAATCAGTTTCGGGCGCTTCGTACTGTTGGGGTCTGCCGATTGACTTCATTCAACGGCGATCGTTACCGTGCGTCCGTGCACGTGGACACCTTGACACCAGAACGACTCCTGAATCCTGTGGATCCGGTCATCGAGCAGCGCCCGAAGGCGTGGCGATCGCGGTGGGCTGCGATCGGGGCTGCAGTCGCAGTCACGCTGGGGGCTGGCGGGTTGTACACCGTTCGTGCAGCGGGAACGCCGTCGGTCTTCGTACCGATCGCGCCGGCCCGCGTGCTCGACACTCGAATCGACGCTGGCCTGTCAGGCCCCTTCACCTCCGACCAGCAACGCCTGCTCGACGTCACCGGCACGATTCCTGTGGTGCAGACCGGTGACGTGATCGCGAACGATGCTCCGGTACCCGACGGCGTCACGGGGATCGTGGCCAACGTCACCGTGGTCGGCCCGAGCACCCCGGGCTATCTGTCGGTGCGACCCGGCAATGCCACTGGCGAGCCGACCACGACGAACGTGAACTTCACCACCGCGGGTGCGATCGTTCCGAACTCGGTCACGGTGGAAGTGCCCACCAGCGGTGAGGGCATTGGCGCGATCGCGCTGTGGTTCCACGGCACCGACCCGACCGCCACAACGCACGTGTTGGTCGACATCGTCGGCTACTACCAAAGCGGTGGGGTCGGAACGCCCGGGCCGCAGGGAGCCACCGGCCCGGAAGGCCCAGCCGGTGCAACTGGTACGACCGGCGCAACCGGGCCTCGCGGGCTGAGCTCGTGGGACACGATCCCGAGCGGGCAAACGCTGATCGGCGAGATCATCTTCGACTCGCACTCGCCGGGCAACGGCGTTTCCGACGAACTCCTGGTGCCGTTCGGTGCCGTCGCTCCCGCTGCGCCCACGAGCGTCAAGTTCGCACCGCATTTCTTGGCTGCCGGCGCCTACGCCGACTCGACGTGCACGGGAACGGGGCCCAACCCGACGGCACCACCCGGAAAGGTCTGCCTCTACATCTTCAGCCAGGGGGGCTTGGCGAGTGTGCAAGCGAAAATTGGATATCTGCAGACTCGAGGGTTCAGGGTCAGCATCTTTCCATCCGGGCTCGAGAACGTCGACATGTTCATGTACGCGAGCTGGGCGTATACAGCGCCTTAGGTTCGGCTGCAGCCGTCGCCCGGCAACACGGTCACCCGCCGAGTCGCCCGTCGACGCCGTCGGCCGTTGGCTCGTAGCCTGCCGGTGTGGTTGTGAGGGAGAATCCAGTGCCGGCACCGGTGACTGCGCCCGCGAAGCGCGGCACCATCGGCTACTGGTACGCCGGGATGATCCTCGATCTCGTACACATGCCGCTCGTGATCGGCATGGTGATCTTCGGTGCAACGATCTGGCACGGCGCGACGTACGTCTACGTGGTCACCGCCG
>DATKCX010000140.1:0-7448 GCA_035512975.1 Ilumatobacter sp.
AAATAAACGATTTCGGCGGATTCTCGAACGCAGCGTCGAACGTGGTGATCATCGGAGGCGGTCAGATGATTCGCCGTTCACGCAAGTATCGATTTCGTGTGGGGTGAAGTTGAGTGCCATCAGCACCTCGTCGGCGCCGCATCGGCCGATCACCCACTCGCCAACATCACAATCAACTGAATTCGACATCGAAATATGTGGAACAAAGGGATTGCCTTGACAGCCTAGATTTCATGTAGTTGAATCAGTAAGCGAATTGCGCTGACCGATCGTGGATCGTTCGTGGGGGCGCACCCAAGCGAGGATGTGACATGGCTGTATCGATCGTGGGTGTCGGAGAAATCGAGCCGGTGTGGCGCGACGACCGACCCGTTCTGGGACTGGTCGTAGAGGCCGTCCGACGCGCGCTCGATGACGCAGGAATCGACCCGTCCGAGGTCGACGGCTTCACCAGCGAGGCGCAGTCAATGATGCGTTTGGCCCGCCCCGACGAAGTCGCCCGAGCGATCGGGGCGACCGACCGCCGTTTCAGCGCGCATTGTTCGATCGCTGGATCGGGCGTGATCGGCGCGATCCAGCAGGCACAGTTGGCGCTCGACGCAGGAGTCGCCGATGTGGTGGTCAGCTATTACGGGTTGAGCCTCAGCTCCACTGCCGGGGGCCCGTACACAGTCCACGCGGAAGATCCCGCCAAAGCCTCGTTCGAGATGCCGTTCGGCTTCTTCGGACAGCCGGTGTACTTCGCAGCGCTGGCCCAGCGCTATCGGCACCAGTTCGGGCTCACCGACGAACAGCTCGGGTCGGTGCCGGTGTCGACCCGAGCGTGGGCTGCGCTCACGCCGAACGCCTTGCGTCGGGAGCCGCTCGACATGGAGGGGTATCTCGCCGATCGGGTGGTCGCCGACCCCCTGCGCCGATTGGATTGCTGCTTGATCAACGATGCCGCGGCAGCCGTAGTGCTGACCCGCGATGATCGGGCGCGCGACACCGCCAAGGCCCCGATCCGGGTCGCCGGCGTCGGCTTCGGCACCAAGCCGGTGAGCGAGGCCGACTACTTCAGCCAGAGTCCGCAATACCTCGAGATGGCGTCAGCGGTTTCCGGTCCGCGCGCATTCGCCGCTGCAGGTCTCGGTCCGGCCGATGTCGACATTGCCGAGATCTATGACTGCTTCACGATGTCGGTCATTCTCCAGTTGGAAGATCTCGGCTTCGCCACCAAGGGCGACGGGGCCGCCTTCTGCGCCAGCGGCGCGATCGCACCGGGCGGAGCATTGCCCGTCAACACCCATGGCGGATTGCTGTCGCATTCCTACACCGTCGGTGCCGGACACGTGGTGGAGGCGGTGCGTCAGCTCCGTGGTGAACGCGGCGAGGCTCAAGTGCCAGGCGCTGAAGTCGCCGTTGTCACGGGCCTTGGTGCGATGGACCACGCGACGATGGTCTTGACAGGAGATCGCTGATGAGCAGCACGATCGACAACGGATTCACCCCGCCACTCAACGAGTTCACCCGCCCGTTCTGGGACGGGATCGCCGCCGGTGAGCTCCGTCTGCCGCAGTGCCAACGCTGCGCCGAGTGGCAGTGGTATCCACTCGATGGTGTGCCGCACTCGTGCGGCGGCGAGTTGAGCTGGACCGCTGTTCCAGCCGATGGCACCATCTTCACGTTCACCACGGTGCGTCACCCGTTCCTGCCGGGAGCAGGGCCGGCGGACGTGCCGTTGACCACCGTCTTGGTCGAGCTGGCCGGTGCCCCTGGGGTGCGTCTGGTTGCCCGCCTGGCAACGGTCGGTGCGAACGAATCGGCGCTCATCGGCCAGCGGGTCGTTGGCCGATTCGTCGACATCGATGGTCGCAGAGACCTCCGCTTCGAACCCGTCTAACGGGTCGAGGCGCCGGATACAGGCGTCGATGACGCCGACACACAATCAAACGTCAACAAGGGGGAAATCAATGAAATCGACATTCCGACCGACGCACCGCCGTCGCCTGATGGCCGCGATCGCGGCTTGCGGATTGGCCGCCGCCGCGTGCGGCAGCGACAGTGATTCCGTAGCGGACACAAACGCACCGGTGGTCGCTTCTTCAACGGCACCCACCGATCAGTCGACCGACGACACCACGACGGCCGGGACGGCCGAGACGGCCGAGACGGCGACGAGTGAGGATGCCACGGTCGACACCGAATCCGGTGTGACCACCACGGTCGAGACGGCGACCGAGGACACGTCCTCGTCGTCCATGGACACCGATGATCGTGAGTCGGACCCCGACGCCACACTCATCTTCACGTACGCCGTCCCGAACGGTACTATGGATCCGGCCAAGACCAACACCCCGTTTGACCTCGCATACATGCGTCCGGTCTATGACACGCTGATGGTCCGCGGGGAAGACGGAAATATCGGTCCGGGCCTCGCGACCGATTGGGAATTCGAAGACGACTCGTTGCTGATCACCTTGCGCACTGGGGTCGCGTTCCACGACGGCACACCGTTCGACGCTGATGCCGTGAAGGCCAACCTCGATCGGCAGATGAGCCTCGATGGTGGAACCCAGAAGTCGTTCCTGGCATCGGTTGCAAGCGTCGAAGTGGTGGATGCTCAAACGGTTCGGCTCGTTCTCCAGAGTGGTGCCGGTGCACTGGTAGCCGCGCTGACGGGTTACCCCGGCATGATGGTGAGCCCAGCGGTACTCGACAGTGACCTCACCACCACTGCTGTCGGAACCGGCCCGTACACCTTGGTCAAGAGCGAGCCCGGTGTCGAAGCCGTCTATGCTCGCTACGACGGTGCATGGAATCCCGATCAAGCGGGCGCCGCCGAACTGAAGATCATCACCAACGCCGACGCCGGCCAACGGCTCAATCAGTTGAAGTCCGGCGACGCCCATGCGGCGAACATGGACCCGAACCTCATCGAGGATGCCGAGGCTGCGGGGATGCAGGTGCTGGCCAAGCCCGCCAACAACATGTGGTTGATCAACATCAACACCCTTGGCGGCCTGTCAGACCCTGACGCACGGCGGGCGATCAGCCTCGCCATCGATCGCGAGGCGTTGGTCGAAGGACTCGACTTCGGCTACGGCACCGCTTCGTCGCAGATACTGCCGCCGAGCGAACCCGGCTCGAACGCCGACGTGGTCGCCACCTTCGACCCGGATGCCGCACGCGAGTTGGCGTCGTCGTCCGGTCTGGCCGGGAAGACCCTGGTCTTTCTCGGCGCGGCGATTCCGACGATCACCGGCTATCAAGAAGCGCTCCAGGCCATGCTCGGTGAAGTCGGTATCAACGTCGAGATCCGCAGCGTCGAGCGCGCTCAAGTGGCCGACGAACTGATTGCGGGGAACTGGGACTTGTACATGAACTTCTTCCCCGGTTCAGCAGACCCATGGCTTACGTACAACGCGGTCTTCGGTCCTGATTCGGTGTGGTTCCCCGGTGAGGCACCGGCGGAGGTCGTGTCGCTGCTCGACGATGCCGAGAACGAGACGGATCCGGCGGCCCGCATCGCGATCTTCGAAGAACTCGCGGTCGCGGTCGACGAACTCTCGTTGGTCGCAGTCATCGCCCATCCTGAGCGCCCGGTCGTCGCGGTCGCCGAAGTCACCGACTTCCTTGGCAATGTGCATGCAGTGCCTCAACTGCGCGGCTCGGGAATCGCAGCCTCGTAGCGTCACTGGTCGGCGTCGGCCCTGCGAGGGGCCGGCGCTGATCGGCCCTTCATCCGAAAGGTTCCGATGAGACTCCAGACAATCGTTCGCCGGTTGATCGCTCTGCTACCGATGATGCTGCTCGTGGCATTGATGATCTTCAGCATCACGTATCTCATCCCGGGCGACGCCGCTGCGACGATTGCCGGTGACGGCGCGACGGCTGCCGAAATTGGCAGGATCCGCAACGAATTGGGACTAGACCGGCCGTTCTTCGTCCAGTTCTTCACCTGGCTGGGAAATGTGGCGACGGGTGACCTCGGGGTTTCGTTGACGACCGGCCGGTCGGTTGGGGACACCATCGTCAGTCGCGGTCCGGCGACGATCTCGCTCGGCGTCGCGGGGCTGGCGGTTGGGGTGCTGGTCGGGACCTCGCTCGGTGTGCTCGCCGGCACGAAGATTGGAAGCGCTCGCGACCGATTTGCGGTCGTCGGTGCCTCGGTCGGCGTGGCGATGCCGAACTTCTGGCTCGGCCTGCTCCTCGTGACGATTTTTGCGGTCAATCTCGGTTGGCTCCCAGCCACCGGCTATGTCGGCATCACCGAGAATCCGATTGAATTCCTTCGCCACATCACCTTGCCGGCGCTCGCGCTCGGTTCGGCGTCTGCCGCCGAGATCTGTCGACAGACCCGGGCGTCGCTCGGGAACGTGCTCGAGATGGACTATATGCGAACCGCCCGGATGAAGGGTTTGCCCGCCCGAGTTCTGGTTGGCAAGCACGCGCTCAAGAACGCCGCGTCCCCCGTCGTGACCACGGTCGGTCTGCAGGCGACGGTGTTGCTTGGCGGCACCGTGATCGTCGAACGCGTGTTCGGCATTGCCGGACTCGGCACCACGGCGATCGAGGCGGTCTCGTCGCGTGACATCCCCATCATCCAGGGCATCGCACTGCTCACGACGATCACCGCGATCCTTGTCAACCTGATGGTCGACATGATGCAGATGTATCTCAACCCGAAGGTGAGAATGTCATGACCACGGTCGAGATTCCGACAGGCGACGCGCCCGCCGCGACCCGCCCGAAGACAGCGGCGCGGCGCTCGTTCGTGCGCAGGTTCGCCGAACAGCGGGTGGCGATGGCAGCGTTGACCCTGCTCGCGCTGATCGTCATCGCAGCCGTGTTCGCATCGAGCCTTGCGCCCCATCCGCCTAACGCTCAGAACCTTCGCAACATCCTCAAGGGCCCGGGCAGCGACGGTCACCTGCTCGGTACCGACCATCTCGGTCGTGACGTCCTCAGCCGATTGATCTACGGTGCCCGCTTCTCGCTGCTCGCGTCCGTGGAGGCGGTGGGCGTCGGGCTGCTGATCGGGTTCCTGCCAGGGCTGCTCGCCGGTTACATCGGCGGCAAGGTGGACTGGTGCGTGATGCGGGTGATCGAAGCGCTCATGGCGTTCCCACCGATCATCCTCGCGATCGCCGTCGTCGCCTCACTCGGCCCCGGGTTGACCAACGCGATGATCGCAGTCGGCGTCGTGTTCGCGCCCCGCTTCGCGCGGATGACGCGGGACGCCACACTCAGCGTTCGGGAGGAGACATTCGTCGAAGCGGCACGCAGCATGGGGTTGCGACGCTCCACCATCTTGCGCCGACACGTCGTTCCCCATGTTCTCTCGCCGCTGATCGTGATGACGACGGTGCTTGCTGGCGTCGCCATGATCGTCGAGGCCGGACTCAGTTACGTCGGCCTTGGCGCTGTGCCCCCTGACTCCAGTTGGGGCACGATGCTGGCTGGCTCGATCCGTTACACGACCAACTCGCCGCTCCTCATCGTGTGGCCCGGTCTCTGCGTCGTCGTCTGCGTCGTCTGCCTGAACCTGATCGGTGACGGCATCAAGGACAGCGTGGGTCGCGAGGCCCGCGGGAAGATCAGCCGATGAACCCCGCCACCGAGGTACCAACACCGCTCGACGTAGCCCGCAGCGTCGGAGAGCCAGTGCTCGAAGTCCGCAACCTGACCGTCGAGTTCGCGACCCGGGGCGGGTCCCTTGCCGTGGTCCAGAATGTCGACATCGCCATCGAGCAGGGCGAGGTCCACGCAGTCGTCGGAGAGTCGGGCAGCGGCAAGAGCGTCACCGCGCTGGCGATCATGGGCCTGCTCCCAGAGCGAACGGCGCGAGTCTCCAGCGGTGAGATCCGATTCCGAGGGCGTGACCTCACGACCCTCAACCGAAAGGAGATGCGCAACCTCCAGGGCCGAGAGATCGCAATGGTCTTCCAGGAGCCGATGACCAGTCTCAACCCGGCGTTCACCGTCGGCGACCAGATTGCCGAATCGGTACGGCACCACGTCGGTAGCGGACGACGTGCGGCGTCGGCGCGGGCGATCGAGCTGCTCGACGAGGTCGGCATCCCGCAGGCCGCCCGCCGAGCCGAGGCTTACCCGCACGAGTTCTCGGGCGGCATGCGCCAACGAGTGATGATCGCGATGGCGCTCGCCTGCGAACCCGATCTGCTGATTGCCGACGAACCGACCACCGCGCTCGACGTCACCATCCAGGCCCAGATCGTGGAGCTGATCCGCAGGCTCAGCCGCGATCGGGGAACTTCGGTGATGTTCATTACTCACGACTTCGGCGTCGTCGCCGAAGTCGCCGACAACGTCACCGTGATGTACGCCGCGGAAGTCATCGAGTCGGCCGACGTCTTCAGGCTCTTCGAGTCGCCACAGCACCCGTACACGGCGGCGTTGCTCCACGCAGTGCCGTCGCTGGACGAAGATCTCGCCGACGACGACGATCGGGCGATGCCCGGCGTCCCACCCAATCCGACAGCCTTTCCACCGGCATGCCGCTTCGCCCCTCGATGTGTGCACGTGGTGGAGGGCTGCCACCAATCGATCCCGCAACTCCTCTCCACAGCGGACGGCCGTCGAGTGCGGTGTCTTCGTGCCGATGAACTCACGCTGACCGGAAGGAGCTGACGATGAACAGCGTGCTCGATGTCAACAACATGAGCGTCTCGTTCTCGGTCCGGGGCCGAGGTTGGAAGTCGCGACAGGTCGGCGTCGTCGATCGAATCAGCTTCTCGATCGCTCCCGGTGAAATCGTGGGCCTCGTTGGCGAGTCCGGCTCCGGCAAGTCGACGACCGCTCGCGCCCTGTTGCGTCTGATCCCGACCAGCGGAGACGGAACCATCACCCTCCACGGCGTCGACATCACGTCGATGAGCGAACGCCAGTTGCGCCACCACCGACGTCACGCGCAGATGGTGTTCCAGGATCCGTATTCTTCACTCGATCCCTCGATGACCGTCGCCGCCCTCCTGTCCGAAGCCATCGCACTTGACGGCACGACTCGCACTCGCCAGCAGCGGCGTGATCGAGCGCTGGAGCTGCTGGTCCAGGTCGGTCTCGGTGAGGTACACCTCGACCGATATCCGGCCGAATTCTCTGGAGGACAACGGCAACGCGTCGCGATCGCGAGGGCGCTCGGGAGCAACCCGAAACTCATCGTCTGCGACGAGGCCGTCTCAGCTCTCGACGTGTCCACCCAGCGTCAGATCGTTCGGCTCCTCCAACGGCTGCGCACCGACCTCGGAGTCGCGATCCTGTTCATCGCTCACGACCTCGCAGTCGTCCGCCAGATCGCCGATCGCACGATTGTGATGTACTGCGGGCAGATCGTCGAGGTGTCGACCTCGACGTCGCTGTTCAGCGAACCGGCTCACCCGTACACGGTCGCGCTGCTGTCGGCGGTGCCGATCCCCGCGCCGGTGCGCCAGCAGACTCGACGTCGG
>DATKCX010000141.1:0-2674 GCA_035512975.1 Ilumatobacter sp.
CAGCACGGCCTCGGGTGCCGGCGTGTTCGGCAACTTCGGGCAGGCGAACTACGGCGCGGCCAAGATGGGCCTGGTTGGCTTCACCCGTGTGCTCGCCCAAGAAGGTGCGAAGTACAACATCCGCGCCAACGCCATCGCTCCTGTGGCGAAGACCCGCATGACCGAAGACATCCTCGGCAAGATCGGCGACTCGCTCGAAGCACGGTACGTCTCACCGGTGGTGACCTACCTGGCCCACGAGAGCTGCGAAGCCACGGGTCGACTCTTCTCGGTGGCAGGCGGACGTGTCGCAGAGATCTTCATCGCCGAGGGTCCCGGCTTCACCGACAAAGATCTGTCACCCGAGTCGATCGCCGCCAACTGGGATGCCGTCACCGACCGCACCACCTACGACGTGCCCGAGTCGATGAACGCCGAAATCGGCATCTACCTCAAGCATCTGAGCTGAAACCCAGTCAGGTCACCGCTACGACTCGCACCGCTCGCACACACCGTTGGCTGCCACGTCGAGACCGGCCACATGGAAGCCGGGAACGTGTGCTACCTCGTGGCGAAGTTCGTTGACGAGCGGCGAGGCGTGGTGGCGCACCACCCCGCAACTGGAGCAAACGAGATGAATCACGTCGTCGCCGTGTGAAGGCTCCCAGCTCGAGCCGCCGTCGGCGCGGCGCGATTCGCGCACGAGTTCCAGCTCGGCGAACAAGGTCAGCGTGCGGTACACCGACGAGACGTTGATCCCCGGCTCACGAGCACTCACCTCGTCGGCGATCTCCTGGGCGCTCAGGTGCCCGTGGGCATCGGTCAACACGTCCCACACCACCTGGCGAGGTCGAGTCACCCGATGATCCTGGCTTCGCAATGCCACCTCGAGGTCCATCTCCGCAGCGTACGGACTCGGCCCTCCACGAATCGAGCGCGGGCATTCGTCGCCTCGCATATACTCTTGGCCACTTATTGCGACTGGCTTGCAAAAAGGTGGCTCCCTGTCGTACGGTCCACCTCATGATCGGCTTGCACGCTCCGGACGGATTCCTGGAGCCGGATGTGGCCATTGCCACTGCGATCATCGCGTTCGCTGCCGTGGCGTTCACGCTGCGCGTGACCAATCGCGAGCTGAGCGACAAGCAGGTCCCGCTGGCCGGCATCGCGGCCGCGTTCATCTTCGCGGCGCAAATGTTCAACTTTCCGGTCGCCTCCGGCACCACCGGCCACCTGCTGGGAGGTTCACTCGCCGCGATCCTGCTCGGTCCGTCGGCCGGTGCGCTCGTCGTGACCGTCGTGGTCATCGTGCAAGCGCTCGTGTTCGCCGACGGCGGCCTCACCGCACTCGGCTACAACACCCTCAACATGGCGATCATCCCGGCGTTCGGCGGCTGGGCACTGTTCCAACTGTTCCGCAAGGTCCTCCCGAAGAACACCTCCGGGGTCATCGGCGCGACCGCACTCGCCAGCGGCTTGACCGTGGTGCTCGCCGCGGTGGCGTTCTCACTGCAGTGGCTGTTTGGTGCCAGCGCGCCCGTGCCGTTCGACACCGTGTTCGGTGCGATGGTTGGCGTACACCTGCTGATCGGCATCGGCGAGGCCGTCATCAGCGGGCTGGCGGTCGGAGCCGTGCTGGCCGCCCGTCCCGATTTGGTGGCCGGTGCCGCCGATCTCTCCATCGCCCAACTCGCCGACCGTCGCCGCATCGGGGCGCGGGCGTTCGCCCTCGGCGGGTTGCTCACCGCGATCTTCTTCGCCGTCGTGGTCAGCCAGTTCGCCGGGAGTTCGCCCGACGGGCTGGAGCGGGTCGCCGTCGACGAGGGGTTCATCGACAGCGGGCGAGATCACGCGTTCGACGGCAGTCTGTTCTCCGACTACGCCACCAGCGGCATCGGCAACGAGAACGTCAGCCTGGCCGTGGCCGGAGTGTGCGGCGTCGTGCTGACGCTGGTGGTGGGCCTCGGGCTGATCAGCGCCGCCCGTCGGCCCCGAACCCGATTGACCCAGGCCTAGCGCCATGGCCAACGGCCACGCCGGCGACCACCATCACCTCCATGTGCCCGGCAGCACGCCGGTGCATCGCCTCTCGCCAGATGCCAAAGTGGCCGGGTTGGTGCTGTTCGTCGTCGTGGTTGCGCTCACCCCGCGCCGCGCCGTCTGGGCATTCGGCGTCGACGCCGCGTTGCTCGTCGCGATCGTGGCGGCGGCACGCATCCCGTTGCGGGTGCTCGTGACCCGCCTCTCAGCGGTCGTGCCGTTCGTCGCGTTCGCCGTGTTCATCCCATTTGTGGCGGGCGGTGAGCAGGTCGACGTGCTCGGCGCGTCGTTGTCGACCGAGGGGCTGTGGAGCACCTGGAACATCGTCGTCAAAGCGCTCATCGGCACCACGGCCAGCATCGTGTTGTCGGCCACGACGCCGATCCCCGACATCGTGCACGGTCTCAGCCGGCTCCGCTTCCCGGCGGTGATGGTGTCGATCATCGCGTTCATGTTCCGATACCTCGACGTGGTGGTCGATCAGCTCACCCGGATGCGCCGCTCGATGACGGCCCGCTGCCACGATCCGCGATGGCTGTGGCAGGCCCGTCCCATCGCTGCGTCCGCCGGAGCCGTGTTCGTCCGGTCGTACGAGCGTGGTGAGCGCGTGCACCAAGCGATGCTCGTGCGAGGGTTCGACGGCCAACTGCCGGTG
>DATKCX010000142.1:0-24416 GCA_035512975.1 Ilumatobacter sp.
CGGTCATCCAGGTGTTCAGGCGTTCTACCGACTCGATGAACTCCTCGATCATCTCGTAGACCACCCGCGCCGCTGGCTTGGCTTCGTTCATCTGGCCCACCACCTGGCCGACGAAGTAGTTCGCAAGTTGCTCGGCACCCGAACCAGCCTTGTGCGCCGCATGATCGATCCGCCGAATCGCCTGGTCGACCAAGATCGGCTGCAATGGCATGCCGAGTGGGTCGGGGGTGTCGGGACGATCCCACTCCTCGGTCCACGCCGACTTCAACTGACGAGCATGCTTGCCGGTGCGTGACCGTGACCGAATGGTGTCTGACGAGCGAGCCGCGAGGAACTTCTCCTTGACGGCCGGAAGAGTTTCGGCTTCGTCGGTGGTGAGCCACACCGAACCGCACCACACGCCCTGCGCGCCGAGCGCCATGGCGGCAGCCATCTGACGACCCCGACCGATACCACCCGCGCCGAGCACCGGAATGTTGCCCACCGCGTCGACGATCTCGGGAATCAACACCATGGTGCCGATCTCGCCGGTGTGGCCACCAGCTTCGCCGCCCTGAGCGATGATCACGTCGACCCCGGCGTTCACGTGACGCTCGGCATGTTGTGCCGCCCCTGCCAACGCACCCACCAAGCGCCCCTCGGCCTTCACCCGTTCGATCATGTGGGCTGGGGGCGGGCCGAGTGCATTGACCACGAGCGAGGGACGGTGGGCCAGTGCGATCTCGATCTGAGGATCGGCACGCGACGCCGAGAACGGCGCGGCTCCGCCCGACGACTGCACCAGACCCCCGCCCTCAGACTCGGGAATCTGCGGCACGTCATAACGGCGCAAGATGTCATCGACGAACTCCCGATGCTCGCTGGAAATCATCCCTTGGAGGTCGCTCATCTGCAGGCCGCCCTCGTCGGAACCCGCGTACTTGGCTGGCACGATGAGGTCTACGCCATACGGCTGACCGCCAGACAGTTCTGCCTCGATCCAATCGAGGTCGATCTCGAGTTGGCGGTCGCTGTGACCGACGGCACCCAGTACTCCCATGCCGCCCGCCTTCGACACGGCGACAACGACGTCTCGACAATGGGTGAACGCGAGGATGGGAACGTCGATGCCGAACAGATCGGTGATAGCGGTACGCACCATTGGAACGGTACCAGTCGGTCTGCTTTGGTACCAGACTGGAGCGGACGTACATGGAGTTCGGCCGGCGCGGGTCGTATCGTCACGACGTGCCGTTGCAACTCGAAGGAATCAGGGTCGTCGATCTCACGTCGGTGGTGATGGGTCCGTACGCCACACAGATCCTCGCCGACCTGGGTGCCGACGTGATCGTCATCGAAGATCGCAACGGTGACACGAACCGATCCATGGGCACCGGGTCGTCTCCCGGGTTGTCTGGCGTCAGCTTGAACCTGATGAGGAACAAGCGCAGTGTGGGGCTCGATATCAAGTCGCCCGACGGATATGCGGTACTGCAGCAGTTGGTCGCGACGGCCGACGCGTTCGTCACCAATCTTCGCCCTGGTTCCCGGCAGCGTGCGGGGGTGACCTACGGCGACATTCAGTCGATGCGGCCCGACATCGTGTATTGCGCCGCTGCAGGCTTTCCGGCCGATGGGCCGCGTGCTGACGACCCGGCATACGACGACGTCGTGCAGGCCGCGAGCGGCATGGGCGATCTGGCGCGCCGGGCCGGTCTACCGGTGAGCGTTTCGCCGACGATCATGGCTGACAAGTTGTCGGGCATGGCAATGGCGCAAGCCATCACCGCAGCGTTGTTCCATCGCTTGCGAACCGGTGACGGTGCCGACCTCACCATGGCAATGACCGAGGTGGTTCGGTCATTCGTCCTGGTGGAGCATGGAGCCGGCCGGATCCTGCACCCTCCCGTGGGCGACGCTGGCTACCCGCGGGTACTCGACCCAGGCCGACGACCGCAACCCACCGTAGACGGCTACATCAGCGTGCTTCCCTACGAGCGCCATCACTACGAAGCGCTGTTCCGCGTTGCCGGCCGCGAGGACCTTGCGGTCGATGGTCGCCTGGCGACGCGCGCGTCGCGGTTGGAACACAGCCCGCAGCTGTACCAAGACGTTGCGGCAATCATCGCCACCCGCACCACCGCGGAATGGATGGATGTGCTGCCCCGGGTTGGCGTGCCGTGCACACCGATCGCCACGCTCGAGGAGATGATCGACGAACTCGATCTCGCCGAGCACCCGGAAGCGGGCATGTATCGGGTGGTACCACCGATCGTGGCACCGTTCGTGTCAGCCGATGCAGTGGTGCGGCGTCCAGCTCCCCTGCACGGTCAACACGGTCGGGAAGTGTTGGCGGAAGTCGGCTACACCGAAATCGAGATCCAAGCCCTGACAACGTCGGGAACCCTGTTCCAGACGCCGCGAGAACCGCCAACTCGTTAGGCCCCGGGGCAACTGGGCGCTGGGCAACTGGGCGACTTGCGGCTGACCAGCGTGGCGCTTGGCCGGCTGCAGCTAGCGTCCCCCTCGTGACCGAAGACAACGACGCATTCATCGGGCGGCCCCGTGCGGTGGTGGCCGGGTTGCCGGCCTATCGTCCCGGAAAGGGCATCAAACAGGCCGAGGCCGAGCACGGCATCACCAACGCGATCAAGCTGGCGTCGAACGAGAACCCGGCACCGCCGGTCGACCCGATCGTCGCGGCCATTCGGGCTGCGGCCGCGGGGCTGAATCGTTACGCCGACCACCGGGCCAGCGAGCTGCGGTCCGCTATCGCAGCGTCGGTCGGAGTGAACGACGACCAGGTCACCGTGGGTGCCGGCTCCTCGGGACTGCTGCAGCAGCTGTGCATGACGTACCTCGAACCAGGCGACGAAGTGGTGTACCCCTGGCGGTCGTTCGAGGTGTATCCCGTGTTCACTGCGCTGATGGGTGGCGTGCCCGTGCCCGTGCCGCTCGATGCAGATCTCGGTTTCGACATCGACGGGTTGGTCAACGCGATCACGCCGCGCACCAAGTTGCTGTTTCTCGCCACCCCGAACAATCCGATCGGCAGCGCCACGACGGTGCCGGAACTTCGTTCGCTGCTGGAGCGCGTGCCAGCCGACGTCGTCGTGTGCATCGACGAGGCCTACCGGGAGTTCCTCGACCCGGGCTTCGGTGATCCGGTGACTGAGCTGTTGCCCCAGTTTCCGAACGCGGTCGTCACGCGAACGTTCTCGAAGGCCCACGGGCTGGCCGGCGCGCGAGTTGGGTACGCCCTCGGCGACGCCCGCCTGATCGCGGCGGTCGATCGAACGCTGCTCCCGTTCGCCGTCAGCGCGTTGGCGCAGGCCGGGGCGATGGCAGCTCTGGCCAACCCTGATGTGATCACGGTGGGGGTCAACGCGATCCTCGCCGAACGCGCTCGGGTGGAAGTGGAGCTCGCGGCCGCAGGTTGGACGTTCCCGAATCACCAAGGCAACTTCGTGTGGTTGGGTGTCGGCCCGGCAACCGACGAGCTGGCATCGGCGATGGAACGCAACGGTGTGATCGTGCGCCCCTTCAGTGGCGAAGGCATCCGCGTCACCATCGGCACCCCAGCCGAAAACGACCGGTTCCTCGGTGCCCTCGCAGCAGCCTGCGCCGACGCCGAGTTCGAACCCACCTGATCGCCGCGAAGGGATAGTGCCTGGCACTATCCCTTCGCGAGTTCCAAAACGAGGCTGATGCACGACACGCCGAGCAGCACCAGCACCAGGCGGTGGAACCACACCACCGGCAGGCGGGTTCGCAGGCGCGAGCCGACCGGCACGGTCACCAACACGATCACCGCCACCACCGCGATCGCGGCCCAGCGATCGGCGTACTTTCCTTGCGCTCCGAGCACAATGGCTTGGGCCGCGCCGGTGAGCGTGAACACGGTGGCGATGGAGAACACGAACGCGTCGCGATGCAGCTTCAGCCCGTGATGCCAGGTACCCACCACCGGGCCCGAGATGCCGATCGCTCCTTGGAACAACCCGGCCAGGGCCCCAACAGGAACGGTGCCGATGCGTTCGGCACGGTCGGTGATCGCGAGATCTGGGTGCGTCATCGCCGAGATCAAATATCCAGAAACCATGACGAGCAGCGCCACCTGCAGCACGCGCTCGTCGACCACATCGAGCGCGAAGGCACCAGCCACCGCGCCGAGCACGCCGGCAACGCAGAACGCCGGTAGGAGTCGAACCGCCGATCGCCACTCACGAAACCGGTAGACGAGCGTCAGGTTCTGGGCGACGTTCGGCAGTGCGATCACTGCGACCGCAGTCTCGGTAGGCATGAAGATCGTCATGATCGGGATCGCAACGAGCGGCAAACCCATACCCGTGACGCTCTTCACGAGAGCGCCGACGAGGACCGCGGCAACGACGACCGCGAAATCGGTGCCGCTCATCGCGAGGCGCGGCGCTCTAGCCGAAGCGAACGGCGACTTCGGCGAGGATGGAACCCTCGGCCGGGGTGACGTCTTGGTCGACGCGGGCGACCTCGCGCGCGGCCGAGAACAGTGCCATGCGCAACACGCGGCTGCTGATGCGGCCGTCGATGTCGTCGATCATCGCCACCACAGCGTCGTCGGCGATTGCCTGCCGCGCCTTCTCGATCGCCGGACCGAGGTACTTGTCGAACGTGAAATCGCCGTCGCGCCAGTCGTCGGTGATTGCCTTGATGGCTTCGCGTTCGATGTCGTCAATCTGATCGTCGGCCGCGATGACCAACGCCAGCAGTTCGAGGGCGGCGGTGTGCTCGATGTCGGCATTGGCGTGTACAGCGACGCCCCGGTACAGCTGACTCAGACGGTCTTCCATGATTCAGCCCACCGTAGTCATTGCAAGCGTTCGGCGCAGAAACGACAGCTGATGCAACAGCAAGTTCTCGGCCACCACTTCCTGGGGAGTCATGTGCGTCACGCCGACCAGCGGGAGCACCTCGTGCGGCCTGCCGGCCGCGAGCAACGCCGACGAGAGCTGCAGCGTGTGGGCGGCGACGACGTTGTCGTCGGCCAAGCCGTGAACAAGTAGCAACGGTCGCGTCAACAGCGGCGCGAGCGGAATGAGCGAGTTGGCGTCGTACACGTCGGGAAGCTCGTTCGGGTCGCCCAGATATCGCTCGGTGTAGTGGGTGTCGTACAGCCGCCATTCGGTGACCGGAGCGCCTGCGATCGCACTGTGGAACACGTCGGGCCGCTGCAGCACCGCGAGCGCGGCGAGGTAGCCACCGAAGCTCCACCCGCGGATGCCGACACGCGTGAGGTCGAGCTCGGGATGGAGCTCCACGGCATGCTGGAGGCCTTCCACCTGATCGTCGAGCACGCCGGCCGCGAGGTCGTGGAACACGGCGCGTTCGAACTCGGTGCCACGGCCCGGGGTTCCTCGCCCGTCGACGATGACGACGGCGAAACCCTGGTCGGCGAACCACTGCGACGTGCAATAGGCGGCGTACGTGCTGACCACTCGTTGCGCGTGGGGACCGCCGTACGGGTCGAGCAGCACCGGCAACGGTGAACCGTCGTGGTTGTGGGGGAGCACGACCGCCACGGCGAGATCGCTGTTCGTGGTTCGGGAAATGTGGACGTTCGGCGTGACCAACGGAGTCTCGGCACAGCTGGTGATCGTGCGTCCCGATGGCAATGCCCACGTGCTGCCAGGCGTGTCAAGGCGGCTCGACCCGATGATGCAGACGGCCTTGCCAACGACGATGTTGTGTACGCCGTCGTCGTGGGTGAGCTGTTCGAAGGCGGTGCCGTCGGTGCCCGAGCGCCAGCGGTACGCGTGTTGCACGGTCGAATCGGCGAGCGGGTTGCCCACGACCACCACGTCGCCGTCACGGGCCGTGACTATCCGTCGCACCTGCACATCGGGCGGGCTCACCGGCGTCCCGCCAACCATCAGGCGGCGTGCGCCGTCGCGGTCGGCGCACGTGACCGGCACGCCGTCGCCAACGATCTGGCCGCCGCCCGGAACCAGTTCCACCCAACGATCGTCGGTGTCTTCGGCGACGGTCGTGGTGGCACCCGAGGACGCGTCGACGCGCGCCGTGGTGACGCGTCGCTGGTCGCGTGCCTGGCCCACGGCGGCCAGCCCGCTGGAGGTCCACGTGACGTCGGCGAGGTATGGCAGCGTGTCACGGTCGATGTCGACCCGAATGCGGTCGCCCGACCCGTCGAGCGCACACACATACAGATCTACCTGGGGATTCGTGGTGCCGGCAGCCGGATATCGGATCTCGCGCGGCTCGGCAGCCGGGTTGGCAGGATCGGCGATGTGCCAGATCGGCACGTCCGCCTCGTCGACCCGACACACGGCAACACTCGAGCTGTCGGGGCTGAACCAGAAGCCGCGAAAGCGATGCATCTCCTCGGCCGCGACGAAGTCGGCCGACCCCCACGCCACCGTGCTCGAACCCGCTCCGGGCGGTTCGGCGATGGTGGCAATCGGACGTCCGGCTCGATCGACCACTCGGAGTTCTGGCCCGCACACGTAGGCGATGCATGTGCCGTCGGGGGAGGGGCGCGGGTCGAAGACCGGGCCCTCGACGGCGACTTCGGCGGTGACCGCTGCGGCGATGTCGGTCGCCCACAGTCGTCCGGCGAGGGCGAACACCGCGACCGAGCCAGCGGAGTCGGTGGCGTATCCCGTGATGCCGCCGGCCGATTCGCGCGCCCGCTCTCGGCGGGCTCGTTCCTCGGCGGGGAGGTCGTCGTCGTCGTCGCCCAACAGTGCAACGGGGTCGGCGAGCAGGGTCTCGACCTCGGTCGCCAGATCGATCTTCCACAGCCGGTTCACCGGGTCGCTTCCGGAGTTGCTCCGCAGAAACAGCAGCACCGTGTCGTCGGCAACCACGCTCAGGTTGCGTGGCTCACCCAGGGTGAAGCGTTGTGTGCGCGCGTACTGCCGAGGAAAGGTGTCACTCATCGCCGCCCAAACTACGCGCGGCGAGACCGAACCAACTCGTCGTGACGGAACTTCGACCGGTCCGCTGTTCAGCTTCGGGAGAGGCCGGCTATTCGGGTGTCGAGGAGTCGTACTGGGGTGTCGAGGGGTTCGTAGGTTGCTGCGGTCGACGGAACACTTCCGGCGATGTCCACCACCAGATCCACGTCGGTGAGGGAGTACAGGCACACGTACCCTTCGGCGTCGGGGCGGGCGACGACCAGGTTCGCAGCGACACCGCCTGCGGTTTGGAAGTTGACGTTCGATGTGCCCGGTCGTCCAACGTCGCAGGCGTGCACCGTGATGAACCCCGGGCCGGCCGGACCGACAGCAGTGACGTTGAGGGCGACGGCAGCGACCCAGTGCTCGTCGTCGAGCTGCTCGTCGGGCGGATCTGACGTCGGGCCGCCATCGAAGACTTGGAGCGCGAGTGTTTCGCCGGCAAGGACACGACGAAACTCGCTTCTGGTTCCCGTGCCGTGACCCGATCGCGTGTCGAGCAGGCGCGTCGGCCGATCGAGCGTGGTGAACCCCGAATCGTCGGCGAACGTGCCGGCCAGGTCGACCAACACGTGAACGGCAGCGGTGCTGTACACACAGATCGCACCGCTGGAATCGGGGCGCACCACGGCCGCGTTCGCCGTGACGGACCCCGACCCGGGTGCTCCGTAGTTGACGGTCGAGGTCTCGGGTCGCTCCTCACCGCACGCGTAGGCACTGAGGAAACCCGGAGTCGTCGCACCGACCGCAGTGATGTTGACGATGGCCGCAGCGGTCCCCGGAGCTACGTGGGCCATGACGACTTCACCGGCCGGCACTGCGGCTCCGCCACCGTCACGGGTGTCGAGCAACCGCTTCGGTGCCGGCAAGGCGACGAACCCATCTGCATCCAACGCCGGTTGACCCGTGGGGACGTCTACTGTTGGGAACGTGCCGGCAAGGTCGACCACGAGATCCGTCGTCGCCAACGAATACACGCACACATCGCCGTTCGCGTCGGGCCGCGCGACCGCCGAGTTGGCGGCGACGGTGCCGCTGCCACTCGTGCCGTAGTTGAGGTTCGACACCGTTGGCCGCGGCTGGTCGCAGGGATACGCGGCGACGAACCCTGGCGCGGCCGGGCCAACCGTCGTGATATTCAACACCGCGGCGGCGACCTCGCGGCCTACTGGCACTTTGAGGACCCGGTCGCCTTCGAGTCGATACGGGGGAACAGCGACGCGGCGGAACGACGGTCGGTAGTGGATGTAGGGCGACCCCCCATCCCACTGGTTGTTCGAGAGCGCGAACGCCAGCTCACCCGGCGGCCCGTCGACCGCGGTCGGCGGGATCCAGGTGGCGAAATACGTGGTGCACACCTCGCACTTCGGTTGCGTCGCGAGTTGGCGGTACACGGTGAAGGGACCGGTCGGCGATCGCGACCACGACAGGTACACCGTGTCACCCCACCAATCGCCTTCTTTGTTGACCGACCAGAACCGGTTGCCGGCGGCGACGAACTGGTCGGCGTTGATGCGCCGCCCGTTGGTGGTGACGACCGGTGCGGCAGCTGCGGGATCTGCGCCCCAGCCAGCGCCGTTCCAATACTGCAACGGGCTCAGCGGGTGGCCCTTGGGGACGCGGGCCACGGTGATGATGGCCGAGCAGTCGCGGTCGTACCCGATGAAGGGTTGCCATCCGAACTGCCGGTGGCACTGGGCGTACAGGTAGGTCCACGTGTCGTCGCTGGTGATCGACCACCCGTAGAGCGACGCGGAACTGTCGGCGGGTGCCACCGCTCCCAACACATCACCGGTGGCTGGGTCGAACACCGCGACGCGGGTGGCGATCGGCTCGGTGTGTTCGAGGTACGTGCTGCCGTGCTCGATCATCTCTGCGGCAAAGATGTACAACAGCCCGTCAGCGCCCAGCGTGGCCGCGAGCGGCCAGAACCAGCGACCATGGTCGACGGTTGCGTTGCCGAAGATGAACGAATCGGGATCCTGCGGGGTGCCTCCGTATCGAACGTCGAAGCAGTTTCCGTCCTGCATCATGGCGATGTTGTGCACCAGGCGGTGTGCGCCCGTGGGCAGCCGGACGATGGCGTCTTGGAACATCCAGAACACCCGCCCGTCTGGCAACGGAATTGCCCGCTGGTAGTCGGCACCGATGACGTTGCCCGGTGCCGCCTCGAAGAGCGTGTCGAGCATGTCGGTCGAGGTGCTGGAGAGACACACCGAGCCCTGCGAGAAGGGGGCTGGTTCCGGTGGCGAAGGTTCGGCCGAAGCAAGGTCGCCCGTGATGGTGCCCGCGAGCACCGCCGACAAGCAAGCCACGAGCGAAGGGATAGTGCCTGGCACTATCCCTTCGCGGAGTGGTCGGTGCCTTGATGGCCAGATCATTGACGTGTGACTACTCGGTGGTCTTCGAGGCTCGCGCGATCGCGTCGAGCACGACGGTCCACGCGGCGGCGGCATCGACTCGATCGAGCACGTCGCAGTTGGGCGATTCGGCGTCGCGCATACCGCGCCGATCGATGATCGTTTGGCCGGCGGTGTGTCGGCCACTGGTTTCGATCGTCACGTGACGAGCCGACCGCTGGAACAGTTCGGGGTGCGTCAGCGCCAGTACGGCGAGTGGGTCATGCAGTGCTGCTCCGGCGATGTGGTGGTGGCGTGAGATGTAGTTGGCCGAGAAGTAGCGAAAGAGATCGGCGAGAGCCCGTGCGAGATTGCCCGGCAAGGCGGCAACTTCGTCGATGCGCTCGGGGAGCACGATGAACTGATGGGTGACGTCGAGGCCCGCCATGGTGAGCGGAATCCCCGACTCGAACACGATCGCAGCGGCTTCGGGGTCGGCCCAGATGTTGAACTCGGCGGCGGGAGTGCGGTTGCCATATGTGCCGCCGCCCATGAGTGAGATGCCGGCCACCCGTTTGGCGAGTTCCGGAGCGGCGCGGAGCGCCAGTGCGATGTTGGTGAGCGGTCCGGTGGGCACGAGGAACACGTCGTCGTTCTGCCGAACCGTGTCGATGATGAACGACACTGCGTCGGTGCTGTCCGCGCCTCGCTCCGGTTCGGGAAGGGCTGCTCCGTCGAGGCCGCTTTCGCCATGCACGAACGCTCCGTACTTCGGCTCGACCAACAGCGGCCGTTCTGCGCCCGAGTGCACGGTGGTATCGATCTTCAGCCAGTCGCGCATCAAGCACGCGTTGTGGGTGGTGCGATCGAGGGGAGCGTTTCCCGCCACAGTGGTGATGCCCAACAGGTCGGTGTGCGCAGCCGCAACGATGATCGCGATCACGTCGTCGTGTCCTGGATCGCAGTCGAGCACGACGCGAGGGCGCTGAGGCATGCCGCCAACTATCGCGCGTGGCATGACACGATGATGGTCGTGATGGCGGCGGTGCAGCGAGAAACCTCAGGGCTTCGGAAATCGAACCGGTGCATTGCGCTCGTTGTGGTTCTGGCTGGAACAGCGTTCGCGGGTTGTTCACGCGACGGCGACGAGTTGGCCGACCCGGTGCCCGATACGACGTCGACAACAGTGTCGGCAACCGCAACGCCGACGTTGCCTGGGTCGAACGTGACTGGAGATGAACGTGTCAGCACCATGTCGCCCAGCACTACCGCGTCGGTGTCGTCGGTGTCGTCGGTGTCGTCGGTGGCACCCACGTTCACCGTCGTCGAGGTTCCTGAAGAGGGCGTACCAGGCCTCGACAGTCTCGATCAGTTCTGCTCGTCGTGGAGTCGGTTCGGTGGGTCGTTCCAAGTGATCTCGGTCGCGTCGGCCTTTCTCGCCGCCCAGCCTGATGCGGCGTTCGTGGTCGAGGTGGCGGCCGCCCCGGTGGTCACGACGTCGTTCGAGCGGCTACTCGTCGCGTGGCCAGCCGAGCTCGAATCCGAGTACGACACCATCGCCACCACGGTGTTCGGGCCGTTCGCGGCGCGCGCGGATGACGGAATGGCCGCACTTGTGGCAGCCGGGGCGACAGAAGCTGACATCACCGCACTGGGGGCCGCATGGATTTCAGCGCTGGGCCAACGCGATCCCACCACACCAGAAATCGCACTCGAACTACCCAGCAACCTCCAAGCGTTGGTCGACGCGGCGGCTTCCGACTTCGCCGACAGCCATCCCGCGGTGTTTTCCGACCCAGCCCTCGTGAACGAGGTGGCCACTCCGTTAACGGACCGATACCTGGCGGTCAGCTGCCCCGACCAGGGTTCACTCGCCGGGGGAGAAGTCGGCGGCTGATCGTTTCCACGCGATCCATTCAGTTGATCCTTTGCAATACGGTCGACCCTCGGCTCCTACACTCGCATCGATGGCAACGATCGCTTTTGGTTCCGACCACGCAGGTTTCGACTTGAAGCAGCACCTCGTGGCGCGGCTCGCCAGCGCGGGGTACGACATCATCGACCACGGCACCGATTCCACCGAAAGTGTCGACTACCCAGCGTTCTGCGCAGCTGCGGCCAGGTCGGTCGTCGCAGGGGCCGCCGATTTCGGCATCGTCATCGGAGGCAGCGGGCAGGGCGAACAGTTGGCCGCCAACAAGATCCGCGGCGCGCGGGCCGCGTTGTGTAACTGCCTGTACACAGCACGCATGGCCAGAGAACACAACGATGCGAACGTGTTGTCGATCGGTGGCCGTGTGGTCGGAATCGGACTCGCCGAAGAGATCGTCGACCTCTTTCTCACCACCGCGTTCGAAGGCGGCCGACACGCTCGGCGCGTCGACCAGATCACCGAACTCGAAAACCACTTCTGAACGACCTGAACCAATCGACCTGAACCGAACGACCTGAACGACCAACTGGAGCTCTCACGATGCCGTTCCCCACCGACACCACACCAGATACCGAGATCGAAGACCTTCTGGCCCAAGAGTTCCAGCGCCAGATCACGGGGCTGCAACTCATCGCCAGCGAGAACTTCACGTCGCGCGCGGTGATGCGTGCCACCGGCTCGGTGCTGACCAACAAGTACTCCGAGGGCTACCCCGGCAAGCGCTACTACGGCGGCAACGCGGTGATCGACGGCATCGAAGCACTGGCGATCGAACGGGTGAAGGCGCTGTTCGGAGCCGAACACGCCAACGTGCAACCGCACTCCGGTGCCAACGCCAACATGTGCGTCTATCAGGCATTGCTCGATCCCGGCGACACAGTGATGGGCCTCACGCTCGACCACGGCGGCCACCTCACCCATGGTGCTGCAGTGAATGCCAGCGGCAAGCTCTACAACTTCGTCGGCTATGGAGTGGGTGCCGAGGACCGAATCGACATCGACAACGTGCGCGAACTCGCTCTCGCCAATCGGCCCAAGATGATCGTGGTCGGCACCACGTCGTATCCGCGGCGGTTGGAACCAGAGCCGTTCCGAGCCATCGCCGACGAAGTCGGCGCGATGCTGATGTTCGACATCGCTCACCTCGCCGGGCTCGTTGCCGGCGGTGCGCATCCGAACCCGGTCCCGTACTGCGATGTGGTCACGTTCACCACTCACAAGACGCTGCGCGGCCCACGCGGCGGTTGCATCCTGTCCACTGCGCAACACGCGGCCGCGATCGACAAAGCGGTGTTTCCCGGCTGGCAAGGCGGGCCGCTCGAGCACGTCATCGCCGGTAAGGCGATCGCGTTCGGCGAGGCGGCGCACCCCTCGTTCACGGTGTACGCGCACCAGATCGTCGCCAACGCCTCGGCGCTGGCGGCAGCCTTGGCAGGGGAAGGTTTCGCACTCGTCTCGGGCGGCACCGACAACCACCTCATGGTCGTCGACCTGCGCCCTTTCGATGCCGAGCTCACGGGCAAAGTTGCCCAAGTCGTGCTCGACGAGGCCGGAATCACCCTCAACAAGAACACGGTTCCCGACGATCCGCGCAGCCCGTTCGTCGCGTCTGGGCTCCGTATCGGAACACCTTCGGTCACCACGCAGGGAATGGCCGAAGCCGAGATGCCGGTCATCGCCGGCCTGATCGCGCGAGCGTTGCGTGGCCGCGACGATGCGGGCGAGATCGCTGCGGTGCGAGCCGACGTTGCCGCGCTGTGTGCGCGGTTTCCTGCGTATCCGTCGCTGTAACGATCAGCCCGGTAGACGCCCGGCGTCGCTGAATCGGAGCGCGATAGTGGAGGCTCGTATCGAGGCTTGCCATCTAGTGTGGCGGATGTGAATCCGGCGGTCGGCGACTACCTCATCATCGGGGTCATCGCCATGGTCGTCACCACCGTGAGCACCCCCATCGTTGGTTACCTCGCCCGCCGATGGGGCCTGGTGTACGAGCCGAACGAACGATCCGTGCACACCGCTCCGATCCCTCACGTGGGCGGAATCGCCATGCTGATCGGTTGTCTCGCAGCGTTCTTCACGGCGTGGTCGATGGATCGCTTCAACGGCATCTTCGACGAGAACACCGAACCCAAGGGCGTGCTGCTCGGTGTCCTCATCGTGTTCGTCGTGGGCCTGCTCGACGATGTGATCGACATGGCACCGCCGATGAAGGTCACCGGCCTGGTGTTCGCCGGAGTGGTGCTGTGGTACTTCGGGGCGACGATGTTCTACTTCCGGGTGCCGTTCTTCGACGTCGTCATTCTGTCTGGCGACTGGGTGCCGCTGGTCACCGTGCTGTGGCTGCTCGGCCTGACGCAAGCCATCAACCTGATCGACGGTCTCGACGGTTTGGCAGCGGGCATCGTGGCGATCGGCGCAGCATCGTTCTTTCTGTACGCCAACAAGTTGTACGAACTCGATCAGCTGTCTGACGCAAACATCGGTCCGCTGATCGCCATCATCACTGCGGGCATCAGCATCGGCTTCTTGCCGCACAACTTCAACCCCGCCCGAATCTTCATGGGCGACTGTGGGGCGTTGTTGCTCGGCAGCCTGCTCGCGATCTCCACCAGCGTGGTCGGTGGCCGGGCGGCCCCCGACACCCAGGGCGTGGGCCAGACGTTCTTCTTCTTCGCTCCGATCGCGATCCCGTTGCTCATCCTCGGTGTGCCCATCCTCGACACGGTGTTCGCGATCATCCGGCGCGCATCGAAACGGCAGGCGCTCGACGTCGCCGACAAAGGGCACCTCCATCATCGGCTGATGAACCTCGGACACGGGCACCGACGCAGCGTGCTGATCCTGTGGACGTGGACGGCGTTGCTGTCGGCGTTCGTGCTGTACCCGGTGCTCACCGGGCGCAACCCGAGCTACCTCACCTTGGGCATCGGGGCACTGGGCATCGTGCTGTACACCGTGCTCCACCCGGCGGTGCGTCGCAAGCGTGCCGAGGAGATGGAAGCGGTGCTCGATCGCCCGGCCTCGGAACAGATCGATCCGTCACGTCCGGAACGCCAGGAACAGTCCCGTTCCGGTTCATGACGAACCTGTGACAAACGTGATGGAACCGATGTGTTTTCGAGGTGGCGAGTTGGCGCATCGCGGTTCGTCGGACTAGCTTGTGCTCGCGTTCACAATCTCCCCACAAACAAGACAACAGTGGTGGGCCCTCAACTGCACATCAACTGCACAGTTGTCGCCTGAATATGCCATTCTGTGGGGGCTCCGATCCTGCACGCCTGTCTCGCCATGAAGCCACTCGTCCTGAAACTCCGCTCCGGCAACGCGCACGGAACCGACGCCCGACCCGCCGGCGGGCCCTCTGGCGACTCCCTCGGTCGGGGCATGGACATTGCACTCACATTGCTCGTGTTTCTGGGCCTCGGGGCACTGATCGACCGCTGGCTCGGAATCTTTCCGGTGTTCACGATCCTGCTCGTCGTCATCGCGTCGCTGGGAACCTTCGTCCGCTTGAAATACACCTACGACGCCACGATGGAGCGGCTCGAAGCCGAACGTCGCGAAGCGATGGAGGCACGTTCGCCCATCACGGAGCGCGCGGCATGAGCCAATCACCTCATCCAGCGCCCGCAATGGTCACTCGCCTCGATGGTGAGTCGGTCGAAATGGAAGTCACCGCCGACATGGTGAAGCGGGGCCTCGTCGTCGCTCCGGTCCTCGTCGCCATCGCCGCAGTCATCTGGGGTGCCGACGGTGCTTGGTCGGCAACGTTCGCAATCGCGCTGGTCATGGTGAACTTCCTGCTGTCTGCCGCGCTCATCTCGTACACCGCAAAGATCTCGCTCGGGTTGATGATGGGAGCCACGCTCTTCGGCTACCTCATCCGCCTCGGGCTCATCATGTTGGCCGTCCTTCTCGTGAAGGACGCCAACTGGATTTCGCTTCCGGCACTCGGAGCGACCATCATCGTGACGCACCTTGGGCTTCTCATCTGGGAACTCAAGTACGTCGCAATCTCCCTGGCTTACCCCGGTTTGAAACCCGCCCGCTCATCATGACCCGATCATTCACGCCCTGAACGGACCAACCATCGTGCTCGCACTCGAATTCCCACCCATCAACGAACTGCTGCGTTGGCAAGACATCTTCCCAACGTTCAACAAGGTCGCCCTCATCGCGGTGTTGGCAACGTTGATCACGTCGGCGATCTTCCTCATGGCAGCTCGCCAAGACGGCCTGAAGGCGCCGAAGGGCATCCGCAACCTCGCTGAGACGATCGTCGAGTTCATCGAGAAGCAGATCATTCTTCCCACGATGGGAAGCCATGGCATGGGCTGGACCCCATTCCTGCTGAGCATTTTCATGTTCATCTACCTGTGCAACCTGCCGGGCATCCTGCCGTTCTTCCAGATGCCGGCAACGGCGCGCATTGCGATTCCGCTGTTCCTGTCGCTCCTGGTGTGGGTGGTCTTCATCGGGGTCGGGTTCAAGCACCAGGGCCCGAAGTACATCAAGAACTCGCTGTTCCCGCCAGGTGTGCCGGGGCCGCTGTACATCTTGGTGGCCCCCATCGAGTTCATCTCGACCTTCCTCGTTCGCCCGTTCTCACTCACGGTGCGACTCTTCGCCAACATGCTTGCCGGGCACATCCTGCTCGTCACGTTCGCCTTGCTCACCCAAGAGCTCGTCCAATCCGACACGATCGCCCTGAAGCCCGTGGCGATCCTGCCGTTCTTCATGTTGCTGTTCCTCACTGGCTTCGAGGTGCTGGTCGGCTTCTTGCAGGCGTACATCTTCACGATCCTCGCCGCCGTGTACATCGGTGGCGCCGCTCATCCCGAGCACTAAGCCGCGTTTCGTTCCACAGTTCGCTATTCCCTCTCCCATCCAGACAGAAAATCAGGAGATCACCCAACATGGAAGCATTCAGCATGCTCGCAGCACTCACCGGTGACGAGGCCAAGGCCGCGTCTGCCGCAGGTTCGGCGGGCTTCGCATACGGCCTCGCAGCCATCGGGCCTGGCATCGGCATTGGTTACCTCGTCGGCAAGTCCGTCGAGGCCATGGCCCGTCAGCCCGAGGCTGCCGGCATGGTGCGCACCACGATGTTCTTGGGCATCGCGTTCACCGAGGCGCTCGCGCTCATCGGCTTCGTGGTGTTCATCCTCATCGGCCTCTGAGCCGATCGAGGATCACCAGCCAACTGAGTTTGGCCATCAATTTGTATTCGTCCACTACTCCCACAAGGAGCTGACGTGCTGACAGCCGTCGTCACGAGGGGCGCAACGATCGAGGTGGTGTTCGTTCAGGCCGAAGAGGCCGAAGGCGAACACGGCGAAGCGATCGATTGCGAGTTTCCCGAAAAAGATGCAGAAGGTCACGAGACCGGCGTCTGCGAGGAGGGCCCGAGCCCAATCGCGCCTGAGGTCAAGGAACTGGCGTGGGGTGCTGGCTCGTTCATCGTCCTCGCACTCCTCATGCGTTTCTTGCTGTTCCCGAAGCTCAAGGCGGGCATGGATGCGCGGTACGCGCACATTCGTGGTGGCCACGAGCAGGCAGATACGGCGCGCGCTTCAGCGAAGGCCGAGGTGGCGCAGTACGAGTCAGCACTGGCAACGGTGAAGGCGGAAGCGAACGAGCGTGTCGATGCCGCCCGCCAAACCCTCGAAGCCGAGCGCGCTGCTCGTCTCGGGCAGGCAAATGCAGCCATCGCCGCCAAGCGAGAAGCGGCAGCCGCCGAGACTCGCGCAGCCCGCGAGGCAGCCAACGCCGACATCGCAGCAGCCGTGGCAAGCGTCACGAGCCGCACGGTCGAGTTGTCGATTGGCAAGGCCCCCGAAGCGTCAGTGGTCAACGACGCCGTCAATGGCGTGATGACCGCAGGAGTTGGATCATGAACGTGATGTTGATGAACATCTTCGTCGCCGCCGAAGACGGCCACGCCGTCGATCCAGCCCACTCGCTCTCGCCGTACTGGGCAGCAGACGCCGAGTTGATCTGGGGCACCGCCGCATCGATCATCATCCTCGGAGCGCTCTTCAAGTTCGCCGGACCCATGGTCAAGAAGGCCATGATCGCCCGTACCGCTGGCATCCAGACCGAACTCGACAGCTCTGCCGATGCCAAGACCGCAGCACTGGCCGAAGCGAGCGACATCCGCCAAGCTGCCGGCGACATCGATGCCGAGCGCCAGCGCCTCATCGCAGAGGCCGACGCCCAGGCCGAGACGCTGCTCAGTGAAGGTCGGGCCCGTCTCGAAGTGGAAATCACCGAGCTCAACGCACGCGCCGACGCCGACATCATCGCCGCAGGTGGTCGTGTCTCCGACGAGATGCGGGGCGAGATCGCACGCCTGTCGCATGCCGCCACCGAGCGCACGCTCGCATCTGGCATCATCGACGAGGCCACCCAGCAGCAACTGATCGAGGCGTTCATCCAGAACGTCGGCCAGAACGTGAGCCAGAAGATGGGAGCAACGTCATGAGCGACGCACGCATCGAAGGCTACGCACGAGCGCTCTTCGAGATCGCTCGCGCCGAAGGCACACTCGACGAGGTCGAAGACGAACTCTTCCGCTTCGCTCGCTCATTCGAGTCGAGCGAAGAGCTTCGTACCGCCCTCACCGACGAGATGATCCCGGCCGCCAAGCGCCAGGCCATCGTCGAGGATCTGCTCGGTGGCAAGGCCACGGGCACCACGACACAGCTGCTGTCCATGGTGGTCGGCTCCGGCCGTGGCAAGGACCTTCCGGCAATCATCGACGTGCTCGTCGAGCGCGCCTCGTCGGCCAAGAATCTCGAAGTCGCCGAGGTGCGCAGTGCTGTCGCGCTCACCAGCGACCAGGAAGATCGCCTGAAAGCCGCACTGGCCAACGCCACCGGCAAGCAGGTCAACCTCAAAGTCATCGTCGACCCGTCGATCCTCGGCGGCATCGTCGCCACCGTGGGAGATTCGGTCATCGACGGCAGCGTCCGCACCCGTGTCGACCAGTTGAAGGCTCGGATCTAAGGCCTCGGCCCGGTCCCGCCGCACATCGTTCGCAATCCATTACGGAGCATCACCAACATGGCAGAACTCACCATCTCCGCCGCCGACATCGCGTCGGCGCTCAAGAACAACCTCGAAGGGCTCGAGTCGTCACTCGAAGCCCGCACCGTGGGTCGCGTCGCCGAAGTCGGTGACGGCATCGCCCGCGTGTCCGGCTTGCCCGACGCGTCGGTGAACGAACTCCTCGAGTTCGAGAGCGGTGCCTTTGGCCTCGCCCTCAACCTCGACGAAGAGTCGATCGGTGCCGTGGTGCTCGGCGACGCCAGCAGCATCGCGGAAGGCCAGACCGTCAAGGCCACTGGGCGCATTCTCGCCCTCCCGGTCGGCGACGGCATGCTCGGTCGCGTGGTCAACGCGCTCGGCCAGCCCATCGATGGCAAGGGCGAACTCGTCGGTGTGCAGCAACGACGCATGGAGATCCAGGCACCCGGCATCCTCGGCCGCAAGCCGGTGCACGAGCCGCTGCAGACGGGCATCAAGTCGATCGACGCGATGACCCCGATCGGCCGTGACCAGCGCCAGCTCATCATCGGTGACCGCAAGACCGGCAAAACCACGGTGGCGATCGACGCAATCTTGAACCAAAAGGGTCTTGGCGTGAAGTGCATCTACGTCGCCATCGGGCAGAAGGGCTCGACGGTTGCGCAGACCGTGGAAACCCTCCGCCAGGGTGGTGCCATGGAATACACCGTCGTCGTGGCTGCTCCGGCCGCCGACCCGGCACCCTTCAAGTACCTCGCCCCCTATGCCGGTTGCGCCATCGGGCAGCACTGGATGGAGAACGGCGAGCACGCCCTCGTGGTGTACGACGACTTGTCGAAGCAGGCCGAGGCCTACCGTCAGGTGTCGCTGTTGCTCCGCCGTCCACCGGGCCGCGAGGCGTACCCCGGCGACGTGTTCTACTTGCACAGCCGGTTGCTCGAACGTGCCGCCAAGCTCTCCGACGAACTGGGTGCTGGTTCGCTGACAGCGCTGCCGATCATCGAGACCAAGGCCGGCGACGTGTCGGCGTACATCCCCACCAACGTCATCTCGATCACCGACGGCCAGGTCTTCCTCCAAGAGAACCTGTTCAGGTCGGGTATCCGCCCGGCGGTCGACGTGGGTGTGTCGGTGTCACGAGTGGGCAGCGCGGCCCAGACGAAGGCCATGAAGGCTGTCGCCGGAACGCTCAAACTCGACCTCGCCCAGTTTCGTGAACTCGAGGCGTTCGCCACGTTCGGCTCCGAACTCGATGCCGTGTCGAAGGCACAGCTCGAGCGTGGTTACCGTCTCGTCGAACTCTTGAAGCAGCCGCTCAACAGCCCAATGGCCGTCGAAGAGCAGGTTGTCTCGGTGTTCGCCGGCACCCGTGGTTACCTCGACGACGTGCCCGTGGCTGATGTTCGCCGCTTCGAAGTCGAACTGCTCGAGTTCATGCGCGGCCGTCACGGCGGTTTGCTGTCGGCCATCAAGACCGGCGGCATTCCCGACGAATTGGCCGACGCCGTGCAGTCGTTCAAAGACTCGTTCAGCGCAGCTGCGGGTGGCAGCCATGCAGTCGACCCCGCCAGCGTTGCCCGTGACGAACTGGGTGCCGCCGCTTCCAACAAGACCCTCGCCACAGAGTGAGCTTGCGAACGGTGCATGGACGGGTGAGCTTGCGAACGGTGCATGGAACAGGGAGCTTGATCTAGATGGCAGGTGGACAGGAACGCATTCTGCGGGGGCGCATTCGCGCCATGCAGGCCACGAAGAAGATCACGCGCGCCATGGAACTCATCGCGGCGTCGCGCATCGTCAAGGCCCAGCAGCGCGTACAAGCTGCCGTCCCGTACTCCGAGCAGATCACCGAAGTCGTGAAGGATCTCGCTGCGGCCGGCGCGTCGAGTGGTTCGCCGCTACTCGCTGGTCGGCCCGACGTGAAGAACAAGTGCTACGTCGTCATCACCGCCGATCGCGGCTTGTGCGGCGGTTACAACGCCGGCGTCCAGCGCGCTGCCGAGGGTGAGATCAAAGCCGATGTCCTGTCGGGCAAGGGCTACGAGATCATCCCGGTCGGTAAGAAGGCCGAGAGCTACTTCCGGTTCCGTGAGTACAAGTTGGGCAAGTCGTTCCAGGGGTTCAGCGAAAGCCCTTCGTACGCGAACGCCAAGGAGATCGGTGAGCACGTCGTCGAGCTGTACACCAGCGGTCACGTCGACTCGGTCGAGTTGGTGTACACGCGCTTCATCAGTGCCGGCAGCCAGGAAGTCGTGTTGCGCCCGTTGGTGCCGTTGTCGGCCGACACGGTGTCTGGCGGCGACGGCAAGGCCGGTTCCAGCGACGGCTCGGGTTCCGACTACGAGTTCGAGCCAGACCCCACGACCATCCTCGACACATTGCTGCCCCGGTACGTCGAGGCCCGCATCTACGCTGCGTTGTTGAACGCCTCGGCCTCCGAGCATGCGTTCCGACAGCGGGCGATGAAGTCGGCCACCGACAACGCCGACGAACTCATCCGCAACCTGTCGATCGTGATGAACCGTGCCCGTCAAGACTCCATCACCACCGAGATCATGGAGATCGTCAGCGGCGCAGAAGCGCTGGGCTCGTCGAAGGACAAGCACCTCCGCTACATCGAAGTGGCCGAATGGGCCCCACTCCGTGTGGTCGCGCACCACGCACCACCCATGCACTCTGAGCACACCGAAGGAACTTTGGAGACACAGCCATGACCATGACTGACCCCACCCCAACACAGAACGGCACATCACAGGACGGACGCGTCGTTTCGATTGCCGGCCCCGTCATCGACGTCGAGTTCCCCGCGAACTCGTTGCCCGAGCTGAACCACGCAGTCGAGTTCGACGTGGAGATCGAAGGCAAGACCATCAAGGTGCTCGCCGAGGTCGCCCAACAGCTCGGCAACGGACGCGTGCGCGCCGTGTGCATGAAGCCCACCGACGGTCTCAAGCGTGGCACTGCTGTTCGCAACACCGGCCACGGCATCCAGGTGCCGGTCGGCGAGAAGGTGCTCGGGCACATCTGGAACGTGTGGGGCGAGGCTCTCGACGAGGCACCAGAGGGCTACGACCAGATGGAGCGTTGGGACATCCACCGCGACGCCCCCGACTTCGATGCGCTCGAGCCATCGGCGCGCGTGTTCCCCACGGGCATCAAGGTCATCGACCTGCTCACCCCGTACGTGGCAGGTGGCAAGATCGGCCTCTTCGGTGGTGCCGGCGTGGGCAAGACCGTGCTCATCACCGAGATGATCAACCGTGTTGCCTCGCAGCACGGTGGTGTGTCGGTGTTCGCAGGCGTGGGTGAGCGCACCCGTGAAGGCACCGACCTCCGCCTCGAGATGATCGAGTCAGGCGTGATGGAGAAGGCTGCCCTCGTGTTCGGCCAGATGGACGAACCACCGGGCGTGCGTCTGCGCGTTGCTCTGTCGGCGCTCACGATGGCCGAGTACTTCCGTGACGTGCAGAACCAAGACGTGCTGTTGTTCGTCGACAACATCTTCCGCTTCGTGCAGGCCGGTTCAGAAGTGTCCACGCTGCTCGGCCGCATGCCGTCGGCGGTGGGTTACCAGCCCACGCTCGCCGATGAGATGGGCCAGCTGCAGGAGCGCATCACCTCCACCCGTGGCCGCTCGATCCCCTCGCTGCAGGCCGTGTACGTGCCCGCCGACGACTACACCGACCCGGCACCGTTCACCACGTTCACGCACCTCGATGCCACCACCGAGCTGTCACGCCAGATTGCCTCGCTCGGCATCTACCCGGCGGTGGACCCGTTGGCGTCCACGTCGACGATCCTGTCGCCCGAGGTCGTCGGTGACCATCACTACGCGATCGCCCGCCAGGTGCAGGAGACATTGCAGCGCTACAAGGAACTGCAAGACATCATCGCCATCCTCGGTCTCGACGAACTGTCCGACGAAGACCGTCTCACGGTCAACCGGGCCCGCAAGATCCAGCGCTTCCTCAGCCAGCCGTTCTTCGTCGCCAAGGTCTTCACCGGTATCGACGGCGAGTTCGTGCCCGTGGAGGAAACCGTCGAGTCGTTCGAGGCCATCCTCAAGGGTGACCTGGATGACATCCCCGAGCAGGCGTTCTTGAACGTCGGCGGCGTCGAGCAGGTCCTCGCCAAGGCGAAGGCCCTGCAGGAGAGCTGAGCACCATGTCGACCAACGCCATGACCGTCGAGGTCGTCTCGCCGGAAGTGGTGCTCTACTCCGGTGAGGGCACGATGGTCATCACGCGCACCCTCGGTGGTGGCGAGATCGCATTCCAACCCGGTCACGCCCCGTTCCTCGGTGCGCTGCAGGAGTGTCACACACGGGTGTTCCTCGTCGATGGCTCCGTGCAGGACATCGCCGTGCACGGCGGTTTCGTCGAAGTGTCGAACAACAAGGTCTCGATCTTGTCCGACACGGCGGAGCTCGCCGATTCGATCGACGTCGAGCGTGCCCACGCTGCGAAAGCGCGTGCAGAAGAACACCTACGTCGCGAGCACGACGCAGAGGCAGTCGCGGCCCTGGCCCGGGCTCACGCCCGCCTACGCGCCGCCGGCATCACCGTCTGAAGGGATAGTGCCAGGCACTATCCCTTCAACCGCCGCGTCAGGCGATCCGAACCCGAAGGGATAGTGCCTGGCACTATCCCTTCGCTAGGGCGCTGGACGGCTGGTCGTGGCAGGCTCTCGGCATGTCTGAGCCAGTCATCCTCACCGAGATCGACGGTGCCGTCGCCGTCGTCACCTTGCATCGCCCAGAGTCGCGCAACGCGCTCAACGGGGCGCTTCGACACGCGATCCCCGAAGCGCTCATGGCGCTCGACGCCGATCCAACGGTGGCAGCGATCATTCTCACTGGCAGCGATCCGGCGTTCTGCGCGGGTATCGATCTGCGAGAACTGAGCGATGCCGGATCGGTCGCGAGTGCTGACGCATCGCCGCTGCCGTTCGATGCCATGTCGACCCCAGTGATCGGGGCGATCAACGGCGTGACCGTCACGGGCGGGTTCGAACTCGCACTCGGTTGCGACTTCCTGATTGCCAGTGAGCGGGCGCGATTCGCCGACACGCATGCGCGCGTGGGCGTGATGCCCGGTTGGGGGTTGACCGTGAAGCTGCCCCAAGCAATCGGGATTCGACGGGCTCGGCAGATGAGCTTCACCGGGAACTTCGTCGACGCGCCGACCGCACTCGAGTGGGGGCTCGTGAACGCAGTGGTGAGCCACGACCAGTTGATCCCCACGTGCAAGGCGCTCGCGGCTGACATCGCCAGCATTCCCGCGGCGAACCTGGCAGGTATCAAGAACGCCTACCGCACGTCTGGAGCACCCCACGACGACGCAGCGCTGGCGGCAGAGATCGGATACTCCAACGACTGGTTGCGTCAGTTCGACCCTGCGACGTTGGCCGCAAGTCGTGAGGCGATCCAGCAGCGCGGGCGTTCTCAGAGCGAGTCGTGACCAAGTACCCGTTCAACACTGCGCTCGTCACCGGCGCGTCGTCGGGCATTGGTGAGGCGATGGTGGAGCTGCTCGACGCAGCGGGCGTGGCCACCGTGGTGGTCGCGCGTCGGGCCGATCGGCTGCAGGCCCTGGCGGAACGGCTGCAACATGTCGAGGTATTGGCAGCCGACCTCACCACCGTCGACGGAGTCGTCGCCGTGGGGGAGCGGATCGCCGACTCGGACGCTCCCATCGACCTCGTGGTCAACAACGCAGGATTCGGTACGTCTGGCGTCTTCCACGAACTCGACGTCGATCGGCTCACCGATGAAATCGATCTGAACGTTCGCGCGCTCACGCAGCTCAGCCACTTCGCGCTCGAGGCGATGGTGCCGAGGCGGCGCGGCTGGCTGCTCAACGTGTCGAGCGTGGTGAGCTTCCAACCGGCACCGACGTTGGCGGTGTACGCAGCCACGAAGGCGTACGTCACCAGCCTCACCGAGAGCCTTCACGAAGAGATGCGCGGCACCGGCGTGCACGTCACGGCATTGTGCCCTGGGCTCACCCGCACCGAGTTCCAGTCGGTGAGCAACCATTCGGGCAATCCAGCTTCGTATCCGAGCTTCGCATGGGCCGACGCCACCGATGTGGCGCGTCACGGGTTGGACTCGGTCGCCCGTAACCGTGCCGTCGCAGTGCCGGGTGCGCTCTACAAAGCGTTGGTGGCTGGGAGCGGGCTGAC
>DATKCX010000143.1:0-14264 GCA_035512975.1 Ilumatobacter sp.
GTCCGCCTCGGCGACACCGCCCCCGACTTCACCGCCCCCACCACCCAGGGGGAGATCAGCTTCCACGAGTGGCTCGGCGACTCGTGGGGCGTGTTGTTCAGCCATCCGAAAGACTTCACGCCGGTGTGCACCACGGAGTTGGGCTACGTCGCTTCCATCAAGCCCGAGTTCGACAAGCGCGACGTGAAGGTCATCGGCCTGTCGGTCGACCCGGTGGACAGCCACATCGAGTGGGAGAAGGACATCGAGGAGACGCAGGGCACGGCGGTCAACTTCCCCATGATCGGCGACCCCGATCGCACCGTCGCCGATCTGTACGACATGATCCATCCGAACGCCAACGACACGCTCACCGTGCGTTCGGTCTTCGTCGTCGGCCCCGACAAGAAGGTCAAGCTCACCATCACCTACCCGGCGTCGACCGGCCGCAACTTCGACGAGATCTTGCGCGTGATCGATTCGCTCCAGCTCACCGCCAACAAGAAGGTCGCCACACCGGCCAACTGGCAGTTCGGCGGCGACGTCATCATCGTTCCTGCAGTGTCGAACGAAGATGCCAAGGAACTGTTCCCCGATGGCTGGAACGAAATCAAGCCCTACCTGCGGGTGACCAAGCAGCCGACCTGATTCGAGCTGCTGAACGTCAGTGGATCGTTCAAATCAGCGAGCCCAGAACGCCTCGGCGTTCTGGGCTCGCCACGTTTTCAACCGTCTCGATCAACCGGGGTTCAGCCGCCGGACATGGGCATGTTCATGTCCAGTTGCTCGAAGCATTCGGTGATCGCGTCCGCATCGAAGTCTGCAGGAATCGGCATCGCTGGGACCGACACCGAGGTACCGCCGATGGTGAGGTTCCCGAGGTCGAGTTCTTCGAGGATCTCTTCGATGTTGAAGTCGCCCGGGTTCATGTTCTCGAGGTCCATCGCCTCGAGTTCGGCCATCATGTCGTCCATCTCGGCCTGGAACTCGTCGAACTGGAAGCTGGTCGATTCGACGACATCGCCACCCACCGCCACGGTGAGTTCGCCACCGGACTTGGAAATGGCGATCGAACCGTCGCCTTCGCCGAACGAGTACACCGTCACGCCATCGGAACCGGTGATGGTGACCGTGTCGCCGCCGGCCGAAAAGTCGATGTTCGGCATCGTTCCGCCGCCGGGCTCGCCCGTGGGGAGCGACCCCAGGATCTCGTCGAGGTCGATGTTCAAACAGTCGGCGATGTCGCCGATCCCACCGGGAACGCTCGGTACCGGTGTACTTGCCTGGCCGATGTTCTCGCTGCCAGGACCGGCGGACGACGGCTGGGTGACGACCGGAATGTCGAAGGCCACGTTGGCGTCTTCGAGGACGGGGTCCTCCGCGTCGGCGAACTGACTGATACCGAAGATCGCACCACCCGTCAACGCGGCCGCCGCCAACGCGACCACAGCAATCTTGCCGCGACCCGGACCACCTTGGCGCTCGCCGATCGGGTTGTACGGAGTGACCGGACCCCAATCGCCAGGCGGCGGTGACAGCGGCGCATTCAACGAGGAATTGAACGGTGGGTTCGGGGATGGGTTGCTGGGCGGCTGGTCGAAAGGATTCTGATCAGACATGGGAATGGCCTCCTTGGAGGAACGTGTCGAGTCAACCCTCCAGCATGCCAGACGGGCTCTCATCCCGGAGTTCGATTTTCCGACAGCGTGGATTGGACGAAACGTTCCATTGAATTCATCGAATCGGTCGATGGAAGCCACCGGCGTGTGCGCCAGACTAAGCGCCATGTCGTCTGTCCTCGATGCCCCCACCACGCCTCCGGCCGCGGCCGCCGGAGCCAGCGATGCCCGCAAGATCTACGGAACCGGCGACGCCCAAGTCGCAGCCCTCGCAGGCGTGACGTTTGCCTGTGAACCGGGCAAGTTCACCGCCATCATGGGCCCATCGGGCTCGGGGAAATCAACGTTGCTCCATTGCCTCGCCGGTCTCGATGCACTCACTTCTGGCAGCGTGCACATCGACGGCGTCACACTCAGTGAACTCAACGACAAGCAACTCACCGAACTTCGCCGCACCAAAGTGGGTTTCGTCTTTCAGGCGTTCAACCTCATCCCCACGCTGACTGCGAAAGAGAACATGCAGCTGCCGATGATGCTCGGCGGCGACCCGGTCGACGAGGAGTGGTTCGAACGTGTGGTCACCACGGTTGGGTTGAAGGACCGCCTGAAGCACCGCCCCAGCGAACTGTCGGGCGGCCAGCAGCAGCGCGTGGCGGTGGCCCGTGCCCTGGCGAGCAAGCCGAAGATCATCTTCGCCGACGAACCCACCGGCAACCTCGACTCGAACTCGGGTGGCGAGATCCTGTCGTTCATGCGTTCGGCAGTCGACGAGTTCGGCCAGACGATCGTGATGGTCACCCACGATCCGTATGCGGCGGCGTACGCCGACCGTGTGGTCTTCCTCGCCGACGGCCTGGTCGTCGCCGAGATCCAGCAGCCCACCGCCGACCAGATCATCGATCAGATGAAGCAGATCGGCCACTGATGATTCTCACCCTCGCCCGCAAATCACTCACCGCGCGCTGGGGACGAAACGTCTTCATCGCGCTCGCCATCGCGTTCGGCGTGTCGTTCGTGTCGGGTTCGTTCGTGCTCGCCGACAGCATGCGCGCCACGTTCGACGAACTCTTCGACGACATCACCGCAACCCTCGACCTGCAAGTTCGCACTCAGCTCCAAGGTGTCAGCGAAACCGACGGCGCAGTACGCGACCCCGTCGAGGCGTCGCTGCGCGACACCGTCGCCGAGGTGCCCGGCGTCGCCAAAGTCGAGGGCCAATACTCGCGCTTCGCCCAGATCGTCGACAAAGACGGTGACCCCGTCGGCGGCGGCGGGCCACCGACCTTCGGGTTCGCCTGGTACGACCCAGCGCCCGAGAGCGTCTTCCAGATCGTGGAAGGCGTCGCCCCTGTCGGCCCCGACGAAGTGGTCATCGACCGCCCCGTTTCCGAACTCACCGGCTACGTCGTGGGAGACACGATTCCGATCATTCTCGACACCGGCCAGCGCGAGTTCACCGTGGTCGGTATCGCCGGCCGCGACGACGGCCAAGACGTGGGCGGAGCCACCACGTCGTATTTCGATCCGGCCGAAGCTGCCGAGATTCTGAGCGCCCCCGGCGTGTACGACACGCTCGACGTCACGATCGACCACGGTGCCGACCTCAACACGGTGAAGCAAGCGGTCGCCAGCGTCCTGCCCCCGAACACCGAAGTGCTCACCGGCCAAGAGGTGGGCGACGAAATCTCCGACCAGTTGGGCACCATCATCAGTGCGTTCGGCACCGGCCTGCTGATCTTCGCGCTCGTCACCGCGTTCGTCACCGCCTTCATCATCAACAACGTGTTCGGAATCACCATCGGTCAGCGATTGCGCGAACTCGCCCTGCTGCGATCGATCGGTGCGAACGCGAAGCAGGTACGCCGACTCATCGTGGTCGAAGCGATGATCGTCGCCGTCCTCGCCACCGTCGCCGGCGTCTTCGGTGGGTTGCTCGTCGCACAAGGCATCATCTGGTTGTTCAACCAGGCGGGAGCCGGGTTCCCATCCGTTGCGATGATGCTGCTGCCGCGAACGGTGATCGTGTCGCTGGTGATCGGCATCGGCGTGGTGCTGTTGTCGGTGCTCGTGCCTGCCCGCCGGGCCTCGCGAATTCCTCCAGTTGCCGCCATGCGCCCCGAACTCGGTTTCGAGGCGCTCTCGGCCAGCAGGCGCCTGCTCGGCGGCGCAATTGTCACCGGCGTCGGCGTGGTGATGTTCCTGGTTGGGCTGTTCGTACGACCCGGTGGCACATCAGGGCTTGCGCTGTTCGGCGGACTCGGAGCGTTGCTCACCTTCATCGGCATCACGAGCCTGTCCACCACCGTGGCGCTCCCGGTCAGTCGCGCCATCGGTGCACCGATTCAAAAGTTCTTCGGTGTGCCCGGCAAGATCGCTCGCGACAACGCGTCTCGCTCGCCGCGCCGCACCGCCCGAACCGCATCGGCCCTCATGATCGGCGTCGCCCTCATCAGCGCCGCGGCCGTGTTTGCGTACTCACTGCGCGACACGTTCACGTCGGTGCTCGAGAGCTCGATCAACGCCGACTACATCGTCACCGACCAAACGTTCACCGGCTTGCCTCCTGGCGTGGCCGAGGCGATGCATGACGTGCCGGAACTCTCCGCGGTGTCACCGCTGCGGGCAATCCGCGGAACGATCGTCGGTACAGACGGTTCCGACAAAGCGATCGCTCTTGCCGCAGTCGATCCGGTCACGATCTCTGACCTCGTCAATCTCGACGTGACCGAAGGCGATTTCAGCGGTCTTGAAGCAGGCAACGGCGTGATGGTGTACCGCGAGACGGCAAACGACTTCGACCTGGAGTTGGGCGACACGGTCGATGTGGTGTACCAGAACGGAACCGAGGGCGCTCTCGTGGTGTCGGGGCTGTTCGACGACAATTCGCTCGACGGCAACTGGTACATCTCGCTCGATCAGTTGAGCACGGTGAGCACGCAAGCGGTCCGCGACCAGTTCATTCTGGCAAGGGTCGCCGATGGCTTCACACCGGAGCAGGCATCGGCCGCCGTCGAGGCGGCAGTGGCACCGTTCCCGCAAGCTCGGGTGCAGGACAACGCCGAGTTCCGAGCGGAAGTCTCGGGCCAGATCGATCAGTTCCTCGCTTTGATCACGATCCTGCTGAGCTTCGCGATCGCTTTGTCGTTCTTCGGAATCGCCGTCACGTTGGCACTGTCAGTGTTCGAACGCACCCGTGAGATCGGGCTGTTGCGCGCGGTCGGTATGAGTCGCCGACAGTTGCGTCGATCGATTCGCTGGGAAGCCGTGATCGTGGCGATCTTCGGTGTGGTCGTCGGTGCCGTCGTCGGCCTCGGCATGGGCACCGCCCTGTCGTTGGCAGTGCCAGACACCGTGATCAACCAGGTGACCGTCCCGGTCCCGATTCTCATCTTCGTCATCATCTTTGCGGTCATCGCGGCGGTGATGGCGGCCTGGTACCCAGCCCGCAAAGCATCGAAGATGGACGTCCTCCGCGCCATCGCGAGCGAGTAACGCTCCGCCGAGACAACACCTGCACCGTCACCCCCGCGAGGTCTGAACGGGTCTCTCAACAGCTACCCGGCGCTGCGGTGACGCCAGGGCAAGTCGTTGAGGTACTTCGTGGCGGCTGGATGCGGGTCCATCGCGTCGGGCATCACGGCGAGGCGACGATCGTGGCGCACCTGACATCCGGGGCACCAGTACAGCATCCGGCCGTGCCGACCAACGGGGAGCGATTGAATGGAGTCGTGGCACCTGGTGCAGATCTGGCCGCACCGGCCATAGACCGCTAGCGGGGTGCCAGCCTGCCCGACCGACGCACGCCGAACACGGGCTTGGTGTGCTCGAAGCATCTTCACGGCGATGTCGATGATGGCGACCGCATCGTCGTGATTGAGATCCCCGACGTGCGCCCACGGGCTCAGCTCCAATGCCCACATGACCTCACAGCGGTACACGTTGCCGAGGCCGCGGACCACGTGCTGATCGATGAGCGCATCACGAAGACGAGTTTCCGGGTCGGGGTGTCGAAGCAACAGTTCGACCGCGTTGCGCAGGTCAGCGTGTGGCGCTGTGAGGTCAGGGCCGAGGCGACCGTGACCTGGGTGCCGACCGCGATCAGGCTGGCGGTACGTCTCGACGCTGGCTGCCGAGAAACACACGGCGACGAAGTCTTCGGTTTGGATGGAGGCCTTCAGCTGATCCCACGACCGACGCCACGGCGCTCCCTGGCGGTACACGTGCCACTCCGACTTGTTCTTCAGGTGTGTGTCGAGCACCAGACCATCATCGAATGTGACTTCGAGGTGTTTCCCATGGGCCTCGACCAACTCGACGATGAGCCCAGGTCGTGGGGTCGGCCCGATCAGCGTGGGAGCATCAAAGTTGAGGACGGCGTGACCAACGAGTGCCGTGCGCATCGCACATGCGCTTCGAGCCACATCCCCATTTGGCATATGGGCGACTGTACGACGCCGCGCCGGCCGAATCAGGGATACCCGGCGGTAACTCGTCGTTCCGAAGTTGTCGCTACGGCAGTTGGCCGCTATGCGCGAGCGCGAGACGCAGGAGTCGATCCTGACCGCCGGTCATCTGGTTGATGACCGACGGGCTCACCGCTTCGCGCGGGGTGAACCACGCCAGGTCGAGCGCCTGTTGCGTGGGTTCACAATCCCCGTCGACGGGAATGACGTACGCCAGGCTGACCGCATGTTGACGCGGGTCGTGGTACCCGGTAATCGACGGATCGGGGAAGTACTCGGCAACGGTGAACGGTGCCGGATGCACGGGAATCCGCGGCAGCGCCATGGGGCCGAGATCCTTCTCGCAGTTTCGCACCAGCGCATCACGGATGCGCTCGCCGAACAGCACCCGGCCGCTCACGATGAGTCGGCTGATCGTGCCATCGGCGGCCTGGCGTAGCAGCAGCCCCACCTGGGTGACGTTTCCCAACGCATCGACTCGCACGGGAACTGCCTCCACGTAGACGATGGGCATTTGCGCGCGAACCAACTCGAGTTGATCGTCAGGCATCCAGGTTGGGTCTGTGGCGGTGTCGATGTTGCTCACGGTTCGACATCTTCACAGATCGGGGCGACCATGCACAGATCGGTGCACAGATGGTCCAGCACTTCGATGGTGACTTCGTTCACTCGATAGGCGATGACTATCAACCCGAACACTTCCATCAGTTGGACAAACCATGCGCCTCATCGCACACTGGGATCATGAGCACTCCAGCCATCAGCACGCCCGCAATCAACACCCCCGAAATCAACACCCCCGAGATCAACATTGGAATCAGCGAAGCGGACCGCAAGGAGATCGCGGCGGGCCTGTCAGGAGTCTTGGCCGACACGTACACCCTCTACCTGAAGACGCACAACTACCACTGGAACGTGGTCGGCCCGATGTTCAACACTCTGCACCTCATGTTCGAGACGCAATACAACGAACTGGCGCTCGCGGTGGACCTCATCGCCGAACGGATTCGTGCGCTCGGCGAGCCGGCACCTGGGTCGTATCTCGAGTTCGCGGAACTGTCCACCATCACCGAAGATCGTGAGAAGCCTGAAGCCACCGAAATGATCCGGCGCTTGGTAGACGGTCACGAGACGGTGGCGCGCACGGCCCGTTCAGTGTTTCCTGCAGCCGAGGCAGCCAGCGACGAACCCACGGCCGACCTGCTCACGCAGCGCCTGCAGGTCCACGAAAAGACGGCCTGGATGCTGCGCAGCATGCTCGCCTGACCGCACCCGCCAGAGCCGTGGTTAGCCTCGGCCGCATGCGACTCGGGCCGATGACGTGGAACGACATCGACGCATCGGTGCCGAAACCGATCCTGGTTGTGCCGGTCGGCTCGTGCGAGCAGCACGGGCCGCACCTCCCGCTCCATACCGACACCGTGATCGCTGTCGCGCTCGCCGATGCGCTCGTCGCCGAGCGCGGTGATTGTGTGGCGACTCCCCCGCTCACGATCACGGCGAGCGGTGAACACGAAGGCTTCCCCGGCACATTGTCGATCGGCAACGAGGCGATGCGCAGCGTCATCGTCGAGTTGGTCCGCTCTGCCGACTGGGCATCAGGCGTGGTGTTCGTGAACGGCCATGGCGGCAACGTCTCTGCCATGCAAGCCGCGACCTCCGTGCTCGGCAGGGAACGGCGACGCGTCCTCACGTGGTGGCTTCGAGTGCCCGGCGGAGACCCGCACGCGGGCCACGTGGAAACGTCGATCATGCTCGCAATCGCGCCCGATGAGGTGCACGTGGACCGCGCCGTCTCCGGGCCGATACCGACCAATGACGAGCTCATCGAACACGGCGTGCAAGCCGTCAGCCCTTCGGGCGTGCTCGGAGATCCTTCGAACTCCACGCCTGAAGATGGTCAGAGGATGTTCGCCGACCTCACCGACGACCTCTGCGCCACCGTGGCGGAATGGGTTGAACGAACGGGCGCGCGTTGAAGTTCGTCCTCGACCGCAGCGTTCAGCGCTTCGGTCAGGTCGTCATCGGCGGTTCGCCGCTCAAGCTGTTTCGGCTCACCACAGGCGGTGCCGCTGTTGTCGAACAACTCGCCGACGGCGACGACGTCGACTCGTCCGCACTCACCGACCGGTTCCTCGATGCCGGCGCTATTCATCCGCAGTTCCGCGCATCCGATGCTCGGTTCACCACTGCCGACGTCACGATCGTGATGCCGACGCTCGGCGAGCCAGCTCGTGTGGCACCTGGCGCGATCGTCGTCGACGACGGTTCGCGGCCACCGGTGGCCGGCGCGACGATACGGCTCGCCGTGAACCGCGGCCCAGCGGCAGCCCGGAATGCCGGCTTGGCACTCGTGACCACCCCACTCGTGGCGTTCGTCGACGCCGACGTCACCTCGCCGCCCGACTGGCTGGACGCGCTGCTCCCCCACTTCAACGATGCTCGAGTGGCCCTGGTCGCACCGCGAGTGACGTCCGCACCAGCGTCCGGTTCGCTTGGCAGGTACGAACAGGGCGGAAGCCCGCTCGACCTCGGCGTTGAACCGGCGCGCGTCGCGGCGGGAACACGTGTGAGCTACGTGCCGTCGGCTGCGATCGTTTGTCGCGTCGACGCAGTGCGCGAACTCGGAGGGTTCGACGAGTCGCTTCGTGCGGGGGAAGACGTCGACCTGGTGTGGAGGCTGATCGATGCCGGATGGCGGTGCCGCTACGAACCTGCGTCGGCGGTGCAGCACGCTGCTCGGTCCACGTGGACGGAGTGGGCGCGGCAGCGCATCACGTACGGATCATCGGCGGCACCATTGGCGAAGCGCCATCCAGGTGCGCTCGCGCCACTTCGTATGAGCGGATGGAGTGTCGCCGCCTGGATCATCGGCATGCGCGGGCACCACTGGATCGGTACCGCGATCGGGCTGGGGTCGGCCGCGGCGCTGACACGAAAGCTGCCCGACGTTCCACCTCGCGCGGCCTTTCGTCTGGCAGCGCTGGGAAATGCCCGCGCTGGAGAACAGCTCGCGAACGCGGTGCGGCGTGCATGGTGGCCCATCGTGTTGCTCGCCGCGTGGAAGTCGCGCACCGCACGTCGCACTCTCGTTGCCGCGGCACTCGCGTCGAGGAACCCGATTCGGTTGGGGGATGACGTCGCCTACTCGATCGGCGTGTGGAAAGGCATGATCGCCGAGCGCTCGGCCACAGCGATCGTCCCGTCGATCAGCTCGTGGCCGGGACGTTCCGCGCCAACGCCACCCGCAGACGCTCGCTGATGTCGTTGCAGTCGTCGCACTCCCAGAAGAAGCGGAACGCCATACATCCGAGGCATATCGCGAACACCGATTCCAGGGTGGCCGCCACCACGAGGAAGCCCAGCAGCGCGTAGGTCACGACCGGGATGCCGAGCAGCCACGCCACTGCCGCTCCGCCCGAAAAGGCGAGTCCGATTCCCTGCGCGAAGCGCTTCGGCGGGCCAGGAACGAATCGATGTTCCGCCGCGATGCGGGGAGTGACCACGCGGGTGACGAACTGGCCGAGCGGGCTGAGTGTCGGCCCCGTGAGCACACGTGCAGCGAATCCGTATACCAAGGGGATCAACATCCAGCCCTGTTGCCACACGACGAACGCCACGGCCTGGGCCACCACACCGGCTGCCACGAGGCGAGCCGAGGTTTCGTTCACCGGATCGGGAAAGCTGAACAGTTCCTTCAATCGCACACAGGTAACGCTATCGGCCGAATCCCGACAAGTTTCGTCGGGATTCCGATCCGCCACAGAAAGTCGCTCCACACCTACTACCGTCGCCTCGCGTGACCATCCGTCTGACCGTCGACCGCGAGCGCTGGTGGCACCACGTCACCGACGTGGCCGCGGTCACGCCGGGGCTGGTGCCGGTGGTCAAGGGCAACGGCTACGGCTTCGGCCGCGTCGGCCTCGCTTCGATCGCCATCGAACTGAGCCCGCTGCTGGCCGTTGGCACCGTGCACGAGCTGGAGGGTCTACCAGAGGCCGCCACCCCGATCGTGCTCACACCCACGCTGGCCCCTCCGGCCACGACCGAGGTGGTGTTGACGGTCGGCTCGTTCGCTCACATCGAAGCGTTGCGCGGATGGGGCGGGCGAGTCATCGTCAAACTGGCGTCGCCAATGCAACGCTACGGAGGCGACATCAGCCTCGTCGCCGACGCCCAGCTCGCCGGTTTGCGAACGGTCGGCGTGGCCATCCACCCGCCGCTCGCAGGCGACGACGAAGCGCGTCGGGAGCACATCGTCGAGCAACTGCCCATGATCGATCCGTCACTCGATGTGTGGGTGAGCCATCTCTCGCCGTCTACGTACGAGTCGCTGCCCACCAGTCACCAGTACAAGCTGCGATGCGGCTCGTACCTCTGGCACGGCGACCGCGGAGCGATACGTCTGGAAGCCGACGTACTCGATCTGCGACCCGTGCGAACCGGGATGAGCGCCGGGTATCGACTCGTCCCGATCCAGGAGGACGGCACGATCGTCATGGTGGGCGCTGGTTCAGCCAACGGCGTGACCGCCCTCACCGACGGCCGCAGCCCATTCCACTTCCAGCGTCAGCGTCTCGATCTGCTCGAGCCTCCGCACATGCACACGTCGATGCTTTTCGTGCCCAACGGGCAACCGGTGCCCGGCGTGGGTGACTGGGTGGACGTGCAACGACCGCTCATCAACACCCACGCCGACGAACTGCGCTGGACATGACCGTCTCAGAGCTTTCGGTGCCCGTCGCGGTGCGTCAACCCGGCCCCGACGTCGTTCGTGCGGTGGCGATGGCGGGCGTGGTGATGATGAACTATCACGGCTACCTCATCCTGCGCGGCGGTCGCCGAGACGGCGGTGCCATCTACGACGTGTTCGATCCGTGGACGGGGCCGCTGTCCACTCGGTTCGCCGCGACGTTCGTCCTCACCGCAGGCGTCGGCGTGACGCTGATGACCAGGTCGAGCATGAGTGACGGAGCTCGGCGGGCCGCAATGAGCTGGCGGCTCGTGCGACGCGGGCTGCTGCTCTACGGCGTCGGGATGCTGTTCGACTTCGTCTGGAACGGCACGATCCTGCCGTACTACGGAGCACTGTTCGTGCTCGCGGCCGTGCTGTTTCGACTGCCGACGGTGTGGGTGGCCGTGGTGGGCACCGTCGCAGCGGTCGCCGGGTGGAGCATCAACTGGTGGGTGTTCGAACGCGACCTCGACGGCCACGACACCGACTGGCTCACGGCACCCGGGCCGCGATCACCGTTCGGTCTGATCGCCGACGTGTTCGTCAACGGCACGCATCCGCTGCTCCCGTGGCTGGCGTTCTTCTGTGCTGGCATCGCGCTCGGCAGGCTGCTCGGCACTGCGTGGTGGCGACCCGCCACTGTCGCCACCGGGTTCGCATTGCTCAGCATCGCTACGTTCGCCGAGCTGGCGGCAACCGGCATCCGGTCCACCGAACTCTTGAGCACGCATCCGTTCGATCGTGGCTTGGCCTACACCGCCAGCGCCCTCGGCACAGCACTGCTGGCGTTCGCCTTGATCACAGCCGCAGTCGACGTGTTCGCGGACACAGCGCTCGTCGGAGCATTGCAGTCCGCCGGCCAGCTGTCGCTCACGGTGTACGTGGCGCACGCGCTGGTGTTCAACCTGCTCGTCGACTGGCTCGACCTGATCGAACCGGGTGGCATCGCCACGTCACTCGGATTCGCGGCGATCTATTGGCTCGCCGCCATCACGTGCGCCGTTGCGTACCAACGCCGGTTCGGTCGCGGGCCAGTGGAAACCGTGTACCGCGCGCTGACGGGATAGTTCTAACGTCGGCTCGTGAACGCCGTGTCGATACAAGCACTCGCTGCCGAACTCGACCGGATCGCGATCGAAACTCGTTTCAGCGGAGTCACCAGGCTCGACCATGGCGACCAAACCTTGGTTGCCGCGTACGGCCTCGCTGATCGTCGTCACCAGATCCCCAACGAGGTGACCACGAGGTTCGCATTGGCGAGTGGAGCGAAGTCGATCACCGCGCTGCTCGTGTTGTCGCTCATCGAAGACGGAATACTCGAGTTCGACACGACCGCACGCTCGCTCCTCAGAGATGACCTACCGCTCATCGACGACCGCGTCACCATCGAGCAGCTCCTCGCCCACCGCTCGGGAATCGGTGACTATCTCGACGAAGAAGTGCTGGGGCAGAACGACTACGCAATGCCGGTGCCCGTGCACCAACTCGCCGATACCGAGGACTACCTCTCGGTGCTCGGCGGCTGCCCGCAGTCGTTCGAGCCGGGCACTTCGTTCGTGTACAACAACGGCGGCTATGTGGTGCTGGCGATCCTGGCGGCCCGAGCGGCGGGTGTCGGGTACCACCAACTCGCGCGTGCGCGCGTGCTCGACCCTGCTGGTATGTCTGGTTCGGAGTTCATCCGATCCGACGACGTGCCTGCCGACGCCGCAACCGGATACGTCCACGCCGAAGGTGGCCAAACGAACACGTTGCACATGCCGGTGAGAGGCCTGGGTGACGGTGGTGTGTACTCCACGGCCGACGACATCTCACGGTTCTGGGATGCGCTGATCAGCGGCCGAATCGTGTCGCCACACATGGTGGCGCGTGCGCTCCAGCCCCAGCCGACCACCGAGAAGTACAGCTACGGGTTCGGGTTCTGGCTACGGGACGGTGGCACCGCGCAGATGGAAGGCAGTGACGTGGGCGTGTCATTCCGCTCGAGTCACAACCCGGTCACCGAACGCACCGTCACCATCGTCGGCAACACAGGCGACGGAGCCTGGCCGCTCGTGACCCACGCTGCCGACGCGTGGTTCTGACTCACCAGAATGCGCTACAGGACTTCGCTGAAGGTGGAGCACTTTGTGGGGTCGCCGGTTTGGAAGCCCCGCTGGAACCACTGAACGCGCTGCGCCGAGGAACCGTGAGTCCATGATTCGGGGTCGACTCGTCCCTGCGTCTTTTGCTGAATGGTGTCGTCACCAACCGCGGAGGCAGCATTGAGCGCCTCTTCCACTTCGCTCGGGTCGTCGAACAACCCACGATCGCTTGCGTCGCGCGCCCAGGCTCCAGCGAAACAGTCGGCTTGAAGTTCCAATGCCACCGAGTACTGGTTGGCCCGACTGGGGTCGGCCTGCTGCGCCTCACGCATTTGCTCGTTGATGCGCAGCACGTTCTGCACGTGATGACCGAACTCGTGCGCGACGATGTATTGCGCGGCGAGGTCGCCGGTGGCACCGAACTGATCCTGCAGCGTCACGAGGAAGTCAAGGTCGAAGTACACCAGGTTGTCGAGCGGGCAGTAAAACGGCCCGGTCTGTGACGACGCCATGCCGCATCCGGTGTTGGTGGAACCGGAGAAGAACACCGTTTGTGTATCGACGTACTCGACGCCGAACGACAACGGCAGCTGGTCGATCCAATACTCCGACACGTCGTCGGTTGCGCCGCAGAGCACTTGTTCGAGTTCGGAACTGCACGTGTCCGAGTTGGCTTCGTCGACCGCTCGGCCGGCACCTTCTGCAGCGGGAGCGACACCCGATGTCGTGGATGTCGAACCGCCCATGAGCTTGGGAAGAATGAACACGGCAGCGAGCACCAGTACTCCGATCAGGCCGCCGCCGCCCTTCAACAGTCCGCCGAGACCTCCGGGTATGGGCATGCCGCCGCCGCTGCCCCCGCCACCCATCCCACCTTTCAACAAGTCGCCGAGGCCTCCCAGTCCCCCGCTCCCGCTGCCCTGCCCGCGCCGGTCTTGAATCCGGCTCGAGTCGCGCGAACGAATCTTTGTCATGAACTCAGTCTCACAGGTCGCGTGCAGGAATCGTCGGTGCGAACGCACGCCGACGATGTGCCGTCACCGCCGACGAAGGCCCCGTAAACCCACCGCACCGGCCCCGATGAGTGGGCCTCGATCGCCCAGTCGCACCGGCGTGATGCGAGCGGCCGCGCCTTGACCCACGCGCGCCACCTCGTCGATCTCCTCCTGAGCTGCGTTGAAGAACGTCGCGGCGAACCCCAACGCGACCGAACCGCCGACCACGACGAGATCGAGATCCATCGAGGTGCAGATCATCCCAGCAGCTCGACCGACCAGGCGTCCGGTGCGACGCATGATGTCGTACGTGGGCTCGGTGGGCGATCGTCCGGTGATGGCCTCGATCGCCAAACCGGAGGCTTCCGCTTCGAGGCAACCGCGTGCGC
>DATKCX010000144.1:0-3719 GCA_035512975.1 Ilumatobacter sp.
CGACACCGTGGTCATCCGCCTGGGCGGGCGGCTGGTGTCTTCGGCGGAGCTCACCGCGATGATCGCCGTAGCGGAGGGCGATCCAGAGGCCCCGTACGTGGACACGATCACCATCCGAGAGGATGAGCACCTCGTCTTGCCGGCGGACACGCCGATCCACTTCGGGAACCACAGCTGTGAGCCGACGCTCTGGCACGTCAGCCCCTACGAGATGGCTACTCGCCGTCAGGTGTCTGCCAACGAGGAAGCGACGATCGACTACGGGACCCAGTCGGGGGCCCAAGGCTTCACGATGCAGTGCCAATGCGGAGCCAGGACGTGTCGAGGCGTCATCACCAGCCACGACTGGCGACGACGGTCCTCGACGTTCCCGACGTAGAAGCCTCACGGAAGATCGGTCGGGCCTCAGTCGCAGCGATGCTGGCCGTTGCGGCAGCGTCGCCGATCGGGGCGGTCGTCGAGAGCAACTTCTACCGCAGCGTCGCCAGAGACGAGCTCGACAAGCTCCCCGGACGACTGATCGAGCTGTTCTGTCGGTGCACCGGAGACGTGGCGTGGGAGCGGTACCACCGGCGTGCCGGCACTCGACACGCTGGCCACTTCGACCATGACCGCACCAGAGAAGAGCTCTGGAACAGCGAGGTTGCCGAGCCGGTGGGCGGACCCTGGCCGCTGCTCGAAGTCGACACCAACAAGCCTGTGGATGTCTCCGCCGTGGTCCAGTTCATCCACTCCCATCTTGCCCACCAGTAAGCGCCGATAGCTGTCGCCTCGGGCGCATCGGCCTGCCGCGTTATCGAGCGGGCGATTGGTGGCCCCGGTGGGACGCAGCCGGACGCTTTATCCACTTCCTCAGCGACCCATTGGAGCGCGAGGCGCTCCTTCAAGATCAGCGATTCACGCGTTCGCCGCACCACGGTGACCGCGGATGGCTAGCCATCCGAGTCGATCCTGACAATGCCGACTGGACGGAGTTGAGCTAGCTCCTTCATGCGGCACACGAGCAGGTCACCTCACACCGCTGAGGCCGCTGAGGCCGCTCCCCACGCGCCGTTCGCCGGCACATGGAGGCCTGAGTTATTGGTTGATCGGTCCTGCTGATCGGTTGCGTCTGCTGCGAGCTGGTGAATCTCAGAGATTCCTCTTGCACCTCACGCGACGTGACCCCTTACGGTCACCAGTGTGACGAAGACGTGGACGGTCGGTGAGCTGGCGGAACAAGCCGGAGTGTCGGTGAGAGCCCTCCACCACTACGACGAGATCGGACTGCTCACGCCGGCGCGCAGTGCCGCGGGCCATCGCTGGTACACGGAGTCCGACCTAGCCCGCCTCACCCAAGTCGTTGCGCTTCGCAGCCTCGGGCTTTCCCTCGATGAGATCCGACGCTGCCTCGACAGCGGCGAAGCCCTGACCGCCACCCTCATCCGGCAGCTGCGCGAACTCGAGCTGCGCGTCGCTCAGGCAACAGCGCTCCGGGACCGGCTCGCCACGGTGGTGGCCCAGCTCCAGAGCGGTCGCAACCCCGACAACTACGACCTGATGACCTTGATCGGAGACACGAAGATGATCGTAGAAGGCAAGACCAAGATCGTCGAAGAGGCGGGCAATGGTGAGGTGGTCGTTCGTAGCAAGGACGACATCACTGCCGGCGACGGAGCCAAACACGATGTGCTCGATGGCAAGGCTGGCGCATCCACGCGGACAACCTCCAGCATCTTCGAACTTCTCGAACGAAACGGCGTGCGCACCCACTTCGTGGATCGGGTCGACGACATCACGTTCCGGGCGCGCAACGTCCAGATGATCCCTCTGGAACTTGTCGCACGCCGATACGCCTCCGGCAGTTTCCGGGACCGCTTCCCCGAGTTGCCGGACGGCGAAGTCTTCGAAGAGCCGATGTTCGAGATCTTCGAGAAGGACGATGCCCGCCACGACCCGCTGCTGGACTTCGATTTCGAAGCCGGTGTTCTGCGGCGGCGCGTGCCTAACAACAAGGCGGCCGAAGCGATCGGTCCGGACGCCAAGGCCGGCGACCTCATCGGTGCAGAACCACTTGGAGAGAGCCGGTATGCCGATGTCACGCCGGAGCTCATGGAAACCCTTCGGAACCTCGCCATCTCGGCGTTCGAGGTCATCGAGGAGGCATGGAACCAGCACGGCGGCGTCTACATCGACTTCAAGATCGAGTGCGGCTTCGATCGCGAGACGGGCGAGCTACTGGTAGCAGACGTCATCGACAGCGACTCCGGTCGCCTGCGCTTCGGCGGCGTCGACATGTCCAAGCAGTCGTATCGTGACGGTACGGCCACCTTGCCGGAGATGAAGGAGAAGTTCGACGAGGTTGCCGCCCTTACGGACCGATTTGTCTGAACTCTCAGAGCTCCAACACGAGGGATCCTCGGGGTGGCTCGCGACGCGCCGATCTGTACGGCTGGCCGCCGTCGACGCTGCGGCATTCGGAGCGCGCGTTATGGATGTCCGACGCACCGCGTCCACCAACGTCGCCTTGGACGGTACCCTCGGCGCGAGCGGGATCTGGGAGCGTCGATCCATGCCTTCTGGCCAGACCCCGACTCCAGATGACGAATCGCGCAGTGCGAGTAGTCTGGGGATAGTGAGCGTGGGGTCAGGGAGTTCAGGATGAAGCCCGAAAGTGCACTGTCGGTCTCGGCGTGGCGGGAGTTCTGCCTCGACGTCGCTGAATCCGGGCGCGTCTGGCGACAGCGTCCAGGGTTGGTCACAGTTGCGATTGTGGTCGCAGTGCTGGCGTGCGCGGGGAGTTTTGTGCCCGACGCGTCCTTCGTCTTCGGCGTCTTCGCTGTTGCCATGGTCGGTTTTTTCGGCGCCCAACGACTCGCGTTCGAGGCGTTGCGCAGCCGTGCGCCGCTCACTTCCGGGCAACTTGCCCAGGCGACGAAGCATTATTGGGGAAGGTTCGTGCGGCTCGGCATGCTTGTGACCGCGCTGACAATGCCTGTTTGCCTACTTGCGATCGCATTCGTCGACGTCAACCCGGCCGGTGAAGTCTCTGTCTCGGTGCCGATGTGGTTCACGATCTTCGGCGTCGTGTACTTGGTCGTCGTCGATGTGCTTCTCACGTTCGCAACCGTGGATCTGACCTTCGCGACCGACTCCGCGACTAAAGCGTTCGGCAATGGTCGCCGGCTCCTGCGGTCGACCTGGTCACAGACGAAGTTTCATGCACTGTTGCCCCCGCTCCTGCCACTAGCACTCGGCCAGATGGTTGCTGGCACGAGTGCAGCTGCAGGAGCCGCTGTGATCATCGTCGGTGCGATCATTGCAGTGGTTGCCCGTGGCGCGCACACCATCGCTTACCTCCGGTATCGACCAATCCGAAGCGCGGCACTCCCTCCGAGCGTTCGACCGGCCTTCCGAGACCACCCAGGCCCAGACAACGAGACCAAGGTGTCGATCGAGACGGATCCCGTTGATGTCCGGGACCTCATCCCGCACGAGCCGAACCTGCACCAGATCAACGCCAACTGGGCCGAACGCGGCGACTGAGGCGTGGTCGCCCTCTCTCGATATCGGCTCGGAGAATTCCGATCGGGCAACTGACGCGCCGTTCGGTGCCCCTGGACAATTCGCTGGCGGCGTGATTCGGGGCGCGTGTTAGGTAGCCGTCGATGACCGATGAACCGGTAACCCGGACGGTGCTCGTGGATGCGATCTCCGCGCTGTCTCTGGAGGGCGCGCCC
>DATKCX010000145.1:0-2207 GCA_035512975.1 Ilumatobacter sp.
TGTATCCCAACGCCGGGTTGCCGAACGAGCTCGGTGGCTACGACGAGTCACCTGGTCAGACCGCAGCCGTGTTGCGCGAGTTCGCCGAAACCGGTTTCGTCAACATCGTCGGCGGATGCTGCGGCACCACCCCGGCGCACAGCGAAGCGATCGTCGAGGCCGTTCATGGCCTCGCCCCGCGACCGCTGGCCGAACCGCGACCGATGCTGCAGCTCTCAGGTCTCGAGCCGTTCGCGCTCACGTCGGACATCCCGTTCGTCAACGTGGGCGAGCGCACCAACGTCACCGGGTCGGCCAAGTTCAAGCGCCTGATCATGAACAACGAGTACGCCGAAGCACTCGACGTCGCCCGCCAACAAGTGGAGGCTGGCGCGCAGGTGATCGACGTCAACATGGACGAGGGCCTGCTCGACTCCAAAGAGGCGATGGTCACGTTCCTCAACCTGATCGCCGCCGAGCCAGACATCGCTCGCGTGCCGATCATGATCGATTCGTCGAAGTTCGAGGTGATCGAAGCCGGGTTGGAATGCGTGCAGGGCAAGGCGATCGTCAACTCGATCTCCATGAAGGAAGGCATCGAACCGTTCCTCGCTCAAGCGCGGGTGTGCCGCGACCACGGCGCCGCGGTGATCGTGATGGCGTTCGACGAGCAGGGCCAGGCCGACACGGCTCAGCGCAAGATCGACATCTGTTCGCGGGCGTTCGAGATCCTCACCACCGAGGTCGGTTTCCCGCCTGAAGACATCATCTTCGACCCCAACATCTTCGCGGTGGCCACCGGCATCCCCGAGCACGACCGCTACGGCCTCGACTTCATCGAGGCATCCGCCGAGCTGAAGAAGCGCTTTCCCACGTCGAACATCTCGGGCGGCGTGTCGAACCTGTCGTTCTCGTTCCGAGGCAACGAGCGTGTGCGCGAAGCCATGCACTCGGTGTTCCTCTACCACACGATCCAAAACGGCATGCGGCTCGGCATCGTCAACGCCGGCCAGCTCGGTGTGTACGAACAGATCGACCCAGAGCTGCGCGAGTTGTGTGAAGACGTCATCCTCGCCCGTCGCCCCGACGCGGCGGAGCGGTTGCTCGAAGCCGCCACCCGGTACGTCGGCGACGGCGCTGCCGCCCAAGAGCGAACGAACCAAGAGTGGCGCGAGTTCGACGTGACGAAGCGACTGGAACATGCCTTGGTGAACGGCATCACCGAGTACATCGATGCCGACATCGAAGAAGCGCGAGTGGAGTTCCAGTCACCGGTGACGGTGATCGAAGGGCCTCTCATGGCGGGGATGAACGTCGTCGGCGACCTGTTCGGCGCCGGCAAGATGTTCCTTCCTCAAGTGGTGAAGTCGGCCCGCGTGATGAAGCAAGCCGTGGCCTATCTCACGCCGTTCCTCGAAGCGGAGCGGGCCGCCACCATTGCCGCCGGCGGCGAGGTCACGTCGTCGGCGAAAGGCACCGTGGTGCTCGCCACGGTGAAAGGCGACGTGCACGACATCGGCAAGAACATCGTCGGCGTGGTACTGGGTTGCGCCAACTACAACATCGTCGACCTCGGCGTGATGGTGCAGACCCAGACCATTCTCGACGCGGCGCGTGAACACGACGCCGACATCGTCGGGCTGTCGGGTCTGATCACGCCGTCGCTCGACGAGATGGTCACGGTGGCTGCTGAGATGCAACGCCAAGGGCTCACCATGCCGTTGCTGGTGGGTGGCGCGACCACGTCGCGCATCCACACCGCGCTGCGCGTCACGCCTGCGTACCCCGCAGGCCCAGTGGTGCACGTGCCCGATGCCAGCCGCGCCGCGGGAGTGATCTCGAAGCTGCTGTCGCTGGAACCGGGCCAACGTGAGGGCTTCCTCGACGATCTGGGCACCGAGTACCAGCGAGTCATCGAAGCCCACGAACGCGCTGAGGTGGAACGCAACCGGTTGTCGCTCGACGAGGCCCGCCGAAACTCAGGCAGGTTCGAGTTCAACGCCCAAAGCGTCACCACGCCGTCGTTCCTCGACACCCAGGTCTTCGACGTGCCTGTGTCGGAACTGGTCGAGTACTTCGACTGGACCCCGTTCTTCCACGCATGGGGTCTGCGCGGCCGCTTCCCTGGCATTCTCGAACACGCTGAGTTGGGTGAGGCCGCTCGCCCGTTGTGGGACGACGCCCAAGCGATGTTGACCAAGATCGTCAGCGAGCAATGGTTTCAGCCG
>DATKCX010000146.1:0-2654 GCA_035512975.1 Ilumatobacter sp.
TCGATCATCGCCGGTCTGTTCATCTTCGCCATATGGATCCTGGCGCTGGGCCAGTCGCCTTCTGGCCTCGCCGCATCGATAGCCGTGAGCTTGATGATGCTGCCGATCATCATTCGTTCGGCGGACGTGGTGCTGCGTCTCGTGCCCAGCAATCTTCGGGAAGCGTCAGCGGCGCTCGGCGCTCCGCACTGGCGCACGGTGTGGTTCGTCGTGTTGCCCACTGCAAGGTCCGGGCTGTCGACGGCAGTCATCTTGGGTGTCGCTCGCGGCATCGGTGAAACCGCGCCCGTACTGTTGACGTCTGGCATCTCACAGAACTTGAACCTCAATCCCACCGACGGGCCGATGATGTCGCTTCCGCTCGCCACGTACGACTTCGTGCGTTCGCCCATGGCGACACAGCAGGCCCGGGGCTTCGCAACGGCCGCAGTGCTGATGGTGCTGGTGCTGATCCTGTTCGCCATCGCTCGCTTCCTCGGCGGCCGCCCCGCTGGACGGTTGTCGAAGGGTCAGGCACGTCGCGCCGAAAACCGCTCAGTGCGCGACCTGGAACGCATCGACTCAGCGATCGCACAGCGCGCAGACGGACCCGGCTTGTCACTCACGATGGAGACGTTCAGATGAACGACCGCACCGCAGCCACTCGCACCGCAACTACCCGCAAACCGAAGCGGACTCGTTTGGCACGCTGGTTCGCGCTGGCGCTCACCGCGTCCGCCGTGAGCGTTGGGGCAACGGTGTCAGCCCAGGACGGCGGGTATCAGCGGATCTCTGGAGAAGGCTCATCGTGGTCTGCCAACGCCATCGATGCGATGCGTGTGAATGTCACGCAGTTCGGCATCACCGTCGACTACAACCCGAGCGGCTCCACCGCAGGACGCAAGAATTTCTTGAACGGCATCGTCGACTTCGCTGCGTCAGACATCCCCTTCCAGTTCGAGCCCGAAGACGGATCTGCGCCAGAGAACCCGGCGCTCGGTTCCTACGCCTACATTCCGGTGACCGCCGGCGGCACGGCGTTCATGTACAACCTCAAGATCAACGGCAAGCCCGTGACGAACTTGCGATTGTCGGGCGAGAACGTGTCGAAGATCTTTACCGGTGGGATCACCATGTGGAACGACCCAGCACTGGCCACCGACAACCCGGGCATCACGCTTCCCGCGCGTGCCATCGTGCCGGTGGTTCGTTCCGACGGTTCTGGCTCCACCGCTCAATTCACCCAGTGGATGATTGATCGTCACCCGGACGTGTGGAACGACTATTGCAACCGGTCAGGTCGTGCTCCGGCATGTGGCTTCACCTCGTTCTACCCGACCATCCAAGGCATGATCGCCCAGGCCGGTGACCTCGGTGTCGCCGGCTACGTCAGCCAGAACTTCGCTGAAGGTGCCATCGGCTACGTCAACTATTCGTACGCACTCGGTGTCCAGTTCCCGGTGGCCAAAGTGTTGAACGCCGCCGGCTACTACACCGAACCGACCCCGGAAAACGTCGCAGTGTCGCTGTTGCAGGCACGCATCAACACCGACGAGAGCGACCTCACCGTGTACCTCACGCAGCAGTTGGATGGTGTGTACGAAGACACCGACCCTCGCAGTTATCAGCTGTCGTCGTACTCGTACTTCATTCTGCCCACCGTGGTGCAAGGGCAGTTCAACGAAGCGAAGGGCCGAACCCTCGGTGCGTTTGCGTACTACGCGATGTGCCAAGCACAACAGCAGTCGGCATCGCTCGGCTACTCGCCGCTGCCGATCAACCTCGTCGAATCGAGCTTCGATCAGATCAGACGGATACCGGGGGTGGAGGTGCAGAACATCAACATCCAGTCGTGCAACAACCCCACGTTTTCTCCCGATGGAAGCAATCTTCTGGCGGAGAACGCGCCGCAGCCGGAAGCCTGTGACCGCCAGGGCGCGTCGCAATGCCCGAACGGCACAGGTGGGCTACGCAACGTGCCGACCGCGGTGGTCAACCCTCCCGCCGAACCAACAGGTGGTGCCACCCCGCAACCGAATACCGGTGGGCCGACCGGGCAGCCGAGTACTGGCGGCAGTGGGCAAGGAGTAACCCCGGATCAGGCCGGGACAGCCGACCCGGGCGATGGACAAACGGCGACCGATACTCAGACCGGGCAGACGGGAACCGGCCAGGTAGACAGCTCGACCGGCCAGTCAGGCGGCCCGACCGGCCAAGCGTCAACAGGCCAGCCCCAAGTGAATCAATCAGGTGGCTCGACCACCACCACCACAACCACCACTCTGCCGTGTGCGCCCGTCACGAGTGCCACGGATGGTTCGGTTCCCAGCAGCAGTGCACCGCCGTCGTCAAGCACGCCGACCACCAGCCCAGCCACGACGGCTCCAACTGCGACCACTGTCGCCAGCGACGCGGGCACCACCACCTCGACGACGCTGCCGCCGTGCCCCGACAACTTTGCAACCGCTACGACCAGCGTCGTACTGATCAACGACCCGGGGATGAACCCTGTGGCCGCGGCCGTCGATGATGGCAACTGCGACCCCGACACCGGGATCTGCGGTGAGGATCACAGCGCCGATGCGGCGGCGGTCGGCGAGCAGCCGAGCCAAGCTGCACTCGGACCGATATCGCCGGTCACGTTGCCACAGCGTCCGTCTCACCTAGCGCTGACG
>DATKCX010000147.1:0-6488 GCA_035512975.1 Ilumatobacter sp.
ACAAACTGCGATCGTCGGCGGGGAAGTCGACGCGGCGACGGCCGACCAGATCTGGCCCGTAGCGATGGTCGCCTCTGGATGGGTGGAGACGCGACACGTCGTGCTCGATCTCAGCGGCACCGACTTCATGGACTCGAGCGGGATCTCGGCGATCGTCAATTGTCACAAAGGACTTCGTGCGGTGGAGCGTCGAACTCGAGGTCATCCGGGCCCGAGGCGGTCCCCTGCGACTCCTCGAAATGACCGGAGTGCTCGACTACCTGGCAGCGTCTGGCGCAATTTCGTTGCCCGACTTCGTTGTGTGTTGTCGCGTCGGGGTGCGGTAGCCAACCATCACGTGTCGGATTCGGAGGCCGATGAGGGCGAGGAGTGATGCGTGGACGATGAGTTCGACCGGTCCGATATTTCGGACTGCGCTCACTGTCGCGATGACGAGTGCTGCGGCGAGGGCGACGGCTGCGAGGCCGAGATGGAACGCCGGGACCTCGGAATGAGGCCAGTCGGGCTCGAGGTCGGATGTTCGTCGGGTGGGCGGTCGGCTGGCGGCAAGTGTTCGCGAGGTCGACGGGTCGGTGGAGCAACGACCGACCCGTTCGAGCCCGACAGCGATCAGTATGAGCGAGAACGAGTATCCGGCGAGGAAGGCGGCTTCGGGGTGCACGGTCAGCGCGCTCCGGCTGGTTCGTCGTCGGGAGCGTAGGAGCTGGCAGCGGACACCTCGGTGAACAGCAAGAGGTCGTCGTCGTGAAGGACATCTTGATGGCTGCCGCGGTGACGCACGCCGTTGAAGCCGATCCACAGCAATGGGAGCACCCCGCCGCCGATGAAGAGCACGTCGCCGGGTAGTCGGAGCCATCCGAGGAGCGCGTTGAGGTCGTTGGTGACGAAGTTCAGTTCTCGAGCGGCCCAGTAGCCGTCGGTGACGGACCGGTGGAGTTGCAGCACGCCGAGGGGCAGCAGTGTGACGAAACACATCCATGCGAGGCCGATGTTCAGCGACCAGAAGCTGATCATGGCGAGCTTGTCGGACCAGCGGTCCTCAGGCACCAGATACCGAAGGCAGAACAGCATGAAGCCGACGGCGAGCATTCCGTACACGCCCATCATCGCGGCGTGTGAGTGATTCGCCGTGAGTGCTGTGCCGATCTCGTAGTACGACACGATCGGCAGGTTGATGAGGAATCCGAACACTCCAGCACCGAGGAAGTTCCAGAATCCGACCGCCACGAGGTACATCACCGCCCATCGGTGCGGGAACGACGTCGCCGAGTTCGATTCCTGACGTGCGCCGAGCTGCAGGAATGTCCATGCCTCGAGGGTGAGGAAGGTGAGCGGGATGACTTCGAATGCGGAGAAGAATGCACCGAGCGCGAGGACTTCGGCGGGTTCGCCGTTGAAGTACAGGTGATGCGCCATCCCGATGACACCGCCGGCGCTGTACAGAATGATGTCGAGGAAGATGACCGTCATCGCCACCCGTTGGCGGACGACGCCGAGCAGCACGAACATGTACGCCACCATCACCGTTGTGAACAGCTCCAAGAAGTCTTCGACCCAGAGGTGGACGACGATGAACCGCCAGAAGTCGGCGACTGCGAACGTCGCACGCGGATGGGCGAGCAGGCCGACAGCGTAGAACGCCGGCAGCGCCAACGCGGCGTAGAAGAACAGCCACGGCATGTTCGTGCGATGTTCGACGGCGAGGCGGCTGTGCAGACCCCGCCACAAGATGACGACCCAGAACGCGAGCCCGATCGTGAGCAGGATCTGCCAGAACCTGCCGAGATCGAGATACTCGAAGCCCTGCATGCCGAACCACGACCACGCGTTGCCGAACCACCCATGGATGCCGGCGAGTTCGCCGAGCAGGCTTCCGACAACGACGATCACGAGCGCGCCGAGCAACAGGTTCGACAGCACGTGCTGGCCGCGCGGTTCCTTGCGGCCGGCGATCATCGGGGTCAGGAAGATTCCCGCGGCCAAGAACGACGTGACGACCCAGAAGATCGAGAGTTGCACGTGCCAGGTGCGCACGATGTTGTACGGCAGATAGCGGTCGCTGTCGATTCCGAAGAACCCGCCGATCTCGGCTCGGTAGTGCTGGCTGGCGGCACCGACGAGCGTCTGGACGAGGAACAGCGCTGCCATCACCAGGAAGAATCCGGCCGTGGACTTCTGCGACGGAGTGAGCGCCACACGATCAGGAGACCGGAACGACAACTCCTGCTGGTCACGTCCGTGCCACCCCAACCAGTTCCATCGTCCGAACACCGCCAACAACGCTCCGATGCCAGCCAGCAACGCGATCAACGACAGAACGCTCCAGACCACGACGTCGCCGGTCGGTGCGTTCCCGACGAGCTCCTCAGGTGGCCAGTTGTTCGTGTACGAGTAGTCCTTGTCCGGCCGTTCAGCTGACGCTGCCCAAGCAGTCCATGAGAAATACGCCGCCAGCTGCCGGGTGTCTTCGCGGTCTGCGATCGCCGCAGGTCGCAGCCCGGTGTCCCCGGCCGGGTTCGCAAAGAAGTCGTGGTAGTGCTGCGCCAGCTCGCCGTGTGCGGCGGCCCGTGCGTCGGAGTACACAATCGTCGATGTTGCCGGGTCGTAGGTGTTGGTACGGAAGTCCTCGATCGTGCGCCCGCTGGCGTCAGCTCCGCCAGCGCCGTAGGTCGCCTCGACGAGGACAGCGGCGCGATGCAGATAGTCAGCCGTGAAGTCCGGTCCGAGGTATGCGCCGTGCCCGAAGATCGACCCGAACTGCATGATCCCGTTGCGCAGGAACACCTCTTGCCCACTGCGCACGTCCTCGCCAGTGAACACCTCCTCCCCAGAAGCTGACACGACACGATCAGGGATCGGAGGGTCGGCCTGATAGGTGCGCGCGGCCATGAACCCGAGGACGGTGAAACCGAAGACGCCGACCAGCACGACCGCCTGGATCCACCCCTTGGCCATCACCCGGGCGGCGCGGGGCTCGACGTTCCCGCGAACACGAACAGACGTGGGCCCACCCTGGATCACCATTGCGCTACCTGCTTCCGTAGTTGGAGGCGGGATCACCAGGGTCTGGGGCGAACCATCCGTTGGCCCGCCGCACGGCGGACGAGCGACCGAACCCTACTCCACCGGAATGGCCGTCGACAGAGTTCGGCCCGCCCTAAACAGTCCGATGGCACCGCTGCCGGGGAACTTGAAGGCGTGGTTCACGAAGGCGTAGGTACCGTCTTTGTCTGCTTCATCTCGATCACCGCTGCTTGGGCTGGCGAGAGATCGACCGTCGACATTGACGTTCACGACCTTGAGCATGCCAGCAAAGTCCTAGCCCGCCTGTTCGACCAGCGCTGTCTTCAGGACACTGCACGACGGTCCGGAGAAGGATCGCAGGGTCGAGCCGTAACTCGATCGGAAATCACCTGCGTAGTCGGTGGGCGTAGAGGGACTCGAACCCCCGACATCTTCCTTGTAAGGGAAGCGCTCTAACCAGCTGAGCCATACGCCCTGAGTCCCGCAAGGCTAACCGCACAAACGTCGAGACGGCCATGGCACGCGGTCACCGGTGGCAGGCGATTCGACGCGTCATCACGACCAATGGCTGTCTATTCCGAACGGACTTCGGTCAATCGGAGCCATCAACAGCGACAGGGCGAATGTCAAGCCACTGCGGCCGCTCTGGCGGCCCGCTAGGCGGTGCCAGCAGACCCTGACGGCCCTGCTGCTGCGACGGCAACCTGCCATCGTCGACCTCCGACGGCGGTGGACGCGTGTCGATGCCCGCAGATTCCGTTGATGACCTTCCACCCGTGGGCAGCTTCGGAGCCTTCGGCGTCCAAGCGGTCAGGCCTTGCACCACCTCGCCATAGAAGTTGTTCACCACATCGAGCACGCTCCCAATGAACGAGTTCTTGCCGATCTTTCGACCACTCCCCAGCTGTGTCGTGGCCGTCAATCGGAACCGCTTGATGTCCTTCTTCGAGTCTGCGACCAGCTTGTCAGGTGTCTCGCGAGCGTCCTTCAGTAACTCACTCAGAGATTGCCGAGCACCCTGGGTCCAAGCATCGATACACAACTGCGGAGGCGCGTCTGACAACTGACGAAGCAACCAGTTCACCCGGGTCGCCTGTCGACCCTCGGCGGGCGCATCGAGATCAACGTGGGCCGACACGCGATTTGATCGCAGGTCGACGCCGACCGTCACGTCGCTGATGGCGTCAGGAATGCGAAGAACGAACGAGAGTGTTCCGTGGTCGATCAGCATCTTCTTCTGCATGTCGATCCGCAGTTGGGGGTCGGCGACCTCTGCTCGACTGAGACCCAAGAGAACGTCAGCACCGAGTTCTCGCCCTAGTTCCATTGCACAGAAGCGGCCCAACTTCTCCCATCGTTGAACGACGTCGACCAAACCCTCATTGTTTGCCCGGAGCGTGCCGTTCGCTGCGGCGTTGCGGATCGCAACCCAGTGGTCGCCCATGTCGTCAAAGTCAGTGGCACCCGACTTTGGGTGCTCCATGTAGCGAATGAACTCGCTCAGAATCCATGCCTGGTCGGGGTCTGCGACACCGCGATACACGCGCTGCTTGATTGCCTCAGACAGAACTTCGCTCCAAGACAGATGATGCAACGCCACTGATTTGACCTTGCGCTTGTCAACCGTGACGGGGTGGACGCTCGGCGCGTACGCGATCTCGTTCGAGATGGTGAGGACGGCGTCGAAGCCTTCTGCCTTCGCGACGTCAAGGTAGGCCTCGACCTGATCGGTTCGTTGAACACCATCGCCCGTCTTCACTTCCACGAGTGCCGTCCATGACTTGGCACCGCGCCGGGCTCGAATCAGACCGTCTGGATACAACTTCTTCCCGTCAGCGGACTTGAACGGCACCTCGATGAACGTCTCGAGCCACGTGGCTGGCGCACCGTAAGGCTTGGTGAGCGCGACGCCAAACTCCCTGACTGCCGACATCACAGCGAGCAAAGCCGACGTCGCTCGGCGCTCCGCCTCCTCTTGACCGTTGATGCCGCTCGTCGGGATCAGGCGCGCCTGCTGCCAATCTTGCTCACTCATGGTTCCTCCGTCCGTTCGAGGCAAGCTAGCCCAGCCCCTGACACCGACGCGTGCTTCGGGCTTAGCGCTGTCCCGCACATCGCACCGGCCAACTCCTGAAGCCGTGCTACCAGGCGACCACGGGAATCAGGGCCGCGACGCATACGAATGTGGCCAGGATGCAGACGAGTGCGACCAGGAAGTAGCCGCCGGGGTGGGCCCGCTGAGTGACGTAGACCGCGATGGCGACAACAGCGATGAGGCTCAGTAGCACCGCACCGAGCAACCACCAAGCGATGAACGTTGAGTTCGTGTTCAACGCCTCTGCGGTGGTGACGACGATTGCGTACGCACACAGAACTGCCGATGCGACCGCAAACCCATGACCCACGAGTCGCCGCAACGACGACTGAGCACCCGACCGCAGCACGCTCGTTGTCTAGCAGCGCGACCCGCGACGTTGGACTCCACATCGCTGTCGGCGACGCACGTCGGATCAGCCGAACCAGCGCTCGACTGCGGCTGCCGCGGCTTGCCATTGTCCGGACTTCGGGCGGATCGCGTCGTTGTGTTTCTCGCCGTCGATGATGTGCAGGTCGACGGTGTCTCCGGCAGCGGTTGCCGAGTCGGCATATCGCCGGGCCCAATCGGGAGCGACCACGGTGTCGTCGCTGCCGTGCACCAAACATGTCGGCGCTCCAGTGGGAACGCGAGCGGCAGGCGATGTCAACGCCCAACGCTCTGTTGCCGGCGCACCTTCCACGAGGGCGATCACGCTGACGTTCGCGGGGTTGGCGGCCATCTTCTCGAGATCGGTTGGACCGCCCATCGACACCACGCCAACGAGTCGCGTGGGACGTTCGGCGGCGAGCCACAACGCGAGGTGACCGCCGGCGGAATGACCAACGACCGCAACACGCTTGTCGATCGACGCAGCGCTGCCGAGCTTTCCGGTGTGGAGTTGATCGACGAGCGTGTCGAGCGCTGCGGCGACATCGATGAACGTGGCAGGCCAGCCTCCTCCCCCGCCGAACCGGCCCAGTCGCCGATACTTGACGTTGTAGGTGTTCCAACCTCTGCGCCGAGCATGGCGGGCGACGAGCACCATCAGCCACCGGCCGTACGGCCACGTCCACGAACCGCCGTGGAGCAGCATCACCGTGGGCCGCGGAGCGCTCCCTCGACGAGACGCACGGAAGATGGCCGTTTGGGTTCGGCCCGGCCCGAAACGAACCCTCCTTCTCGTCGCCACGAGTGCTCGTTCGGAGGGACAGTTCAGCCGGGACGGCCACAGCCAGCGCCCCGAGCCAGTCAGCCCGGCCCGAGCAGCCTGGTAGGTCACCAGCTCGTTGCGATGTACTGGGTTTCGCAGAACTCGTAGATGCCTTCGGTGGAGCCTTCACGGCCGAGGCCCGACTGCTTCATACCCCCGAAGGGAGCCGCCGGGTCG
>DATKCX010000148.1:0-5816 GCA_035512975.1 Ilumatobacter sp.
TATACGTGTCGATGAGCGCGTCGGGAGCCCCATCGAGGACGCGTCCTAGCTTCCATGCGAGGTTCGCGGCGTCGCGCAAACCAGAGCACATGCCTTGACCGAGGAACGGCGGCATCTGGTGGGCGGCATCACCGGCGATGAGCACCCGGCGATGACGCCACTCAGCTGCGACCCGCCCATGGAACGTGTAGACAGCCGACCGTTCGACCGTCACCCGGCCACCAGCCATCCACGCGGGAAACAGTTGCTCGAGGCCCGCCGAATCGACGAGGAATCGCCGCTCGTCGTCGCTCATCAGCCGGAACTCGAGCCGATGCCGATTGTTCGGCATTGGGATCGAGTAGCTGGGGCGGAGCGGATCGCAATGACAGATCGCGGACGTAGGAGCGTGCAGCGCGAGTTCGTCGGACAGCACCAGGTCGACGACGAGCCAGTCCTCGGCAAAGCCGAGGTCTTGAAGATCGAGGCCCGTTCGAGTGCGCACGGTGCTCGATGCGCCGTCACACCCCACGATCCAGGACGTCTCGATCTCCACTGACTCCCCGCTTACCGAGGCGATCGTCGCCACGGCTCGGTCAGCCTCGACGACCACATCGACCAGCTCGGCCCCCAAGCACACCGAAACAGAAGGCAGTGCGGCCACGACGTCACGAATCGTTCGATCCACGATCGGCTGGTAGAAGTACATGCTGGATGGCAGACCGGAGATGCTCGGCTGGCCACCGTCAACTCGAACCAGAAGCGTGTGGTCCGCAGACACCAGCTCGAGGCCACCGTTGGGCCGCATCGACTCGAGCAACTGGTCCACGACACCGAGTTCCTGCCAGACACGCAGGCCGGTGTGGTCAACGTGAGCCGCTCGCGGGAGCGAGAACACGTCGAGTTCGCGGTCGATGACGAGCACGTTCACGCCTCGCCGTCCGAGCAGTCCCGCCAACGCGCCGCCCACCGGCCCGAAGCCGACGACGATGACGTCGGGGCGGAAATCCATTGTCGGTAGCGAACCCGTTCGAACTACCAAGCTTCGTCCCTTTCCTCACGGCCAATCCTGTGCCGATTGATTCTACTTACAGGTAAGTAAGCATAGTGCATGGCTCCGACGTATCACACTGCCAATCCCGCGATTCCTCGCTGTGTCATTGGCCCGTGATTCGCCGTTCAAAGATGTGCGGTGCGGAGGAGTTGACACGTGGTCGTGGTGTCGAGCACGTGCCCGATCCGCGGAAAGGTGTGTTCGATCGCAGCTTGATGCATCCCGGGTACCATGCCCGACATCGCCGGCTCCACGAAGAGGAGCCGAAACCCGCGCTCCCACGCATCACGCGCGCTCGACTCGACGACGTGGTTGGTCGAGATCCCGCTCAGTACCAGAGTGTCGATGCCCCGGCGACGGAGTTGGAGCTCCAGGTCGGTGCCGTAGAACGCCCCCCATTGTCGTTTCGTGATGAGGATGTCGCCGCTGCGGCGATCGAGCTCGGGCATGATCTCGCGGTCGGCTGCCGAGAACTGCCGGGCTTGGTGCGGCACACCGGAGTCGGGCGCCGGCCAGTCGAGCCCGTCGGGTTCCGTTCCAGCGCGTACGAAGAAGACCTGGATGCTCGACTCCCGTGCCGCAGCCAACACTTCCGTTGCTGCCTGCACCACCGACGCCACCGTGTGCGGGGTGGCCGGAAGGTTGATGATTGCTCCCTGCAAGTCCATGAAGACGACTGCGGTGCGATCTGCCCGAAGAGGCTCACGCAGTGGAGCCCACGGCGATGTGCTTGAGTCGGTTGACATGCTCACCCCAGTCCTCGCATCGATCCGCCATCCACAACGATGTCGCGCAACGCGATCGCGGCACTTTCTGGAGAGAGCAGGAAGTCGATCACCGCAGCGACCTCGTCGACCGTGTTCCGACGACCGCGGGGGCTGTCATCCTTCAGCGGGTCGGCGGGCTCGTCCAGGTTCCGGAGCTTGCGGTACGTGCGCGGCATGTCGGTGTCGGTGCCGCCCGGGCAGACCGTGTTGATCCGTACCCTCGGCATCGTTTCGAGCGCGAGCACTTGCATGGCGAGGCGCAGGCCGGCCTTCGAGGCGCCATAGGCTGCCGCATACGGGACGGGGCTGAGTCCCCCTGTTGAGGTGACTGCGACGATCGAGCCGTCATGGGAGCTGTCGAGGATTCGCTTGGCGAAACCTTGCGCCGCCAGATAGGTACCAATCAGGTTGATCCGTAGCACGGACTCGAACGTGTCAAAGCTCATCTCGAGTGGGTGACACACGCTCATGATCCCGGCCACGAGCGCCACCTTGTGGACGTCGCCGGCCTCCTCGACGAGTCGATCGATCGAAGCCGCATCACTCAGATCAACAGGGATCGCGACGGTCGATACGCGATCCGATCGGAGCTCCCGCGCAAGGTCGGCCACCTCGTCACCCTGGACGTCGGCGAGGATCAGGCGTTGCGATGTCAGCGCGGCCCGACGGGCTACGGCGGCGCCGATACCCCGCGCGGCGCCGACGACGACGGTGGTTGTCGAGTGCTCAGGATGATGTGTCATGGTGCTCCTGTGATGGATTGCTCGCGGCCGCCGAGATCGCCGACCGGCGGTGAGTCGAGTCGTTCGACGAACCCCGAGACGAGTGCGGCCACTTCTTGTTTTGCGTCGATGACGACGAGGTGCTGGCTGCCGGCCACGACCTCGAGGGTGGCGTCGCTCATCAGCTCAGCGCACGACGACGAGACGGCGATGGGGGTGATGGTGTCGTCGGCGCCGTGAACGAACAGGGCCGGGGTGGAGAGTCCGTCGGCGAGGGTGTCGGGTGCCAGGTTCTGCAACAGCGCACACGTTGCGGTCGCAACGGGCAGTGATGTGGCGACGAACATGGCCTCGAGCCACCGCAACGTCGCCGGGCTGGTGTCCGCCCCGCAAATCGCGGTCGCCGACCGGCTGGCGAACTCCGGCCAATCCCGCCGCATCGCCACCGCCATCCGGTCGTACGGCGCATGTTCTCCGCTCGGCATCCCGATCGACACGATTCCGCCGATGAGATCGGGCCGCTCGCGGGCGCATGCGAGGGCGACGGCGGCGCCGAATGCAAAGCCGACAAGGACCACGTCGCGTCGGTCCAGTTCGTCGACGAGTGTGACCACGTCGCGGGTGTAGCGCTCCAGATCGTAGGGCCCAGCGAGACGCGCGCTCATGCCAAAACCTGCGAGATCAGGGATGACGACGTCGTACGTGGGAACCAGGTGCTCCTCCAGATGCGTCCAGAGTCGTCCGTTGAGACACCAGCCGTGCAGGAGGACGACGGTGCGCGACGAGCGCGGACCGCGCCTGCTGTACGCAAGACCCGTCGTATTCGACACGTCGAACGCCAGGGTCGGCTCGGCTGGATTGGTTGGCGTTGACTGTGACACTAGGGGGCGGTCCTTTTCCCTGAAACGGATGGAAGCGATGATGCTGACCATCGGCAGGTCGAGCGTAACTTACTTGTTAGTAAGGAATCAAGTTTCCCTCCGTTTGGACTTGACAAAAGAGGTTCGGTACCTCCACACTGACGCGAAAGTAAATATGCCGGGGTCACCCGGTGTAGCCAACCTGGGGGAAATATGACCATGAAGTCTCAGCCGCGTAGGCGGCCTCGAATCAGCAGGGCGCTCGCGGGTGTTCTCGTGTGTGCGTTCGTTGTGGCGTCCTGTGGGTCGTCCGACGACGACACCACTGACGCCGGCGACACCACCACCGAGCCCGACGACAGCGGCACGACCACCGAGCCGGGTGACAGTGGCACGACCACCGAGCCCGGTGACAGTGGCACGACGACCGAGCCCGATGACAGTGGCACGACGACCGAGCCGGGCGACAGTGCGGATCCTGGCGATGGTGGAGACATGTGGGATCCGTCGCGACCGCACGAGGGCAGCGGCACGGTGCGCGTGCGGCTGCCGACTGACTGGGGCGGGTCGATGCTGCCGCCGACGCGGACGGTCCACACGGCGACGTGGATGATGGACTCGATTTATGACCGGCTGATCGCTAATGCGCCCGACGGAGAGTTGGTGCCGTGGTTGGCCGTGTCGTGGGAGGTCTCTCCGACGGAGATCGTGTTCACGCTCCGAGATGATGCGACGTGTGCCGATGGCACGCCGGTCACGGCGTCCATCGTGGCCGACTCGATCAATCACTATGTCGATCCGGCGACGGCTTCACCGTGGGTGGGGAACCTGGGTCCCGGCCCGGTGTCTGCGGTGGCGGATGATTCGGGCAACATGGTGACGGTGACGAGTGGGACGCCGTTCAACGAACTGTTGGAGGGTTTCGCTACTGTCGAGGCCGGGATCATCTGTCCTGCGGGACTGGTGGACGGTGCCGATGATTCGCTGACGACGTACGGGAGCGGCCCGTATGTGCTCACGGCGGCGACGCACGACCAATCAGCGACGCTGACCCGTCGCGACGATTACACGTGGGGGCCGTTCGGTCTCACCTCTGCAAACCTGCCCGATCAGTTGGAGTTCATCGTGGTCAACGACGATGCGACAGCAGCAAATCTGCTGGAGACCGGTGAGCTGGATTATGCAAACATCACAGGGGCGGCTGCCGAGCGCCTCATGGAGGCCGGCGAGCTGAACGTTGTGAGGTCCCCGACCACCGGCGGAGCCATCCTCGGCTTCCGTCTGCTGGATCGCCCGGCGTGGCAAGATGCCGAGGTCCGGCGGGCACTGTTGACGGCGATCGATCCGGTCGTTTGGAACGAGCTCGAGCTGGGCGCGTTGGGACGCTATTACCCCGGGTATTTCGGTGAGGATATGTCTTGCTACACCGATCTGACCGAGTTGCTGCCGACGCCTGATCCACAGGCTGCTCAGGATGCTCTGCTGGCGCTTGGTTGGACACTCGACGGCGATCGACTGGTCAAAGACGGCGAACCGCTGAGCATCGTCTTCCTCGGTCCGCTCGAGCAGGGTGTTGCGGCGGAGTACTTGCAGTCGGTGTATGAGAGCATCGGTGTCAGTGTCGAGCTTCGCATCCTCGAAATATCGGGATACGCCGAGGCGCTGCGCGTCGGCGATTGGGATATGGCGTCCCCGATGTATGCGGGGGCCCCCAACCCTCTGTCGATGGCGCGTTTCATGACGCCGACCGGACCGAACTTTTCAGGGTTGACCGACGACCACCTGGCAGTGCTTTCGGCGGAGGCTCTCGCCGCTCCGTTGGAGGAGCGTTGTGAGCTCTGGCGGGAGTTCGAGGAGTACTTCGCGACGCAAGCGTACGGTATCCCGGCCGGTGGGCGAGACCTGGCGTGGTTCGACCACGGTGACATACAGGCATACTCGACCGGTACGGAGTTCCATTCGTATTCGATCATGCGCCTCGCTGAGTAAGGCTCGCGACACGCTCTGTGGGACACCCGCCGGCTCCCCTTGCCGGCGGGTGTCCCCGGAGTTTCCTCGACCGTTACTCGACTCTCCAAGTCTGCGTGTCCGCAAGGGTGCGTGCCTACGCAGTGACACCGGGTTCCATCCGAACCGAGATACCCCGGGCGACTTCATCACTGGTCAGACGATCAACGTCGACGGTGGTATTGCGTTCCACTAGATCGGTAATCCCATGGGTTCGCGCGGGTCGACGCGTGCCTTCAACATCATCACGTCTACTCAGGAGCAGACCAATGAAGACTCGTGCAGCCATCCTCCGCCAGCAGCCCGGTGAATGGGAAGTGGTCGAAGTCGATCTCGACCCGCCCCAGGCTGGCGAAGTTCTCGTCCGCATGGTCGCGTCTGGCCTGTGTCATTCCGACGATCACGTCGCCAAGGCCGACTTGCCGCT
>DATKCX010000149.1:0-2816 GCA_035512975.1 Ilumatobacter sp.
GGACCCCGGCGGGAAGAAGGCAATGCGTGCCAGACCGGTGGCGCTCGGCGGGCACACGATGTCGGGGTTCGCCCCACCTGCGAGCGCAGCGATCTGGCTGGCGAGCGACGTGCCCGCTGCACTCGCGACACCTGGCACCCAATACACCTCGTTCATCGTGATCTCGCCGACATCGACACCGTTGGCGAACGGTGCCCAACGCCCGAAGCTGTCGTTCGACAACGCTTCGGCCGCCGTGCCCGCCACGTCGTCGTGTTCCCAAGTACCGAGTTCAGCGGCCAGGCGCGGGTCTGGTGATCCGATCACCGTGACCAAGCTGTCGAGCGCAGTCGCGGCGAACGTGTCGTCGCCGAACCATTCGTCGCCGCAACTGTCGCGGAAGACGCCAAGGTCGGCTGCGGTGGTGCAGAAGTCGATGACGCCACGCTGTGCTGCCCGCAGCGATGGTCCGATGTTGTCGTGGTCGTCGGGCTGGGTGACCGGTTCGCCGGTCTCGGTGAACGCCAACAGCGTGCCGATGGCAGGGGTGTTGATGCGTTCGAGGAACTCGGGGTGTCGTGCGGCGATGCGAGCCGACGTGATCGATTGACCGCCGTAACCGATCGTGGGGAGATACGACTGCAGGTGTGCGCCCGACCCAGCGCGTCGCTCGCCAGGGGGCGACAGCAGCGCATACAAGCCGACGATCTCGTTGGTGAACCCGGCTTCGGTGAGGATTGCCGCGAGGCCCTCCTGGATGGTGCCGCCCCATCCGATGTCGGTGACGACCAACGGCCCGCCGTCGAGATGCAACGTACGGTCGAGGTAGGCCATCACGTTGCGACGCAGCGCAGCTGACGCGGCGACGATCTCGTCGCGCAGGGCAGCTTCGTTGGCGATGGCGTCGAAGGCGTCGGCTCGCTGGTTGTCGGGCACAGCCGGTCCGCCGATCACCTTGGCGACGACATCGACGTCGCATCCGAACGCTTCGGCGATGTGCTCGGCGCGCATGCTCGCCCGACGCGCCAACGCGCGTTCCAGCTCCACCGGGGTGCCGGTCATGACAGCGGCACGCATGATCGCCCAACGCGACGCATGCACCAGTTGGCGGGGAGGGCCGTGGGGCCGAACGATGTCGATGAGGTCGGCGATGCGGCCGCCCTCGCGCAGCAGGCAATGGATGTGGCCGGCACCGAGTTCTTCCGCGGTGGCCGACACCCACCCGGCGAATCCGGCCATCAACGGGCCGGCGACCTCTACGCCGAACTGGTAGCTGGGGGAGTGGGCGAGGTCGGTCGGGGCGGAGACGAGCGTCTCGCGGATGGCCGCGCTGCGCCCACCATCGGACCCCACGGCGAACGACCGGAATTCCCAGGGTTCGTGAGCCAACAGGGCGGCGTCGTCGGCATCGAACAGGTCGATGTGGCAGACCCGGGCTCCTACCCGGTCACCGACGACGAGGTCGGCAAACGGGTTGTCGCCCAGGTGAAGCACGTCGGGTTGAGGCACCTCGTCGGCACCTCCGCGGGCGGTGACCGCCAACTGGAGAAGTCCGTCCCACTTGTTGCATCGATGGGTGGATGACGTCTCCACGTCGATGCCGGTGAGATCGAGACCGGCGGCGCGCAGCAGCGTGGTCAGCTGCTCGATCGAGAAATAGCTGTCACTGACGAGTGCAACGTGGCAACCATTCGCACGGGCCGCTTCGATGAGTGACCGCGCGGTGGGGTGGAGCTTGAGCGCTGCGGCCTCGACCGCCAACTCGGTGGCGACGCCAGCAGCAGCACCCACCGATGGTGTGACGCCCGCAGCCCATGTCGATGCTGGGATCTCGGCCCAGATCTCTTCGAGTGTGCACTCTGGGCTCTCGAACTCGATGTACGTCTTGCGCCGGGCGACCCGTTCGGCGTGAGTGCGGTTCAGTGCGAACGTCTGTCCGTTGATGCCGGGTGCGAGTATTCCGTCGGCGATCAGCCGCTCGCCCATCGCCGCGAACAGATGATGCGGGGATGCGACCGGACGCCACAGCACGGTGTCGAACACGTCACTGGTGAGCAGACGCACCGATCCACTGTTGATGGCGACGAGCGCCTCGGCGACGGTGAGCGGCGGCTGCCGCAACGCTGGCATTGGAGCGTCAAGGCGCGTTCTCATGAGAGCCAGAGTCTAGGAACTCTGCGACCTCGGAACCCGCGAGGCCCATGCTTGGAACCCGACGAACGGCTCGAACTTTTCGATTGTGCGACGCGTGCTACGCTTGCCTCATGGACACGATCTCGCATCGCGAACTCAGAAACAACAGCGGGCTCATCCTCGAGCGTGTTCGCAACGGAGAGACGGTCGGCGTCACCAACCACGGTGAGCTGACGGCGGTTCTCGTCCCACCGAACTCTCAACTGATCGATCAACTCGATGCGTCGGGCAGGGTGAAGCACGCTTCTGACACGTCACCGCTCGGGCCCAGTGAACGCATTCAGCACGCGCTGCCCAGCTCGGAAGCGCTCGACGATCTTCGTGGCGAAAAGTGATTCGGCGCGGTGATTCATTACATCGACACCTCGGCGTATCTCAAGCTCTTCATCGACGAGCCCGAATCTGCAGCGCTGAGTCGCCACCTCGAACTTGGTCGTGCACGCGGGCACCGTGTGGTCTCGTCGGTCCTGCTCGAGACAGAACTGCGACGGGCAGGGCACCGATACGGGCTGGCGAGAGACCTGATCGATGCCGAGGTCGCGAAGCTCACGTTGATCAGCGCTGCTGACTCCACGTTTCACCGCGCTGGCGCATTCCCGGATCCACTCCTTCGATCTCTCGATGCCCTCCATCTGGCCACCGCC
>DATKCX010000150.1:0-4034 GCA_035512975.1 Ilumatobacter sp.
GGTCCGCTCGTGACCGGAGCACCGGGCGTCACCGTGGTCGAGGTTCGCCCCGACGACGAGCGCGTCACCCCGGTGATCGCCGTCCACGTCGCATCGATGGACAGCGACACCGACACGCCACCAGAGGCCTGCCACCGGCTCGACCTTGCCGGGCTGCTCGACCCGTCGATCACGTTCTTCGCCGCGTTCGACCGTGACAACGGTGATGGCAGTTCCGACGCGATCGGCATCGGGGCGTTTGCTCATCGGGCCCCTGACTGGGGCGAAGTGAAATCGATGCACGTCCTGGCCGCTCATCGAGGGCGAGGAATCTCCCGGCTGATCCTCGACGCGATCGAAGCGACCGCCCGGGGCAAGGGAGTGAGCACGCTGCGACTCGAAACGTCGCGCGCCTTCACATCCGCAATCGCCCTGTACGAGCGTTCGGGATATCGGCCGTGCCCTGCGTTCGGCGATTATGTCGATCACCCGATCAGCCTGTTCATGGAAAAGGCCGTGGCCGAGGCGGCACCTTCCGATTCGATACCCTCGGGCTCATGAGCGAATACGCCCCAGTCTCACGGTCTGGTCCGAGCGCAGCGTTCTTCGACCTCGACCGAACGCTGATCGCCGGCTCATCGGTGTTCATCCTCGCCGCGGCTGCCCGCAAGATGAAGCTGATTCCCACCCACGAACTGCTGCGCGATGCCGGTGGTGCGGCGATGTTCAAACTGTTCGGCGCGGCCACCGACGACAAGAGCGACGCCGCCCGCGACCGCATCCTGAGTTTCGTGGTGGGCCAACGACACGACGACTTCGTGGGCTTGAACGAAGTCGTGCTGCCGGCCTTGTTGGGCAAGATTCGGCCCGAGGCGCGCCGTCTCGTCGACCTGCACCGTCACGCAGGGCGCGCCACCTACATCGTGTCGGCCGCCCCGAAAGAGATCGTCGAGCCGCTTGCACTCGCGCTCGGTATGACCGGCGGCATCGGCACGGTCGGCAAAGTGGTCGACGGGGTGTACACCGGCGAACTCGAGGGGCCGTTCTGCTACGGCGACGGCAAGGTGGTAGCGATCGAAGAGCTCGCCCGCTGGGAGCGTTTCGACCTCAGCCAGTGCTACGCGTACAGCGACTCGAAGAGCGACCTCCCCATGTTGGCTGCGGTCGGGCACCCAGTGGCTGTGAACCCCGACAACCAACTCGAGCGGCACGCGCGAGTGCACGGCTGGCCGATCGTGATCTTCAGTCAACGCACCAAGACGGTCATTCGCCGCACCGCGACCGGGCTGGCCTCAGCCGGCCTCGCCGCCGGCGGCTTCACCGCCGGCCTACACCTCGGCACCCGCCGAGCCAACCGCCGCCCCGCCATCTGGCGCTGAGCATCACGGATGGGGTCAGACCCCATCCGTCACGCCAACTCCGTTGCTGTTCAATGGGTTCAGTGGCAGCTGACGTCGGGATTCCAGGCGCTGAGCTCGCCGGCGGGGTTGGTTTGGTAGACCCACGCGTGGAGGTCGTAGTGAATCGGCATTCCGGGTTCGTGACCTTCCATCGGCCCGTCGAACGGGTGGCCCATCAGCGTCGGTCGATCGGTGTCGGTGGCGAGGTCCTGGTCGGCGTCGGCGACGAAGTATTCGATCGCATCGAGACGGAACCGGCCGTCATCGGTCATGTTGTAGACGAGAACCTCGGGCATCGTCGGGTCGACCTTGGCATCACCGGCGAGTGCGGGGTTCACGAAGTGGAACCCCATCCCGCCCACCCCCGGCAGTTCGGCGCACGTGTCGGTCGGGATGTACCCGGCCGCGATGGCGGTGTCGACGTCGCGGAATCGCTTCGTCGCGTCGCGGATCACGGTGCGCTGAGCGCCCGTGAGTCCGTCGTCGTGGGTGCCGTGGGCGATCGCCACGCCCGTCGGCACTGCGACGGCGAGCGCTATGGCGGCAATCGCCGCAAGGCGGGGACGGTGGTTGATGATGGCATGCATGTTCGTGTCCTTTCGGTTGGGTGTTCTTTGGTTGGGTGATCTGTGATTGGGGGATGGAGATGGGATCTAGATGTGGTGTCGTGTGGTGGTCGACGACCCGGCGAGGCCCCTCGTCATCGCTGCTCCAGGCATCTCGATGACGTGGTCGATCGTCAGGAAGCGGCGGCGGAGCGCGGCGGGGAGCGCGTCGAACGGTGAGGCCTGACTGAGGTGGCAGGCGATCGCCCGCTCGCGTGTGGCCAACACCGCTGAGGTGTCGACGGCCACCAGATCCTCATCCGGTCGACCGAGGTCGGTATCAGCGACGGCGAGGTGTTCGCGATCGGGCTCTTCGGCCCCCATGATCGCCACCCACTCCCGCATCAAGCTGCGCGCCAGGCAGCAGTGCACCAGCCGCACCGGGCGTTGGAGCCGAGCGACGGCGAGCGTGAGGGCATCGCGCAGGTGGCAGTGGTCGCGGTGGCCGTCGCTGCCGTCGAGCGTCACCACCACATCGGGTGCGATCGCGACCAGACGGGCTTCGAGTTCGGCGGCGACGTCGAGGAGCGGGGCGGAAACGAGGGCTCCGGGCGGGGCGGTGCCGGAGAACCCGGAGTCTGTGTACTCGAGGATCTCGACCTCGTCGACGCCGAGCACGATGGCGGCCTGGCAGAGCTCTGCCTCACGGAGCAGGCCGAGCGGCCAGGCGTCGGTGAGGGGGTCGGGCCGACGCTCGCCGGACTCGCCGCGTGTCGCGCAGATGACGGTGACGTGCGCTCCCGCTTCGTGGGCGAGGGCAATCAGTGACCCGCATCCGAACGTCTCGTCGTCGGGGTGAGCGACGACGACCGCGACCCGGTCGCCCGCCTCGGCGATCCTCCACTCACCGCTCATGCCGGCACGGCGAGGTCGCTCTCGCCCATCGCGATGATCATGTCGAGGAGCTCCTGGCCGGGAACGGCGATCGGCGGCACGTCGACGACGTCGCGGAGCATCTGGAATGCGCGATCCACGTTCGGGCCGGTGATCGTCGGGCTGTGGCACGACGCGATCGTGGTGATGCCGAGACGGGCCACTCGCTCGACCGACGCCAGGAACAGCGACGGGTCGACCATCGACAACCACGGGCTGAGCTGCTGGGACTGGGCGTAACACGCCCCGATCCACTCGTCCGCCGACAGTTCGGCGACGTCGCCAAGGGCGTGCGGCACCATCGTGGCGAAGCAGTCGCTCGCCCAGTAGACGCCGGTCGCGGTGTCGAAGAGCCCTCGCGTGGTCGGCGAGTCGTACAGCGGCGGGCGCACGGTTGCGTAGGTGCGGCCGTTGGCCTCGAACGTGTCGTTCGGTTCCAGCCAGCGCATCCGGTTCGGGGCGATGTCGGGCAGGTTGCCGAGCCGTTCCCACTGGAACCACGACGTGAGCAGCGTGGCGTTCGGGCAGGCCTCCATGATCGGGCCGAGGTTGCCGTAGTGGTCGACGTCGTCGTGGCTCAGGAACACCCAGCGGACGTCGTCGGGGTCGACGAGCGACCACATGTCGTCCAGGTAGCGGTCGCGCAGCGCCGGCACGCCGGTGTCGACGATGATCGGCTCGCTGCCACGGATCACCATGGTGTTCAGGTGAACGGCAACGGGCGCGACCCCTTCGCCCTGGGTCGCCTGCACCACGAAGGTGTCGGGGGCGATCTCGATCGGCGGGTAGTAAGGCACGATAGGTGCGGGTGCTTCGGTGAATGCCATGGCGTTTCCTCCTGTATGGGGCAACCCGTTGGTCGCCGTCACACCGATCGTGACGGTCGCCACGACCAGCCGGAATCCCGTGGTGGTGGGCAGTTCTCCGCCCCGACTTCGGGGGCAGGGGCACCCCCAGAACTCTGGGATAGCGATTCGGCACGGTTTCGAGCAGACTGGCGGCCGTGGTCTCCCAGCTGACGATCGAACGAGTGCGCCGTGACATCGAGGTCATCTCGCGGGCCGGTCTCGAGCTGACCGACTACTTCAGTGAGGTCGACGAATCGCTGCGACGGGCGGTGCCGTATCGGGCGATGTGCGCGGCGCTCGTCGACCCGGCCACACGGTTGTGTACGGGC
>DATKCX010000151.1:0-9538 GCA_035512975.1 Ilumatobacter sp.
GATCCTGGCAACCCTGACTGAACGTCACTCGAGGAGGTCGAGGATGCTCATCGAGCCGGGGAGATCGAGCAGGAACTCGTTGGCCTCGTCGAGGTGCTTGCGCCACAGTGATTCGGCGCCGGCCTCGTCGCGGCTCTCGAGCAACGTCACGAGGCGCCGGTGAGCGCGCATGCCCCGGTCGAAGGCGCGATCGGCTTCGGGCCCGTGCGCGTCGTGGTCGACGCGACGGAAGTTTGCGGTGGCGACGATGTGACGGAGCATCGAGCTCAGCAGGGTCATGGTGTGGTTGTCGGCGAGGCGCACGACCAATGCGTGGAACTCGATGTGATGCCGAATCAGAAGATGCCGGTCGTCGTCAAGCGACTCGCCCTCCTCGATGCTGCGCCACAACTGTTCGAGGTCGTCGTCGGTGCGTTGTCTGGCCAGCAGTGCAGCGCACGGGGTCTCGATCATCGCTCGCGCCGCATAGACATCGGCGAGCGTGGTGGACTGGTGTTCGAGGACGAACCCGGCGTACCTCGCGGCCACATCAGGGCTGGGCGCGTGTACCCGTGCGCCGCCCAGTGCCCCTCGCCGCACGCTGATCAGCCGTTCGGCCTCCAGCACGCGAAACGCCTCTCGCAGCGTCGGCCGCGAGATGCCGAACGTCTCGGTCAATGTGGCCTCAGACGGCAAGGCGTCACCCTCGGCGAGTTCGCCGCTGATGATCTGGCGGCGCAGACGCTGAGCCACCAGCTCAGCCGTCTTTGGCACTCGGATGGAAACAGCCGTCATTGCGCTTCCCGGTCTCGGGCCCCGTGTGGGCGTCGGCGATAAGAGTATAATCAGTGAGATGATTGACGCAACTGATCCCGCCGCAGGCGATCGGGCCGCAGACGATCGCGCGGCGGAGCAGGCGACGCGTTGGGAGCGGCAGGCCCGCCACTTCGAGTTGCAGGTGCGGTTCAACCGATTGTGCGGCATCAAGGTCACGACGTGGACGAACGAGTCGGTGGTGATGCAGCTACCCCACTCCGATCAGCTGTGCAACTCCACGAACGGCTTTCATGGCGGGGTGGTCGCGGCCCTCGCCGACACCTGCGGCACGGCGGCGTCTCTGGCTGCAGTCGGCGCGTCGGGTTTCATCGCCACCGTGTCGATGAACATCAGCTATCTCGCCGTGGCCGAGACCGATCTCACAGCGACCGGTACCTGTATCAAGGCCGGCAAGCGGATTCAGGTCTCAGAGGTGCGAATTCGTGACGAGCGGGGGACGCTGGTCGCCGAAGCCATCGTGACGTCCACGCTGCCGTCCTAGAGCTTCCTAGAGGTCGAGCAGTCGCAGATCTACTCTTGGCGCGAGCCGATGCAAAGAGTATCATCAGTTATATGATTCAGAGAACTTGCGAAGACCGTGTCTGCATCGTCACAGGTGCGGGCGGCGGCATCGGCCGCCAACACGCTCTCGTGCTTGCCGAACAGGGCGCATTGGTCGTGGTGAACGATGTCGGTGCCTCGGTCAATGGCGCGGGAGCCTCGATCGGAGCTGCCCAAGCAGTGGTCGACGAGATCGAGGCGCTCGGTGGCAGGGCCGTGGCCAACACCAGCGACATCTCCGCCTGGGATGGTGCGCAGGAGGTGGTCACCCAGGCTGTCGACACGTTCGGTGACCTGCACGTGTTGATCAACAACGCCGGGATCCTTCGCGATCGCCGCATCGTCAACATGACCGAGGACGAGTGGGACTCCGTCATCCGCGTGCACCTCAAGGGATCCTTTGCGTGCACTCGATGGGCGGCGTCGTACTGGCGCGAACGATCGAAGGCGGGCCACGCCAACGACGCGCGCATCATCAACACCACGTCTGGCTCGGGGCTGTTCGGCGCGGTCGGGCAGGCGAACTACGGGGCCGCCAAGGCCGGTCTCGCAGCGTTGACGGTGATTGCCGCGGAGGAGTTGGAGTCCTACGGGGTGACCGTGAACGCGATCTCGCCGATCGCCCTCACGCGAATGACCGAAGGGCTGCCGTTGACCGAAGGCGATGAGGCGGAGCAGGCGAAGGTCGACCCTCGCTGGGTAGCCGTGATGACCAGTTGGCTGGCATCGACGCAGTCGGCCGGGGTCACGGGTCGTGTGTTCCAGGTGTCCGGCCGCGTGTGGGCCGTCGCCCAAGGTTGGCATCGTGGCCCGGCGGCCGAACCGGTGAACGATCCACGCGAAGTCGATGCCGTGATGCGCGGGTTGCTGAGCGCGGCATTGCCCAATGCCGGGCCCGGCGGCATCTATCCTGCCGCTTCAGCCGACTGACCAACGGCATCCCTCGTGAGGATCGCTGTGACGGCCCCGACGAGTTCCGCGCGGAACACATCGAGTGAGGGGCGTCGACGATCGCCGGCGCCGTTGGTCTGGTAGTCGGCCAGCGCATCGATCACCAGGTTGAGCGCGATCCTCCAGCGGATCGCGAACTGCTCGGTCGACAGCCCGCTGAGGTGCTCGTTCTTGAGTCGGTTGCGTACTGCGTCGTAGGCGGTGTTCACGGTGTCGTTCTGTCGTGCGAGCAACTCATCACGTTGATGCTCGGCCTGCAGTCGACTGAGAAACGGCACGTACCAGGTGCCGACGGTCACCTGTTCGGCGAGCGGCGTGACATAGGCGTCGATCAGCGCGCCCACGTCGTCGCGTCCGTTTCGTGAATGTTCCTCCAGAAGCTCCAGACGTCGGCGGTTCACTGTTGCAGCCCGGCGTTCGAAGATGGCCCTGATCAGGCCGGACTTGTCGCCGAAGTGGTACTGGGTGACGCCGTTGTTGCGCTGGTTCGCGGCGAGCCCGATCTCACGCATCGAGACCCCGTGGATGCCTCGCTCGGCAAACATCCGCTCTCCCCAGTCGAGCAGGAGATCTCGCGTTGTTCCCGCAGTTGCGGCGGGGACTCTCTGCGGGTCGGCGGGCATGAGGTCGAGCGTAACGGGTTGACAACGGTTAAGAAAGCTGTCTTAATCACTTGCGTGGAACTGCCGCTCATCATCTCGGTCGACGATCACGTGCTGGAACCAGCAGATCTGTGGACGTCGCGACTTCCGGAGCGCTTTCGCGACCGGGCACCGCACTTGGAGCGCGTCCGCGGCCGCTACGGCGAAGGGGCTCGCGGCGGGTTCGAGCCGGACGACTCCGCTGACTGGGCCGACGTGTGGCGGTTCGAGAACTACGAGATGTCGATCATCCCCGGGTTTGCTGCTGCAGGAATGGATCAGGACTACCTCGGGGAGCATTGGCATCCGATGACCTACGACGAGATGCGGCCCGGCTGCTACGACCAGTCGGCTCGCCTTGCCGATCTCGACCTGAACCACACCGAAGCATCGTTGGCGTTCCCCACCTTTCCCCGATTCTGCGGACAGACATTCCTCGAGAACTCCGACCGAGAGCTCGGCCTGGCGTGCGTGCAGGCATACAACGATTGGATGATCGACGAGTGGTGCGCCGGTGACGGTGCCGGCCGATTGATCCCCTTGACCCTGATCCCGTTGTGGGAGCCGAAGCTCGCGGCGGCGGAGGTTCGGCGGTGCGCGGACAAGGGGTCGTTCGCGGTCGCCTTCTCGGAGAACCCGACGCGCCTGCGTCTGCCGAGCATTCACACCACGCACTGGGACCCGTTCTTCGAGGCGTGCGAAGACACCGAGACCGTCGTCAACCTGCACATCGGGTCGTCGTCGACCTTTCCGATGACATCACTCGATGCGCCGCGGGCGGTGTCATTGGCCCTCACCTACCAGGGTGCCAGCCACGCGTTGGCCGACTGGCTCACGAGTGGTGTGCTCGAACGCTTCGGCAGCCTGCGCATGGCACTGAGCGAGGGGCAGGTCGGATGGATTCCTTTCATCGTCGAGCGTCTCGACAGCGTGTGGCATGAGCGCCCGGTGTACGGCAACCTGGACGACCGCATCAAGCGCCCGCCCAGCAGCTACATCACCGGACGCATTTATGGCTGTGTCTTCGACGACGTGATCGGGCTCCAGATCCGAGACCGGATCGGTATCGAGCAGATCATGTTCGAGACGGACTATCCACACGGCGATTCCACGTGGCCGAACTCGAAGGCGGTACTCCAGCGCCTCGTCGACGAAGCCTCGCTCGACGAGCGTGAGACATACCTGCTCGCACGCGGCAACGCGATCGAGTGCTACGGACTGCACCGCTTCGGCATCAACCAATAGTCGCAAGGGAGAACCAATGCTCGACCTCATCATCCGCAACGGCGTCGTCGTCGACGGCACCGGCAGTGAGCGCCGCCACGCTGACATAGGCGTGCTCGACGGCCGCATCACAGCAATCGGTGACATCGACGACTCATCGGCGCGAGTCGTCGACGCCGACGGGCGCATCGTGTCGCCGGGGTTCGTCGATGTGCACACCCATCTCGATGCGCAGGCGTTTTGGGATCCGGACCTCAGTCCTACACCCCTGCACGGCGTGACGTCGGTGTTCTCCGGCAACTGCGGCTTCACGATCGCTCCGCTGAACGCGGCCGCCGGCGAGTACCTGATGCCGATGCTGGCGAAGGTCGAAGGGATGCCGCTGCAGTCGCTGCGCGAGGGCGTGCCCTGGAACTGGCAGAGCACCGCCGACTATCTCGACGCGCTCGACGGGCAACTCGTCATCAACGCCGGATTCATGGTGGGGCACTCTGCGATCCGGCGCGTCGTCATGGGTGCAGCCGCCACCGACCGAGCAGCCACAGCAGATGAACTGGACGGGATGTGTGCGCTGCTTCGTGCCGGTCTCGCTGCGGGGGGCATCGGCTTCTCGACCACCACGTCCGACACCCACAATGACGCGGATGGCAATGCGGTGCCGTCGCGGCTCGCGGACCGAGCGGAGATGCTTGCGCTTGCGACGGTGTGTGGCGAGTTCGAGGGCACCTCGTTGGAACTCCTGCCGCGCGGTGCCACTGGGTTGGGTCCGTTCGACGACGACGTCGCCGAACTGATGGTGGCCATGTCGGTTGCAGCCCGTCGACCACTCAACTGGAACGTGATCAGCCCCACGTCCGGCAACCTCGATTCATGCCTGAGCAAACTCGAGGTCGGCGACGCCGCCGCGGCCGCCGGCGGAAAGGTGGTGGGGCTGACGATGCCGGTCGACATGAAAGCTCGCTTCTCGTTCCATGCCGGATTCGTGCTGGAGCTGTTCGACGGATGGTCGGAGATCATGAACGCCTCCACCGACGCCAAGATGCGCGCCTTCGCCGACCCTGCGCAGCGCGCCCGCTATCGGGAGCTCGCCGAAGGCACGGCCAACCTGCGGCACCTGACCAAGTGGCACGACCTGGTGCTGGTGGAGACCTTCGCCGAAAGCACTGCACGCTTCGCCGGCATGCGGGTGGGAGACGTGTCCGAGATCCTCGGATGTGACCCGTTCAACGCACTGATCGACGTGGTGATCGCGGACGACATGCGCACGACCTTCACCCGTGAATCGCGCCCACCGACACAGGCCGACTGGGACGCACGGCTACGAGTGTGGCAAGACCCGCGTGCGTTGATCGGCGCGTCCGATGCTGGCGCTCACCTGGACATGATCGCCGCGTTCCGCTACTCCACGGGCTTTCTGCAGGAAGCGGTGCGCGAGCAACGCCTGCTGCCGCTCGAGCGAGCCGTTCAGATGCTCACCCAGGCACCAGCGCGGCTCTACGGAGTGCGCGATCGCGGTACCTTGTGCGTCGGGGGCAAGGCCGACGTGTTGGTGTTCGACGAGGACACCATCGGCTCGGAAGCCGTCGCCACACGCTTCGACCTTCCAGGCGGTGCCGGTCGTCTGTATGCAGACCCGATCGGCATCGATCACGTCTTCTGCAACGGCGTCGAGATCGCCGCAGGTGGTGGCTACACCGGGCAACGTTCCGGCGTGATCCTCCGCTCGGGCCGCGACACGATGACACCCACGATGGATCTCTGAGGTCCCGCTAGCCCACGATTCTCAAGCCTGTGACTTCGTGAACGAGGGTGGCTTCACTGGCTTGGTGCTCGCGGAACCGTTGGTTGACCTTGCCGAGTCGATCTCTGATCTCGGCGGGGTCGATGTCGATGGCAGGGTCGGGCTCGAGCAGCTCTCGCAGAGACGCGACGGTGATCGTGAGGTCGAGCAGTTCCTGCTGGAGGTGTTCGATGCGGGGGATGCAGCTCGGGTGGGTCAGTGCGAGTTCGTCGAGTAGACGAATCGGCCCATCGGCCTGGGGCAATTGCGCCCGCAAGGCAACGTGGAGCGCGTCGACGGCAACCGTCAGCCGGTGGAGCCACGTGCGGTGCCGTCGCGGTGTTGGCGCATCGAGCGCGTATTCCAGAACGTGCAGCGCGTGCAACGCAGTCTGACGTTCGGCGCGAGCGTCAGCTGCGAGTTCGTCGAGCGTCGACAGCGGATCGGGCGTGTCAGTCATGGACGTAACGTCGCACACCCCGCACGTCGGCGAGGCCGGCGCGATCGCGGATGTCGTCGAGTACCGAACCTTCGGCGTCATTCGCGTTGATGTGGAACCTTCGAAGTGCGTTGGCGGTCACCTGTTCGGTTGCGTCGTCGGTTCTGAGTTGGCGGATGAGGTGGTCGGCCCCGAACCGAGTCAGCCGATGCGGGGCACCGGACTTTGACGATCGTTCGCTGATGAACACTGGGCCGGTGCGGCGCTTTCCGATGCATTGACCGATGGCGCGAGCACTTCCGTGATCGAGCGTGATCCGTTTCGGCTTGCCGCGTCGCCGGACGGTGATGATGGTCGCCGGCGACTTTCCGGACACGTCGTCTATGTCGAGCGCGAGCGCTTCTGAGACCTTCAGCCCGTCACGCACGAGGAGAGCGACGAGAGCTTCGAGGCGGGGGTCGAGCGCCGCTGCCACGGCCCGGCAACTGGCGACCGCATCGTCGGAGAGGCGCACCGTCGGACTGGGATCCCCAGAGACAACCTTGGGCCGATCGACGCCGAGCGCCGGATTGATGGCTCGAACGTCGCGTTCCACGGCGAAGTCGTAGAACGACGACAATGCAGACCATCGCCGCCGCAGTGTTGCTGCGCTGTCGCCCGATGCCTCACGCGCGGCCTGGAAGGCGATGAGCGTGGCGGTGTCGGCCGTGAGCCGAATCGCACCCTCACGGGCACACCAATCTCCGAATGCCTCGAGGTCGGATCGATACGCGGCGCGCGTGTTCGCAGAGAGTTGTGCGCCCAGCCAACCGTCGAGCGTGGATTGCTCGAGCGTTGCTCGCTGTGCAGCGGAAGGCGGCTTGCGTGCCATGGTTCGATCGTGACACCAACGTGCCGAGTTGTCAACATAATCACGTCTTGACACTCAACATAACCACGAGCTATTATGTTGAGTAACGAACGGGTCAACCCGGCCCGACTAGCTCAGAACCAACTACCTCAGAAGGAGTGTTGAATGATGATCCAGACCGATCCGTTCCGCGACCTCGACACGCTCTTCAGTCGACTGTCGGGTCGGCCACAGACCAACGGCGGTGTGATGCCGATGGACGCCTTTCGGCGCGGGAGCGATGTGTGGGTTCACATCGACCTACCAGGCGTGAAGGCCGAGAGCCTCGACATCACCGTCGAGCGCAACGTGCTCACCATCGCGGCGGAGCGCAACTGGCAGCGTCAGGAAGACGACCAGCCATACTTCGGCGAGCGCTACCGGGGCTCGTTCCGCCGCCAGATCCAACTGGGCGACGGCCTCGATCTGCAGCAGCTGGAAGCCGACCTCCACGACGGTGTGCTCACGCTTCGAATTCCTGTGGCCGAACAAGCCAAGCCTCGCAGGGTCGAGGTGGGGCAAGGGCGACAGTCCGTTCCCGAAGCGATCGAGACCACCACCGCTGAAGCGTCCTGACGGTTGATCGTCGCGCCCGCTGCCGTGTCGCCGCCAAGGGTTGTGACCATGTGTTGCGAATGGCAGCGGGTGCGCGAACGGTTGAGGACCAGCTCATGGCGGTCGACGCCGTTCCGGCGCAGAGCAATGTAAGTCTTACCTGATCGTTACTCGGTGACAGGTCCATCAACGCTGGCGGCTAGTCTGACAGCGAATAGGACGAGTCCGCCATTACGATTCGTGGCCAAGCTGGAAACTTCTTGTCTTCCGTAACGGTCAAACCTGCGTGAGCAGGCGCACGGTCATGGGCCTACACCGCCACAAGCGGCACGGCCGCCGGATCACCGACACACGACTGGAGATCCAACATGCCCGCACCCCGCCCATCACACACCACACGATTCAGCGGGTGCCTGCCGCGACTCGCCGCTGTCGTTGCGATCGCTGCCGGAACTGCGCTGGCGCTGGCATCTGCTCAGACGGTCAGTGCGTCCATCGTCCCGACCGTGGAGTTGGCGACATCTGCCGACTACTCGGTGCTCGCGGCCACGACTGTCACGAACACCAACCCAAGCGTGATCGGCCAAAGCGTGGGTCTGTCACCAGGCACGTCGATCACTGGGTTCCCACCTGGCATCGTGTTGCCACCGGCGACGATTCAGGCCGCCAATGCCGTCACGTTGCAGGCCCAGAGCGACTTGACCATCGCCTACGACGACGCTGCCGGTCGCGACGTCGAGTTCAGCCATCCCAACCCCGACCTCGTCGGTCAGACACTGCTGCCGGGCGTGCACGCGGCGACCGCCATGGCACCGCTCGCACTGTCGGGCCAACTCGTGCTCGACGGACAGAACAATCCCGACGCGGTGTTCATCTTTCAGACAGATTCCACCCTGATCACCAGCACCGGCAGCACGATCGCCCTCATCAACGGTGCATCCGAATGCAACGTGTTCTGGCAGGTCGGAAGCTCAGCCACGCTCGGCAGCGGCTCGTTCTTCGTTGGCACCATCTTGGCGCTCACATCCATCACCGTCGAGAGCAGCGTGGTCGTACACGGACGGGCCTTGGCCCGCAACGGCGCGGTCACACTTGACAACAACGTCTTCACCCAACCCAGCTGCGAACCTGCTACCGATCTCGTCCCCACCGCGACAGCACCGGCCACCACCACGACCGTGCCCGCCACCACGCCTGCCACCACGGTGCCGTTGGTCCCGACGACCGTGTCCACCGAAATCACCACCCCGGAGGAGGCGGCTACCACTGTCACGGTCAACGTAACCGACATCACGCTCCCGGGTACCGGAGCGTCAACCACAGCCCAGTCTGGGATCGGCTTCGCTGCAGTGCTGATCGGTTTGGGTGCATTGATGATCGCCCGCCGGCGTCAATCCGCCTGAGCCAGAAGGTCGCGGCCTCGGCGCGGCACGATTGACGCGGGCAGCCATCACTGCCAGCCTGTGAAGCCATGAGCCACATTTGGTCGCGTCGACACGCGACCATTCGGCTGGTGGCGACCGCGACCATGGCTGCTTCGGCGGTGGTTCTCTCGGTGGCGTCGGGCGCGGTCGGTGCGCAACACATCGGCACCGTCATCGTCGAAGAATTCGGCGATTCGACCGGGGTGACGCTGCGTGATGCGGTGGCCATGGCGAACGACGTCGACGCCGATGTCGACATGATCGTGTTGCCGCCGGGTC
>DATKCX010000152.1:0-7139 GCA_035512975.1 Ilumatobacter sp.
GGTGACGCGAGCCCTCTCGGTGACTGCCACTCCGTTGGCGACCGAGTTGGAACCGGGCACCTCCACATCGGTCACCGTCGGCGTGGTCGACGGCACCGGCAACCCGGTCAGTGACGCGCACGTGGCCATCGTGGTCGTGGATGAGGCGGTACTGGCGCTCACCGGCTACGAAATCGCCGACCCGCTCGATGTGTTCTACCAAGCCATCGACGACTACCTCCAAGCGCAGTACGCGCGGGCAGGTATTCAGCTCAGCCGGTCAGACCTGGTGAAACTCGTCGCCGAGGGCGAGGAGTCGGGATCACCGACACTGGCCGAAGGCTCGACGGACTACGCGACCGACGACTCGGCCGGAGTGAGCGGGGAGATGGCCGACGGCGACATGAACCGCTCCGGCAGCGACGGTGCCCCGATCGACGTCCGCTCCAACTTCGACGCGTTGGCGGTGTGGGCCCCTGACGGCACCACGAATGCCGACGGCTCGGTGACGGTCGACTTCGACGTGCCAGACAACCTCACCCGCTACCGGGTGATGGCCGTTGCGGTCAGCGGAACCGACCGCTTCGGCAAGGGCGAATCGAACATCACGGCTCGGCTGCCGTTGATGGTCCGACCTTCCGCCCCGCGCTTCCTGAACTTCGGCGACCAGTTCGAACTGCCAGTAGTGCTGCAGAACCAGACCGACGCCGAACTCGTCGTCGACGTCGCTGTGGAGACCGACAACCTCGCCCTCACCGGCGATATCGGCAAGCGCGTCACGGTGCCCGCCAACGATCGGGTGGAGGTGCGATTCCCGGCCACCACCGTCGAGGTCGGCACCGCCCGCTTCCGTGTCGCCGCCGCCAGCGGCGACTTCGCCGACGCCAGCGAAGGCGAACTGCCCGTGTACACGCCAGCGACCGCAGAGGCATTCGCCACGTACGGGGTGCTCGACGGCCCAGCCATTGCGAACCAACCCACCGCGACGCCCACCGGCGTGTTCCCACAGTTCGGCGGGCTCGAGATCAACACGTCGGCCACTGCGCTCCAGTCGCTCACCGACGCCGTGATCTATCTCAACGACTATCCGTATCAGTCGGCCGACGGTTACGCCAGCCGGCTGATGGCAGTCGCCAGCCTGCGCGACGTACTCGACGCGTTCGACGCCGACGGGCTGCCCAGCGCCGACGAGCTCGACGCCGCTGTTGCCGCCGACATCGACGGCCTCCAGGCGTTGCAGAACGACGATGGCGGCTTCCCGTATTGGCAGCGCGGTCGGCTGTCGGTGCCGTGGGTGTCGATCCAGTCGGTGCATGCACTCGTGCTCGCCCAGCAAGCCGGCTACACCGTCACCCAATCGGTGATCGATCGCGGCCTCGGTCACCTTGCCGAGATCGAGCAGTACATCCCGGCCGACTACGACGACATGTCACGCAACACGCTGCGGGCGTACGCCATCTACGTGCGGGGGGTTGCCGGCGATGTCGACACAGCGAAGGCGACGTCGCTGTACTCCGACGAGCGTGACGTGCTCCAGGTCGACGCCGTGGCGTGGTTGTGGCCGTCGATCACCGACCCCGTGTTGCTGGCAGAGATCGAGCAATCGATGCTGAACCGGGCGGTTGACACCGCTGGAGCGGTGTCGTTCGCCACCGACTACACCGAGGATGCGTACGTCATCGCACAGTCGAGCCGCCGCACCGACGGCATCGTGCTCGACGCGTTGATCACCCAGATTCCCGGCAGCGAACTCATTCCCAAGACCGTCGCCGGGTTGATGGCTGGCCAGTCGCCAGCTGGCCATTGGAACAACGTGCACGAGAATGCGTTCATCCTCATCGCGCTCGACCGGTACTTCGAGACGTTCGAGTCGGTCACCCCTGAGTTCATCGCTCGCGTGTGGCTGGGCGATCTGTACGTGTCGGAACATGGGTTCTCCGGGTACAGCACCGACCGAGCGCACACGTTGCTTCCCATGTCGGATCTCATCACCAACACCGCGGCCGCTGGGGGAACCAGCAACATCACCGTTCAGAACGACGGTGTCGGCCGGTTGTACTACCGACTCGGCCTCCGGTACGCCCCCGACGACTTGACCCTCGACGCGCGCGACGAAGGGTTCGTGGTCGAGCGGTTGTACGAAGGTGTCGACGACCCAGATGACGTCACCCACAACGCCGACGGTACGTGGAACATCAGGGCCGGAGCGAAGGTGCGAGTGACGCTGACGATGGTCGCCGACGCCCAGCGCACGCATGTGGCGCTGGTCGACGCGCTGCCAGCCGGGCTGGAGCCGCTGAACCCAGCGCTCGAGGTGGCCCAGACCATTCCGCCCGAAGAAAACGAGCAGGATGGCGACGTGCCGTACCGGCGTGGTTGGGGTTGGAACTGGTTCGACCACCAGAACCTTCGCGACGATCGCGTGGAAGCGTTCGCGACGTACCTGCCAGGTGGCACCTACGAGTATTCCTACATCGCCCGCGCCACAACACCCGGAACATTCGTCGTGCCACCTGCGAGGGCCGAAGAGATCTACGCGCCGGAGACGTTCGGTCGCTCGGCCAGCACGACGGTCGTGGTCGCCTGACACTACGTTCCGTCCATGGCTGAGTATTTCGATGTCGCGGTGGTGGGTGCCGGGCTGTCTGGCATCGGTGCCGCGGTGCACCTGCAGCGCGAGTGTCCGGATCGGACGTTCGTCATCCTCGAAGGTCGTGACGACCTGGGTGGCACGTGGGATCTGTTCCGGTATCCGGGGGTGCGTTCCGACAGCGACATGCACACGTTGGGCTACTCGTTCAAACCGTGGGTGAAGGACAAGGCGATCGTCGACGGCCCGTCGATCCTCGAGTACCTCCGAGAGACCGCCACCGAGCACGGCGTCACGAAGCACATTCGTTTCGGTCATCAGGTGGTCGCAGCGTCGTGGTCGAGTGACGAGGCGCGGTGGACGCTGACGATCGACGGACGCGAACCGATCGAGTGCAACTTCTTGTTCATGTGTTCGGGCTACTACTCGTACCGAGGCGGCTTCACACCAGATTTTGCCGGCCGCGAGGGCTTCGAGGGCATCATCGTGCATCCACAGGAATGGCCCGAGGATCTCGACTACCAGGGCAAACGCGTCGTCATCGTCGGTTCCGGCGCGACCGCCATGACCTTGTTGCCCGCGATGGCCACAGACGCCGCTCATGTCACGATGGTCCAACGTTCACCCACCTATGTCGTGGCCCGACCCGAGAAGGACGTCATCGCCAACCGTCTGATGCGGGTGCTGCCCAGCAAGTGGGCGTACCGAATCGTGCGCAAGAAGAACATCGCGCTGACGGCGTTCCTGTACAAGGCCAGTCGACAGCGTCCGGCGAAACTGAAAGCGCGCGTGCTGAAGATGACCAGCGACGCGCTGGGCGAAGACGTCACCCGCGAGCACTTCACGCCCTCGTACAACCCGTGGGACCAGCGCCTCTGTTTGATTCCGAACGGCGATCTGTACCACGCCCTCAACTCTGGTGCCGCTTCGGTGGTGACCGCCACGATCGACCATTTCGACGAGTCGGGGATTCAGCTCGATTCCGGCGAGCACCTCGATGCCGACATCATCGTCACCGCGACCGGGCTGCGCCTGGTGACGATCGGCAACATGGACTTCGTCGTGGATGGTGTCGCTGTCGACTTTGCTCAGACATACACCTATCGCGGTATCGCGTACTCAGACGTGCCGAACATCGTGGCCACATTCGGATACATCAACGCGTCGTGGACCTTGCGGTCTGATCTGATCGCCGGATTCGTGTGTCGGCTGTTGAACCACATGTCGGCGACGGGGACCCGGCAGTGCACGCCGAGGCTCCGGCTCAGCGACTACGACATGGTGCAGCGGCCGTTCATCACCGACTTCTCGTCGGGTTACATGCAGCGCGGACTCCCGCTGCTCCCCCGGCAGGGCGACCGCGACCCCTGGCGCAACCCGCAACAGCTCGCAGCCGACCGCAAACTCCTGCTGGCCCCGATAGACGACGGCGTGATGCAGTTCACCGCGGCCCGCGTGACGGAAGGGGTCTGACCCCTTCCGTCACGCTTCGCGATTACCAGGCTGAGCCGTGAACCTCGTGGCCTGGTGCGCTGCGGAGCAGACCGCGGTACGACTCGGCAACCGGCTGATTGTGGTTGATCACCTGGTCGACCTCGGTGGCGATGGGGAGTGACACGCCGTACTCGTCGGCGATCGCGATCACCGAGGCCGCCGCCTTCACGCCTTCTGCGACCTGATTCATCTCGGCGATGATGTCGGGCAGCTTCACACCCCGGCCCAGCTCCACACCCACGTGCCGGTTGCGGCTGAACGGGCTGGTGCACGTGGCGATGAGGTCACCCATGCCAGCGAGGCCGATGAAGGTTTCAGCGTCACCGCCGACGGCCACACCGATTCGGGTGAGTTCTCGGAGTGACCGAGTGATCACCATGGCTCGCGTGTTGTCACCTGCACCCAACCCGTCACCGAAGCCGACAGCGATCGCGAAGACGTTCTTCATCGCGCCGGCGACTTCCACCCCAACGACGTCTTCCGACGTGTACACCCGGAACCTCGCGCTGTTGAACAAGCGCTGCAGGCGTACGGCCTGTCCGTGGTCGGGCAGGGCGATCGTTGCGGCCGCCGCAAACCCTTGGATGATTTCCTTGGCGATGTTCGGCCCGGCGAGCACTCCCACGGGGTGACCTGGCAGCACCTGGTTGGTGACTTCACTCATTCGCAACCGTGTGCCCTGCTCCAACCCCTTTACCAAGCTGACGATGGGAACCCACGGCCGCAGGTAGGGGGAGATGTCTTCGAGGATCTGGCGGTAGTGCTGTGATGGCACGGCCATGACGATCACATCGGCCACCGACACAGCGTGCTCGAGGTCTGTGGTGGCTTTCAACGCATGCGACAGGTTGTGACCGGCGAGGTATTTCGGATTCTGATGGGTGTTGTTGATCGCCTCGGCAACCTCGGCGTCGCGCATCCACTGAGTGGTCGGCGTATTGCGCGCCGCGATGGATGCCACCGTGGTGCCCCACGATCCGCCACCGAGCACCGTGACGGTTGGTTCACGTCGGTTGATTCTGGTCCTTGTCATGTCTCCCCCAAGCACGTGACGTTGCCCGTAGCGGTTGAGCTACAGGCCGATCGATTTGGCGACGATGGTTTTCATCACTTCGCTCGTGCCACCGTAGATGGTGGTGACCCGTGCGTCGGCATACGCCCGAGCGATGGGGTACTCGAGCATGTACCCGTAGCCGCCGAACAGTTGCAAACACTTGTCGATCGCACGTTGCTGCAACTCGGAGCACCACAGCTTTGCCTCGGCCGCTTCGGTTGCCGACAACTCACCGTGCACGTGCTTGTACACACACTGGTCGATGAACGCCTGACCCACGTCGACCTCGGTCTTCACCTCGGCGAGCACGAACTTGGTGTTCTGGAACGTGCCGATGGTGGTGCCGAAGGCCTGCCGTTCCTTCACGTACTCGAGGGTCCAGTTCAGGGCCGCGCGTGCAGCCGCCACGCCGAACATGCCGATCGAGAGCCGTTCCTGGGCGAGATTGTGACTGAGCTGACTGAAACCCTTGCCCTCCTCACCGAGCAGGTTGGCAACAGGCACCCGCACATCGCTGAAGAACAACTCGGCGGTGTCTTGGCTGTGCATGCCGATCTTGTCGAGGTTGCGACCGCGCTCGAATCCAGCCATGCCGCGCTCGACCACGAGCAATGACATGCCGGAGTGACGCTGCGTGGGATCGGTCTTGGCGACCACGATGACGAGATCGGAATTGATGCCGTTGGTGATGAACGTCTTCGATCCGTTGAGCACGTATTCGTCGCCGTCAAGAATCGCGGTGGTGGCGATTCCTGCGAGATCAGAACCCGTTCCTGGTTCGGTCATGGCGATGGCGGTGATGAGTTCGCCCGACGCGATTCCGGGCATCCAACGTGCGGCTTGCTCGTCGTTGCAGTACTCGGTGAAATAGGGCGTGCAGACGTCGTTGTGGAGCGTGATCCCGGCTCCTGCGCCACCACAACCCGCCAGTGCCAGTTCTTCGGAGATGATCTGGTTGAACCTGAAGTCGTCGACTCCCCCGCCACCCCGCGATTCGGGAATCGCCATGCCGATGAACCCGTATTCGCCCGCCTTGGTGAAGATCTCCCGGGGCGCGATGCCCGCCGCTTCCCACTCCTCGTAGTCGGGCACCATTTCTTTGGCCACAAACGAGGCAAACGACTCGCGAAAGGCTTCGTGTTCTTCGTTGAAGATGCTGCGCATCGAGCCATCGTAGGACGCAGATCGAGCGCGAGCAGTGCCGCGGCTTGACCTACCTAACTGTCGTTAGGTAGGTTGGCGCTCGTGACCGACGTGACCATGCCTGCTCCAGCCGCACCGGCACCAGCCGCACCGGCACCAGATTCGCACTCGGGACGCGAGCGAATACTTGATGTAGCGGCCGCAGCATTTCTTGCTCATGGGTACGAAGCCGCATCGCTCCGACACATCGCGGAGGCCGCCGGCATGAAAGCCGGGTCGCTCTACTACCACTTCGCTTCCAAGGATGATCTGCTCACCGAAATCCTGCGACGCGGTATCGCCGTGATGAACGTTGCATTCGACGAGGCCGACGCGATTCAGGCAGGCTCTCCAGCCGACCGGGTCGCTGCCCATGTGCGTGCGCACCTCGCCGCGTTGTACGAGAACGGTCCGTATACCGCGGCTCACATCACCACCTTCCGCACCGCTCCTGCTGCGGTACGCGACGAGATCGTCAAACTGCGCGACGCGTACGAGGCACGATGGACCACCGTGTTGAAGTCGTTGCAACGCGATGGTGCGCTGAGTGCCGACGTGAACATCAACCTGGCAAGGCTGGCGCTGTTCGCCGTCATGAACTCTTCGGTCGAGTGGTTCGACCAAACCCGCGGAAACCTCGACGACTTCGCCGCGATCATCACCCGCCAGTTCTGGACCGGAGTTGCCGTATGAGCGCCAGTATGAGGTCAGTGCCGTGAGAGCAATCACCAGCAAGCTCGATCGGGGCTCGGCTCAGTTCACAGCGAACGCTGTCGCCAATGAGCAACTCGTCGCCACACTGCAGGAGCGGCAACAGTTCGCCATTGCCGGTGGCACCGG
>DATKCX010000153.1:0-32459 GCA_035512975.1 Ilumatobacter sp.
CGCGACACCGGTGGGTGGGGGTTATCATGCCTGCCGTGTTCGGAAACGATCGGGCGATCGTGTGCTGCTGGCCGAACAATCCCGACAATCTCTCGGTGCTCATTGCGCCACGCAACGACTTCGTCGCCGAGACCGTCATGCCCGTGCATGACCAATCGGCCGAGTTGTGGTCGTTCGAACAGCAGCACGGCCCGTTCACCGCGTATCAACGCACGGTCTCCGTCGCCGACGACGTGCTCACCGAACACACGAACTATCGGCTCGAGATCCCGTGGTTCGGTTGGCTGTTCGCATGGCCGGTGAAGCGCGCCCTCTCCCGGCACGGTCATCACCCGCCAGGGCGACCGCGGAACCCCTGGTGGGCACCTCCGGATCGGCTCGATGCCCGCCAGGCGATGGTGCTCGGTCTGCTGGCTGCAGCGTCGATGGCGTCGGCGTTCACGAACACACTGTTCACGCAGACCGCGACGTTCGCGGCCGACTCGTTCGGCGTCGGCGACTCGGGCGTGGGCTGGTCCGGGGCAGTCGTACGGCTCGGGGTGGTCGTCGCGTTGCCCTGTGCCGTGATCGCCGACCGAATCGGGCGGCGACGCGTGATCCGAGTGGTCGCTTGGGCGGCGCCCATCATCTGTTCGCTCGGCGCACTCGCCCCGAGTTTCCCGATTCTCGTTGCCACCCAAACGATCGGCCGGCCGCTGGGTCTCGCGCTCGACCTGCTGATCGCTGTCGTCGCTGCGGAGGAGATGCCTCGCAACAGCCGCGCCTATGCGGTGAGCTTGATGGCGATGGCGAGCGGTCTCGGTGCCGGCATTGCGGTGATGGCGCTCCCGCTCGCCGACCTCGGCGAGCACGGATGGCGACTCGTCTACGTCGTGACGCTCGTGTGGTTGGTGGCTGCCCTCGATGTGTCGCGGCGGCTGCCAGAGACGATCCGCTTCGAAGTGCCACACATCGCCTCGCCTCCCATCAACTATCGACGATTCGCGGTGTTGGCCGGCGTGGTGATCTGTGCGAACTTCTTCATCGCCCCTGCCAGCTTCTTCCAGAACCGCTATCTCAGCGACGTGCGCGGTCTGAGCGCGAGCATGGTCTCGATCTTCACGCTCACCACTGCCACGCCCGCCGCGCTCGGCCTCGTGCTGGGTGGGCGGCTGGCCGACGTGCGCGGGCGACGACGGTTGATCGCCATCACGATTCCGTTGGCCACCACCTTGCTGGTGGTGTCGTTCATCGTCGACGGTGCCTTCATGTGGATCGCGGCATTCGGTGGCGGCTTCATCGGCGGCATCGCCTATCCGGCGCTCGCGGTGTACCGTGCCGAACTCTTTCCAACGGGCAACCGCGGCAAGGCGTCTGGGCTGATCACCACCGCCGCGTTGCTCAGCGGCAGCGCGAGCATCCTGTTCGTCGGATGGCTGCTCGACAGCGGCCGATCGTACGGTCACGTGATGGGCGTGGTGGCGCTGGGTCAGGTGGTCGTGGTGATCCTCGTGTTGGCGCGTCTGCCCGAGACCGCACACCGCGAACTGGAAGACCTCAACCCGGAAGACCCGCTGCCCACGGGCCTCACCACCGAAGACGCGCCAAGAAGTCTTTGATCGCGCCTGCGATCGTGTGATCAGCCCCTTTCAGATCGTGTCCGAGCCCGTCGAGGAAGATGTGACGAACCTTGGCCTGCGCCGGCATGGTGCTGGTCCAGTGGCGAATCTCGTCGGGTGTGCCGAACGTGTCGTTGCTGCCGGAGATGAACAGCGTCGGCACCTTCACCTTCGCCAAGTGCTCCACGCGCAACGCGTCCGGCTTCCCCGGCGGATGCAGCGGATAGCTGATCAGTACCAATCCCTTCAAGTTCGGCGGTGGTGGGAGATCGTCGACGCCTGCCGCGATCATCGAGCACATGCGCCCGCCCATCGAACGGCCACCCATGATGAGCGGCTCGGTGGCGGGCACGCTGGCCAACTCTTCGCGGATCGCCGCGAGCAGCTTCGGTGCTCGATCAGGGGCCTTGCGTCCCTCCTTGCGATACGGAAAGTCGGCGAGCACTACTCGATGCGGTTCCAACAGCCGCTGCGTGGCGACGAGTGACGAGTGAGATGAATCGGAACCGGCCCCGGGATACAGCAGCACCGTCATGCGAACACGCTCATGACGGCCAAACTAACGAACGCGCCGGAACGTCCGGGGTTTGTCGCCAACAGAGTCATCGCCAGCTCTCGACCAGGTCGGCGAACTCGGTCGACGCCGCGTCGCGAAGCGCTTCGATGATCGCGCTGATTGCGGGAGACGCCGCCATGCTGCGTCTCGCGACGGCCGTCACGAGTCGCGTGGGCACCGGATCAGTGGCCGCCACCGCAGCTACTCCCGCCGGCAGCACCTGACGACCGAGCCTTGGGATGAGGGCAATGCCGAGACCAGCCTCGACCAGCGCCACATGGCTCTCGAACTCCAACGACTCGTGGGCGATCAGCGGCGCGCGCCCGGTGGCCAGGTGCATCCGACGAAGCCACTGGCGACAAATTGTTCCGACCGGCGTGGCGATCCAGCGTTCGTCGATCAGGTCGTGGGGTGTCACCGATGCCCGGCCGGCCAACGGGTGCCCGATCGGCACGATGACGTCGGCCACATCGTGGGCGACCGTTTCGCTCACGAGGTGGTCGGGAATCTCCACCGGGACGTCGCCCCAACTGTGGACGACCGCGACGTCGCACTGCCCAGTCGCCACTCGATCGATCGAGGGCCACGGCTCGCTTTCCGACAACGTCACCGTGAGGTCGCGGTGGGCGTCGAGCAGTGTCCGCATCGCGGGAGCGACGATCCCGCGCATGGCGGTGGAGAACGCGACCACCCGCACATGCCCGCTGATCTGCCCGGACGCGTGGTGCAGATCGGCTTGGATCTGTTCGAGGTCGGCAAGAATTCGTTCCCCGGCTTCGAGCAGCTGGCGCGCCGACGACGTGAGGATCACCCCTCGACCCACCCGCTCCAGCAACTCCACGCCGGTTTGTCGTTCGAGGCGTTTCACCTGTTGTGAGATCGCGCTCGGCGTGTAGCCGAGCGCGTCTGCGGCAGCCACTACCGACCCGCAGTCGGCGACCGCGCGAAGCGCACTCAATGACGTCAGATCAATCATGAAGCAAGATTACACGATTACGCATCAAATCATTCGATTGTCGTTCATCGTTCCGCCCGGCATGATCACACGGTGAACGCTCCACGGCCCACCACGACCTCGATGTCACTGGGCTCGATGTCACTGCGCTCGATGTCACGGGGCTCGATGTCACGGGGGCATTGCCTCATGGCAGCAGCGGTCGCGAGCATCTGGGGTTTCAACTTCGTGGTGATCAGCTGGGGCATGTCCGGCGACGGCCGCGAGGTCCCACCGTTGTTGTTCGCTGCGGTCAGGTTTGCCCTCGTCGCCGTGCCAGCGGTGTTCTTCATCCCCCGTCCCAACGTGGCGTGGCGAACAGTGGTGGCCATCGGTTCGTTCATGTCGCTCGGGCAGTTCGCGTTTCTGTACCTCGCCATGGACCAGGGTCTGGCACCCGGCCTCGCCGCGCTGGTGCTCCAGGCGCAGGTGATTTTCACGATCGTGATCGCGGCACTCGCGCTGTCCGAGCGTCCTTCGGCAGTACAGACTGCCGGTGTCACGATCGGCTCGATCGGTCTCGTGGTCGTCGCCGCCGGACGCGGTGGTGGCAGCCCATTCGTGCCGCTCCTCCTGTGCCTCATGGGTGCGCTGTCGTGGGGTGTCGGCAACGTGATCTCGCGGGCCTCGGGAGCCTCGAGCGGGTTGTCGCTCACCGTGTGGTCGGCCACGATCGTGCCGGTTCCGATGTTCGTTCTCTCGCTCATGATCGACGGGCCGAGCGAGGTCCGCGACGCCGTGAGCAGCGTGTCATGGCAGGCGGGCGTGAGCACGTTGTACACCGTGGTGCTCGCCTCGCTCGTGGGCTACACGATCTTCAACTCGCTGCTCGGCCGCTACGAGTCGGCGGCGGTGGTTCCGTGGGTGCTCCTCGCCCCGGCGGTGGCGATGGCGTCGGCTTGGTTGCTCCTTGGCGATCGCCCCGCTACCGGCGAACTCGTGGGTGGAGGTTTGCTGGTGATCGGTGTGCTCGTAGCGCTGCGGCCGGCCCGCGTGGCTTCGTCGGTCTCGGAGCCGATGGTGACCGACGACTTCGTGCCCGAACCCGCCACTCCCTGATACTCGCCCGATTCCTGATCGTGACGGGTCAGCGGACGTTCGACTCGGTCAGAGGCGTCGCTGCAACAGATCGTGGACACGCTCCCAATGCTGTTCTGACGCGTAGCGGTGGTACCGATCGCCACCGGGAGGCGCATAGCCGTGAACCGCTTCGGTGTAGAAGTCGTGGTGGTAGACCACCCCGGCCGCGTCGAACGCGGCACGCAGGGTCTCCAGGTCTTCCACCGGTGCCGTGGCGTCGTTGTCGCACCAACCGAGATACACCTCGGCGCTGATGCCGTCGAGATGCAGGTGCGGCGAGTCGGTCGAATCACGCACCAGCCACGCCCCGTGGATGGACGCTGCAGCCGTCATCCGTTCCGGATACTGCTTGGCAACCGCGATCGTGAGCCCACCGCTCATGCAGAAGCCGACGGCACCGAACGCGCCATCGCGCGCTGCCGGATCTTGGGCGGCATGGGCCAACAGGGCTGCGGCGTCGACCAGGATGCTGGTGGGCGACACGGTCGCCATGAGGTCGCGGCGGGCGTGCATGTCCTCGTCACTGGCACCGAACTCCCGGTACGGTCCGCCGCGGTAGAACAGGTACGGCAACATCACGTAGTACCCAGCCGACGCCAGCCGAGACGCCATGTCGCGCAGCGCCGGACGAACGCTCGGGGCGTCCATGAGGTACAACACCACCGGGTGCGGGCCATCGCGCTCGGGACGCACGATGAAGGTGGTCATGTCGCCGTCTGAGGTGGTGAGGTCGACCTGTTGTTCGATCATGCCTGTGATCATCCCACGGCGGCGCGGGTGACCGACAGACGCCCGTCGCCGGACTCTGCGCGCGGGTACTCGTTCACCACCACTGGGCGGGCTCGATCGACCGAAGCGTGTCGATCGCCGGCCCCATGGTGGACTCCAACCAGCCGGCCGGATCGGGGCCGTTCGCTCCGGTGACCAGCGTGTTCACACCGACCGTGGCGTACTCGCGGGCACCGGTGACGACATCGTCGAACGACGGGGACGGCGGCAGGTTGGCGAACATCGCCGTGATTTCGATCTCGTCCGGGTCGCGACCGACGTCGGCACAGTGCTGGCGCAGGATTCCGATCTTGTGTGCCACCGTCGCGACGTCCCCGATGATGTTGCATGCGTCGGCGTACTGGGCGACCAGTCGCAGTGTCTTGCGCTCTCCCCCACCGCCGATGAGGATGCGCGGACACGGCGAGCTCACCGGCGTCGGGCGACACAGCGTTTCGGCCAACCGGTAGTGCTTGCCATCAAAGGCACCGTCGTTCGAGCTCCACATCTGGAGACAGATCTTCAAGGTCTCTTCGAGTCGTTCGAACCGCTCCGAGGTGGCCGGATAGGGCACGCCGAGTCCCACGTGCTCGCGCTCGTACCACGCCGCACCGATGCCGAGTTCAGCGCGTCCGCCAGACAGAACATCGAGCGTGGTGACCGTCTTGGCCAGCACGCCGGGGTGCCGGTAGGTCACACCCGACACCAACAGCCGCAGCCGAAGTCGCGACGTGCACCCGGCAACGAAGCCAAGTGCTGTGTAGCCCTCGAGCATGGGGTCTTCAGCGGGAGCCATCCGGTCCATCTGGAAGAAATGGTCCATGAACGACAAGGTCCGAACGCCGATTGCTTCTGCGCGTTGCGCCAGGTCTGCGACTCCTCGACCGAGCGTGGCCGGTGACGCTGCCCAGTCGAATCGCGACACGTGCAGATCGAGTTCCATCGCTCGGTTCTACCAGATGCCGCGACGCCCGTTTCCAGGGCGGGCCATCGATGCGGCCCGCTAGTACGGGATGAATCGTTGCACGATGTCGCGAACCGACTCGTCGACGGCAGGCCGGGCACCCGCGCGTCCGATCACCCACGCAGAAATGTGGGTTGCGAACACCGCCGCCGACCGGGCGTCACCGTCAAACAGATACGACGCCAGAAACGCGCCGGCGAACGAGTCTCCCGCCCCGGTCGCATCACTCATTTCGGCGGGCACCGAGTCGACGTGGAACGACGACTCGCCGTTGTGAATCAGCGCCCCGTCGGCGTCGAGTTTCAGCACCACGAGTGCGCCGTTGTACATCTCGTGCAGCTTGGCGGCAATGTCTCCGGGATCGTCGAGCCCGGTCAACACCGCGCCCTCTTCTCGGTTGGGGAGAAACACGTCGACGCCGATGTCGCTCGTGACCCGCAAGAACTCGGCAGGCCCCATCTCGTCGATCATCTGGAACGAGCCGGGATCGAACGACAATGTGCTTCCGGCCGCGCTGGCCAGTTCCGCGGCCCGTCGCGCCGCCGTGCGCGGCGGATCGGTGAAGAACGACCACGCGGTGAGGTGCAGGTGATCGGCCGCTCCCAGCGCTTCGTACGGCAACTCGTCGGTTCGCAGGTCGAAGTCGGCACCCTGGCCTGAGACCATCGACCGCTCGCCGGTGTGGTCGACAAACACGGCGACCGAGCCGGTGAGGATGTCGCGGGTGTCTGGCAGGAACGCGACCACGCCTTCGGTGTGCAGGTCGTCGGCGGCGAGTCGTCCCATGCGGTCGCGCCCGACCTTGCCGATGAAGGTCACGTCGGCACCGCTTCGGCTGGCCCAGACGGCGACGTTCGCCCCGCTGCCTCCGGGTTGCAGTTCCACCAGACCAAAGGTGTCGCCGCCCTTGCGGAGTTCGGTGTCTGTACGGATCAACACGTCCCAGGCGACGTCGCCGATGACACATATTTGGGGGGGCGAGGGGAGCGCCATGGCGAGCATCGTAGGGCGACGGACTCCGCAGAATTGGTACCGTCTCACATCGTGACCGACCGACCTGCCATCCAGTTTCCCGACGGTTTCATCTGGGGCTCTGCCACCGCTTCGTACCAGATCGAAGGCGGGGCGTTCAGCGGCGGGCGTGGCCCGTCGGTGTGGGACACGTTCTCGCACACCGAGGGGAAGGTCGCCAACGGCCACAACGGTGACGTCGCCTGTGACCATTTCAACCGGATGCGATCCGACGTCGCGATGATGAAAGAGCTCGGTCACCAGACGTATCGCTTCTCGATCTCGTGGAGTCGCGTGCAACCCGAGGGCCGGGGCAAGGTCAACCGGGAAGGGATCGCGTTCTACCAGCAACTCGTCGACGAGTTGCTCACCAACGACATCGTCCCGTGCCCCACGCTGTTCCATTGGGACCTTCCGCAGGGGCTCGAAGACCTCGGCGGCTTCCGCAACCGTGACACCGTCGGGTGGTTCGGCGACTACGCCGCGGTGATGGCCAAAGAACTCGGCGACAGGGTCACGATGTGGTCGACGTTCAACGAACCGTGGTGCTACGCCTACCTCGGTCACGGTGCCGGAGTCCACGCCCCGGGCCTGCGCGACGGCATGGCTGCGGTCACCGTCGCCCATCACGAACTGTTGGCTCACGGCACCGCGCTGCAGGCCATGCGGGCCGAGCGCAACGGGCTCGGCCTCGGCATTGTCATCAACCCCACGAACGTGCGCAGCGAGGGTTCCCCAGCAGCCAGTTCCGACGCCATCAGGCGCGTCGACGCCATTCACAATCGCTGGTGGTTCGACGCACCGCTCAAGGGTCACTACCCGGCAGACATCATCGACGACTTCGGCGAGGCCTACGGCCCGCTCGACCACATCATCCAAGACGGCGACAACGCAACCATCGCCCAGCCACTCGACTGGATCGGCATCAACTACTACTTCGACCAACTACTGAAGGGCGCCGGTGCCGACGCGTCGAAGCGGATGGGCGCGTACCCCACCGTCACCGGCACCACCGAGGCCGACCAGCGATCGGTGCACACCGACATGGGGTGGCCGATCACCCCTGAAGGTTTCACCGAACTGCTGCTCCGGTTGCACGACGACTACCCGAACCTTCCACCCGTCTACATCACCGAGAACGGCTGCGCCTACGACGACCCGGTCATCGACGGCAAGGTCGCCGACACGCGTCGGATCAAGTACCTCGACGCGCACCTGCAAGCCCTGCATGCGGCGATCGAGGCCGGCGTGGACGTGCGTGGCTACTACCAGTGGTCGTTGATGGACAACTTCGAATGGGCGCTCGGCTTCGACAAACGATTCGGCCTGGTACACGTCGACTTCGACACGCTCGATCGAACGCCACGCGACAGCGCGTACTGGTACCGCGAAGTCATCAAAGCGAACGGTCTCCCCGCGAAGGGATAGTGCCAGGCACTATCCCTTCGGTTAGTTGTTCAGCGGACTTCGAGCAGGTCGACCACGAAGATGAGCGTCTCGTTGGGGGCGATCACACCGCCGGCACCTTGGGCTCCGTAGCCCATGTGGGGCGGAATGTGCAGCGTTCGGCGGCCGCCGACCTGCATGCCTTGGACGCCTTCGTCCCAACCCTGGATGACCTGGCCCTGACCGAGGCCGAACGAGAACAGCTCCATGCGATCCCACGACGCGTCGAACTGCTGACCGGTCGACCACGACACACCCACGTAGTGCACGCTGACCATGCTGCCTTTCGTGGCGACCGCGCCGTCACCGACGACATCGTCGATGATCACGAGTTCGGTGGGGGCGGCAGTGTCGGGAACGACGATCTCAGGCTTGCGCATGGCGTCACAAGCTATCCGCTGATCCTCCACGCCCGCTCTCGGCTGGCAGTTACGTACTCGCCGCCGGCTCGAAAATCGCCGACTCGATGATGCGGCGCAACTCTGGCCACGCTGCGGCGAACCCGGCGTGCAGCGGACGCGCCTCGACCTCGTCGGGGAGATCCCAGGTGACGGCGTCGGTCTCGAAGTTCATCGATTCGCCGAACATGGTGGGAACACCCACGACGAACGTGGTGTAGGTCCAATCGGTTGCCGGGGCGAACAGCGCGTGGCCAAGGACGACGTGGCCCGTGGGGAGTTCGCCGACTTCTTCCGATGCCTCGCGCAGCGCGCCCTCCAGCGGAGTCTCGCCGTGGTCGAGCGCTCCCCCAGCGCACGACCAGGTGCCGCCTTCGTGCGCGAACGCGGAACGCTTCTGCAGCATCACCCGCGGCCCGTCCGGGCTGTGGGCGACGAACACCGCTCCTGCCGCCCCGTACACACCCCATCGCACATGACCATCGCTGCACCGCATGAACCCGTCGCCGGTCTGCCTCGTCATCAGAACTCCCACAGTGCTCGGGCGACCGCGATGGTCTCGCGTCCGACGGTGCCGGTCGACACACCTTCTGGTCGGTACGACTCCCCGAGCAGCGAACTCAGCGTGGCACCGGTGCTGCGTTCGAGCGCCGTGGTGTCGTATCCGCCCTCGAGGACCACCAACAATCGGCCGGTCGACACCAGTGGTACCAGGCGTTGTGCGAGGTCGGCGTAGTCGTCGGCGGTGAGGGCCAGCCCAGCCAACGGATCGGACCGGTGTGCGTCGAACCCAGCGGAAATGATGAGCCAGTCGGGCTGGAATCGCTCCACCAACGGCACGACGACTTCGTCGAACGCCGCACGGTACGTGTCACCAGCGGTGCCAGCCGGGAACGGCAGATTGCACGTGGTGCCAGGTGCCATCGGACCGCCCTGCTCACGCATGCGGCCGGTGCCCGGATACAACGGCGACTCGTGGGTGGACACATACAGCACGTTCGGATCGTCGTAGAAGATGTCCTGGGTGCCGTTCCCATGGTGCACATCCCAATCGACGATGGCCACGCGCTCGCCGCGGGCGGTCAGCGAGGCTGCACCGATGGCCGCGTTGTTGAACAGGCAGAAGCCCATTGCCTGGCTGCGGACTGCATGGTGTCCGGGTGGTCGTCCCGCCGCAAAGGCCAACGTGGTCGCTCCCGATCGCAACTCGTCGAGCGCGTCGAGCACCGCACCTGCGCTCTGGCGCGCTGTGTTGAACGAACCCGACGAGACGGAGGTGTCGCCATCGATCTCGCCGCCGCCCGATTCGCAGAGCCGTTCGACGGCCGCGATGTAGTCGGTGCCGTGAACGAGGGCGAGTTCCTCGACGCTGGCCAGCCGTGGGATCTTCCAGGTGGCGGCATCGGCGAGGCCGGCGGTGGCCACTCCGGCGACCGACGCTTCCAACCGGGCGTGTCGTTCTGGGTGCCAGGCGGGCGTGTGATGCGCGTCGTGCTCGACGTCGGCAAACACGGTGAGAGGTGAAACCACGACACCAGATTGCCAGGTCCGGTGTCGATTCACCGTGCCACGACCTGACGGCCGCCCATGCACCCTCGTCCGCGCCGGTTCGAGCGTTCGTCAACCGCTTCGTCAACGGCTTGTCTCACTGCCTAGTTGCCGCGCCGCGAAATTGGCTACCGTCATGCGCAATGGGCCGCCTGGACGATCTCGATCTCACTGCCACCTTGGGTCGGGAGGAGTACGAATCTCGACTGTTGGAGGCCCAACGCAAGTTGCTTGCCCTGCGACTCGAGTCTGCGGGACTGCTCGAAGGCACCGCGCTCGGGCCGGGCGTGCTCGTGGTGATGGAAGGGTCTGATGCCGGCGGCAAGGGAGGAGCGATCAAACGGATCGTGGAACCCCTCGACCCCCGCCACTACACCGTGTCGACCTACGCCAAACCGTCGTTCGATGAAAAGACTCGGCACTTCCTGTGGCGCTTCTGGCAAGGCGTACCCGGCCTCGGAGGCTTCGCACTGTTCGACCGCAGTTGGTACGGACGCGTGCTCGTCGAGCGCATCGAGGGCTACGCCACCGACGCGCAGTGGACGCGGGCGTACGACGAAATCGTGCAGTTCGAACGAAACCTGGTGCTCGAGGGCGTCATCATCGTGAAATTCTGGGTGCAGATCAGCCCGGGCGAGCAGCTCAAACGGTTCAAGAGCCGCGCTGAAGACCCGCTGCGGCGCTGGAAGCTCACCGATGAGGACTGGCGCAATCGCGACAAGATCGACCAGTATCACGAAGCGGTCGAAGACATGTTCGCCAAGACCGATCACGAACTCGCACCCTGGCACGTGGTGTCCGGTGAGCAGAAGCGATGGGCTCGGGTGCAGGTCATCGAGACCCTGATCAGCCGTATGGAAGCCGGCATTCGCGACTTCGAACATCCGGTCGCCCACGACGACGGTTGGGCCTGACCAGGCGCTCTCCCTTGACCAGGCGGGGTGTTAACTTCGCAGCCATGACCCGTGAGGTGCTGTGGGATCCGTCGAATGCTCAATTCCGTGCGAATCCGTACCCGTTCTACCACACATTGCGCACACAATCGCCGGTCTACCGGGTGCCACACGGTGGGCCGACCGTGCTGACCCGCTACGACGATGTCGTGCGCCTGCTGCGCGGTGCCGACATCAGCCGCGATATCGAGGCCCACCAGCAGATCGACGAGACCGACCCCATCGCTGTGCACCGCCGTGATCGACGAACCGGTGCGAAGACCATCCTGAATCTCGACCCGCCCGACCACACTCGTCTGCGGCGATTGGTCAGCAAAGCGTTCACGCCGACGGCCATCGATCAACTCCGCCAGCCGATCATTCGAATGGTCGACGAGGTGCTCGATCGGGCCGCAGATCGGGGTTCGATGGAACTCATCGACGAACTCGCGTTCCCCATACCGTTCGCCGTGATCTCCGAAATGCTCGTGATGCCGTTGGATCGCAGCGACGAACTCCGCACGTGGAGCACGGCGCTCACCCTTGCGCTCGAGCCGAACGCGACCCTCGAAGAACTCGACGCGGCCAGTGCCAGCCTGCAGCTCCTCATCCCGTACCTCATCGAGATCATCGAGGATCGTCGTGCCAACCCCGGCACCGACCTGCTCAGCGCCCTCCTCGCCGTGGAAGACGATGGTGACACGTTGAGCTACGAGGAACTCATCTCGTTCGTCGTGCTGCTGTACGTGGCCGGACATGAGACCACCGTGAACCTCATCGGCAACGGCATGGTCGCATTGCTTCGCCATCGAGACGAGTTGGTCCGTTGGAGAAACGATCCGTTGCTCGATGACATCGCAGTCGACGAACTCATGCGATTCGACGGGCCGGTGCAACACACGGTGCGCGTGCCGCTGGTGCCGCTGACCTTCGGAGACGCCGCCGGCAACGACGAGGTCATCCATCCCGGCACGTTGGTGTTCGCGATCTTGGGCTCGGCAAACCACGACCCGTCGATGTTCGATCAGCCTGACCGCTTGCAGATCGGTCGGCCCAACGCGCAGCGTCACCTGGGCTTTTCGGCCGGTGTGCACTACTGCCTCGGAGCCTCGTTGGCCAAGCTCGAGGCGTCGGTGGCGATCAGCCGGCTCATCCGGCGCTTTCCCGACCTGGAACTCACCGGCGAACCGGAGTGGCGCGACCGAATTACGATTCGGGGTGTCGACCGGTTGGAACTGTCGTTGCATGCGTGACGGATGGGGTCAGACCCCATCCGTGACGTGACGGATGGGGTCTGACCCCATCCGTCACGGGCGCTGCAGCAGGTCCACGAGCGAACTCGTGTCCCAACGCCGCCCGTCGCGTTCGACCACCTGTTTGTAGAACTGGTCGATCAGAGCCGTGACGGGAAGTCGCGCTCCGAGGCGCTCGGCTTCAGCGAGACAGATGCCGAGGTCCTTGCGCATCCATTCCACCGCGAACCCGAACTCGAACTCGCCTGCCGCCATCGTGTGCGCACGGTTCTCCATCTGCCAACTCGCCGCGGCACCCTTGCCGATCGTGTCGATCACCGCATCGACATCGAGGCCGGCTTTCTGAGCGAATGCGACGCCTTCAGCGAGGCCCTGCAGCACACCGGCGATACAGATCTGATTGACCATCTTCGTGGTCTGACCAGCACCCGCTGGCCCAAGCAACCGACACTGCTTGGCGTACGCGGCGATGATCTCACTCGCTGCATCGAAGGCCGCCCGGTCGTCGCTTCCACACATCACCGTGAGTTGGCCGCTCTCGGCTCCGGCTTGCCCGCCTGACACCGGCGCATCGACGAATCCCACGCTGCGTTCGGCACACACCGCAGCGAGTTCCCGCGCAACCTCGGCCGACGCGGTGGTGTGATCGACGAATACTGCTCCAGACTTCATGGCCGAGATCGCACCGTTGCGACCCAACGCCACCTCACGCACGTCTGCGTCGTTTCCCACGCACATCATGACGAAGTCGGCGTCTTCGACGGCTTCAGCCGGCGTGGGCGACGCCTGGTGGCCGTGGGCGGCCACCCACGCCAGCGATGTTGCAGGGGTTCGGTTGTACACCGTGACGGCGTGCCCGGCGCGTGCCAGATGCCCGGCCATGGGCCCACCCATCACACCAAGACCAAGAAACGCAACATGAGACATGCCTCGATTCTCTCATGGCGAAGGGATAGTGCCTGGCACTATCCCTTCGGGTCAGTCTTCTTCGGCTTCGACGAGAACTTCGACCTTTTTGGCCTTGGCACCCTTGGCGTCTTCTTTGGCCGGCTTGAGCACGCCCTTGGCGAGCGCCTCGTCGAGGTATTCCTCGGCGGCTTCGGACGACACTTTCAGCGCCGGCGAGATCTCGCTGACGAGGTTCACCCGTGCACGCTCGTACATGGTGCGCTCGGCTGCCGACAACGACGCGTCACGGTTGCGAGCGGCGAGGTTACGCACCACTTCGGCCACCTGATACACGTCGCCGCTCTTGAGCTTCTCCTGGTGGTTCTTGAAGCGGCGGCTCCAGTTCGACGGAACGCGGGGGTCGGGCTTGGCGAGCACCGCAACCAAGTCTTCGAGTTCGTCTGCGCTGACCGGCGGACGAACTCCGACCTCTTCAGCCATGTCGACGGGCACCTTCAGCACCATCTCAGAAATGACTGTTTCGAGGATGAGATAGTCACGCTTCTCGCCGAAGGCTTCCACCTTCTTCGTGCCTTTGACCACGCAAGCGCCGTGCTGCGGGTAGATGACGGTGTCACCCTTCTTGAAATTCACTCGAATCCTCTCACCGGTCGATCACGCGCTGACCTGCGTTCACAGGACTCTCCATCGTACCGGTATCGACACTGGTCCAGACGCTCGCCGAATCGCTGGCCGGGACGCTGCAACAAACGCTGCCCAGACACGTGGATTCAGCGCGCGATGCCACGTTCAACGGCCGCGATGAGCTCGGATCGCAGGTCGGCGGCCGCGATGGTGCGGTGTACCGACCCGACGGCCTGCGCTCGGGCGACGCTGTGGATCGAGTCGAATTCGGCGGCAACTTCACCGAGTTTCTCGATCCGGACGTCGGCCCATGCCGACGGCGACGCCTGGAAGCGAGCATCGGCACGGGTGCGTTCGTCGACTTCTCGGGTGAACACCACCGCCGCTGCCGGCGCACCGCCGATGACCGAAGCGAACGAACCCTCGACCGCCAGCACCTCCATCCGGTCGTTGAGCGTGGCCGAGAACACCACGAACGCGCCTCCGTGGTACCTCGAGACGACGCACAGCACGAACGGGCCGTCGAAGTTGACGATCGCCCTGCCGATCTCCGCGCCGTACTCGAGCTGCAACCGTCGCAGCGACTCGGGCGAGCCATCGAAACCGGACAGATTTGCCAGCATCACCACCGGCCGCTCGCCGCTGGAAGCGTTGATCGTTCGAGCGATCTTCTTCGACGACAGCGGAAACAGCGTGCCAGCCGACCATTGCGCGACTCCGTCGGCGGGTGTTTCGCCATGGCGCGGCAGCGGGCGCGACTCCATGCCGATGAGGGTGACCGCGTGGCCGCCGAGGCGCGCGGTGTACACGACGGCCATCTCGGCCTCTGCCATTTCCGGCCAGCGCTCCAACGGCTCGGTGTCGACGTCGATCACTGCGTTCATCACCGTGCGGATATCGAACGGCTTCTTGCGATCAGGGTTCTTGTCGGCCGAGAAGATGTCCCCGACGGTGGTGAAGTCGCATCCGTCGACGACGTGTGGCACCGGTCGTACATCGCGATCGATCGGGTCGGTGGTTGCCACTCGCCGAGGCCACCGCTCTCCCGGAGCCCGGTAGGTGAGGTCGTAGTGGTGGAACAGCAGGTCGGCTGCCGCTGCCAAGGTGGGTGCGAAGTACTGGGCCTCACCGTTGGGTCCCATGATCCGGCGATAGCCACCGATACCGAAGTTGTCTTCGGCCGACACACCACCGGAATAGTCGATGGCCTGCTTACCGGTGAGCACCATGGCGCTCTCGGGAGTCATCACCAGGATTCCCTTGGTGTGCATCAACATCGTCGATTCGGCGTTCCAGTACGGCTGCGCCCCGACGTTGATGCCGGCAACGATGACGTTGATTTCGTGACCAGCCTGGGTGTGTTCCACCAGGCGGCGCAGTACCCGCGCCACCCAGTCGAGATTCTCGCTGCCCGAATCCATGGCGATCTTGGCTCCGCCAGACAGCGCGAACCATTCGATCGGCACATCCAACGCCGCGGCGAGGTCGATGGCTGCGAGCAGCCGTCGACATTCGCTCTCGGTGATCGAACCCATGGCTCTGGTGGGGTCGCCCAGGAGCGCGACCCGCCGAACGCCCTCGGGGTAGAGCGGGGTCGGGCGCGAAACAACCCCGACGATGATGCCCGACGTGTTGTTGCCAGGTGCTCGATCCACCGCGATCAGCGAGTCGGTGGCGATGTCGCCCGACGGGTTGCTCGCCAGGTCGTACTCCACGAACGAGCCCCCGTTGCCGGTGAGCATGGGAATCAGTTCGTACGGGTACGTGAGTCCGCGGCGTCGGGTCTGTTGGACCTTCCTGGCGTAATCGTCGAGCGGTTGCATGGGAGCGGTGGGCGGGGGGGTCATCCGCACCGCGAGACCGGTACCCGGCTCGGCACCGATGCGGACGACGACTTCGGTGGTGTCGGTGGCATCGTCGTTCAGCGCGACTCGGCCGCTCACCACCACCTGTTCCAAACCGAGGCCTTCGGTGAGTGGTGCGAGACGCCGCGCCACGTGATCGATCTCTTGCAGCGGAATCGTGACCACCGGCCACACATACAGCATGACTCGGTTCCACTCGAGCTTGTCGGCACCGGGCTGCTCGGAACGGGCCTGACGAATGGCGTCGAGACAGCTCACCAGCAGGTGTTCCAGTTCGGGCAGCGCGACCACGAGACCAGACTCGTCGAGCACTGGCGTCAGGTCACGCACTTCCGCGACGGCAACCAGACGCCGATCGCTCGCGTTGTCTCGGGCGACGCAGTTGAAGAGATGCACTTCACCGTCGGCGGGGAGCGGCCGAATGTCGAAGTTGGCGAGCCGCCACATCTGCAGGCGGCGCGCGATCATCGGGTGCAATCCGCGGAACTTCACGTCCTCCTCGAACGCCGATGCGTGCAATTCGACCTGGGTGTTCTCCGGCGCCTCGCTCATCCAGTACGGCCGAATGCCGTCGGCACCGACTCGTCGGAACGTGACCAAGTTGGAACGCGAGCCGATGTGACCAGCCATGAACGACAGCCGTCGGAGCACGGCAGGCAACTCGAGCTGACCCAACGTGACCGCGAGCCGGTCGGCCAACTCGGCGGTGGGTAGCGGCGGTTCGTCGCCAAGAGGGACGTACACGTCGACGACCACTCGGTCGGGGGGCACCACGGTTCGCGCTACCGATGCCACTGCGTCGAGCGCGCTGACGAGCCCTTTGAACCCCGTGCGCACCGCCAACACGTGGACCGTGCGGTTCCGATGGTCGTAGCTCGACCGGGTGACCACGTGCGCGTTGCCATCGGTTCCGGTGATCGTGGCCGACGTGAGATCGGACAGGTCACGGATTCGGTAGTAGCGACGGGTGAGTGCTTCGAGGAACGGAGCGGGATTCTGAATCGACCTGAAGAGTTGTCCTTCGTTCAGGATCGGCGTGAGTGGCAACGGGCACGCAACGAGCTGCGCAAGGTCGTGGGTGGTCACCGACACACCAGACGCAACCTGCGCCGCGACTTGTTGCAAGGCGGACGAGAGTTCGGCGCGGGATTGATCGATCAGCGGCTCGTCGAACGCCGCGTACCGCATGTTGCGGACGTAGCTGGCGAGCGCTGGATCGTTGCGCCGTGTGCCCTCGATCAGTCGATCGAACGCCTCGCGCAACCCGGGAACATCCGTGCTGGCTTCGAGCGTGGGTTCCAGCAGCGACACCAACGTGGCCCGTTCGTCGCGACGTGTGTGGGCGACGAAGATGCGCAGCAAGGCGTCGGTGAGCTGCGTGGTGCGTTCGAGCGACTCGACCCCGTAGTGCCTCAGCGCTCGGCTGAGCCGCTCGCAGAACCGCGGCGGCAGCCCTTCGCGTTCGGTGTCGAGCGACCGAAGGTACGAATTGAAGTATTCGTGACCTCCACGACCGCCCGCCACGTCTCCGGCGTCGACCCGCTCGGGCATGAGTGCGCTGATGTCGGAGATCACGTCGAGCACACCCACGATGGTTGGATCGTCGACCGCGATGTCGGCCGCGGCTTCGCGGGCGCGCTTGGCGTCGACGTCGTAGCCGAGCAGGAAGGCGCGCACGGTCGCCACCGCCGATGTGCCGACGCCCGACGCGAGCCGGCCGAATTCAATCGCGGAACCGGCGCTGTCGGCGTCGCTCGCATCGCCGGTGGCCTCGATCTTGAACAAGGGTGCCCCGGCCACGACCTGTGCGTTGCGGCCGACGAACACGTCACGGATCCGACCGGAGATCGGTGCCGAGATGGCGATCTCCATCTTCATCGCCTCGACGGTGGCCAACCTGGTGCCGGCTTCGACCAGCGAGTCGACCTCCACATCGACGCCCACCACCAGCGCGGCCGACGGGGCTCGCACCACTCCGGCGTCGTCTCGCGAGAAGCGATGCGCCACCCCATCGACTTCGACGAGGTGATCGCTTTCGTGAACCGACGAGGTGACGAGGTAACTCACGTCGCCGATGCTGAGGCGGCGTCGGGCACGTCCGAGGTCTTGGGTGGCGACCGAAATGGTGGCCGAGATGGGGGCCGAGTTGGGGGCAGGGCCGAGTTCGGCTTCGTAGCTGTCGGCCGACATCTGCCTGACGACGACTTCGTACGACCGATTGTCGTGGCGCAGTTCGACCGTGCGGCCGATCTCCGACTCCACCTGCGGGCGACCACGTCGACCCCAGCTGAGGAACGACTCACGGGCCACCACCAGGTCGAGGTCGCTGGCATCGAGCGCGGCAGCGATGAGGGCGACGTCGGCGAGGCGGGTAGGCAGATGCGCGCCGGCAGCGGTGTGTTGGTCGAGCCAGGCGGTGTCGAACTGCCCCGATTGCACCTCGGGTGTTTCGATCAGATCGAGCAGGAACGACTTGTTCGTGGTACCGCCGGTGACGATCACCGTCATCTGTGACAGTGCCCGATTCAACCTGGCGAGCGCGATCTGGCGAGTCGCTCCGTACGCGATGACCTTCGCGATCATCGAGTCGTACTCGGCCGGGATCACGTCCCCTTCCGCCACGCCGGTGTCGACCCGGATGCCGGGGCCGACGGGCAAGGTCATGAGCTCGATCGTGCCCGGCGCAGGGGCGAAACCGCGCTGAGGATCTTCGGCGTTGAGGCGCGCCTCGATGGAGTAGCCGACGGTGGGCGGCGGTTCGCCTTCCAAGCGGCCGCCAGCAGCAACGTGCAGCTGGAGCTTCACGAGGTCGAGCCCGGTGGTGAGTTCGGTGATCGGGTGCTCGACCTGCAACCGAGTGTTGACCTCGAGGAAGGCGTACGACTGGTCGGCTGGTTGGTAGAGGAACTCAACGGTCCCGGCGTTCGTATAGCCGACGGCCCGTGCCAGACGCGCTGCGGCCGCGCGGAGATCGGCGTCCTGCGCTGGTGTGAGCAGAATGCATTGCGACTCTTCCAACACCTTCTGGTTCCGGCGTTGCATGCTGCAGTCGCGAACACCGACCGGCCACACGTTGCCGTGTTCGTCGGCGATGATCTGCACCTCCACGTGACGCGCCGCGGTGACCACCCGTTCCATGAACACCGTGGCATCGCCGAACGCCTTGAGTCCTTCGGCGCGGGCGCTGTGGAATGCCTCTTCGAGTTCGGATTCTGCTTCGACCTTGCGAATGCCGCGACCGCCGCCGCCCGCCGTCGCCTTGATCATCAGCGGGTATCCGATGGCTGCCGCGTGGACACGGGCGTCCGCGACGGTGTCGACCGCTCCCCCGCTCCACGCGGCGACGGGAACGTTCGATTGCTCGGCAATCAGCTTCGCCCCGATCTTGTCGCCGAGTTGGCGCATCACCTCAGGACGCGGGCCGACAAACGTAACCCCGAGGCGGTCACACAATTCGGCGAACTCCGGTCGTTCCGCGACGAACCCCCAACCCACCCACGCAGCATCCGCGCGGGCTGCGACGAGTGCTGCCTCGAGGGCCGCGAGGTCGAGATACGGGCTGGGAGACCCCGGGTCACGACCGAGATCGATGCACACCGCCTCGTCTGCCTCGCGTACGAACATCGCCCGCGATTCGGCCGCCGTGTACAGCGCAATCGTTCGAACGTCTTGGCCAGTTTCCAACCGGTATTCGCGAACGGCGTTGATCAGCCGCATCGCAGCTTCGCCTCGATTCACGATTGCGACACGGTGCACTGCCCCACTCATCGAGTCCGACATTACTGATCGGCGCTCGAAGACTTGGATTCGATGACTCAGCCGGGGGTTGGAATGCCGACCACTGTCTCCGCCTGGTGGTCGATCGTCACACCCGGACGGCAGCAATGAGCTGCTCGCACCGGGCGACATCGTGGGGCTGGCCAGCGCGGCGGAATCCGTCGAGTGCGGCGCTGAAGTGGTCACGGCTGGCAGGCCCGTCGCCCTGAGCGGCGCTTCGATGCCCTCGCACCTCGTCGAGTGCCGCGTACCAGGCGGGGAGTTGCATCACGACCTGCGCAAGCCATTGGCAGGACGTCTCGTACGCCTCCAGTCGGTCGAGTTGCCCGGCTTTCGCCAGCGCGATGGCAGCGGGAACGGCGAGGGTGATCCGGCATCCTGGGCATGTCTCGAGTGGGCCGACGACCAACTCCTCTGCCTCGTCGACCGCCGCCACAGCTTCGGCAGGGTCTCGGGCAAGCGCAATTCGAGCGCCGTAAATTCGATCGAAGAGGTGGAATCCGACGTCGCTCTCACGGGCGACGGCCAGCGACTCGTCGAGCAGACGCATCGCCAGTCGTTGGTCGCCACGCACACCTGCGAGTTCGGCAAGCCGTTGCAACGAAAACGATTCGCCCGCGGCGGCTCCGAGTGTGTGGTGCAGCTGCCGTCCGTGCCCGAGATGACGTTCAGCGTCATCGAGGCGCCCCGACAACAGCTCGGCCTCGCCGCGCAGCGTCGTCGCGAACGCGTGCCCACGCAATGCTCCGAGCCGGTGTGCTTCGACCGCGAACGCATCGGCCCACCGAATCACATCGTCGTAGGGGCGCGATCCGTACAACAACCGCTGCGTGATGCACAGCTGCCCGTCGAAGACCGACACCGCCAGGCGCGGCAATGATCGGGTGTCGTGCAAGTCGGTCTGCAGGCTGGTGCGCAGCTCGCCTTGCGCATGCGCCGCACCGGCTTGAGCCCACGCCGCGACCATGATCGCCGACGGATCACCGGCGCGCAATGCGAGCTGACGACCTTCGGCAGCCAGCCGGGCACCGATGGCTGGATCCGCGTGACCCATCAATCCGGCACCGCAGTAGGCCAGCGCCTTGGCGAGTCGTGATTCGAGCCGCTTCGGTTCGGCCCCCTCCACCACACGCATCCCGCCAGCCGGGTCGCCGAGCTTCACCATTGCGAGCGCCTGCAGCGGTCGCAGCTCGTGCACCTCCTCGACCGATGCGACGCGGGCAGCATCGTCGTAGGCAGCGATGGCTCGAGGGTCACCGATCGCGTCGAGTGCCGCCGCTCGACGACTCAACGCATCGACATGATCAGCATCGAAGGCGATGACGCGGTCGAGATGCTCCACGGCCGCCGGGTAGCCGCCCAATCCGACGGCATCGTCGGCTGCGCGGAGCAACCACTCGACGGCGCGTTCGGGCCGGCCGCCCGCCAGCCAATGGTGGGCGACAGCGCCGGGACGTGCACCCAGCTCGGCCAGCCTGCGTGCGGCATCCCGATGCACCGCCACAGCGTGATGCGGAGGCAGCTGATCCGACAGCGTTCGTCGCACGAGTTCATGACGGAACCGATAGCGACCCTCGTGTGCAATGAGAACACCTCTGGCAAGCCCGACGTCGAGCAGCCGCGACAACTCATCATCGGTGCATCCCGTGAGCGCGACGGCCGATGCGAGTTCGATTGGACCGTCCACCAACGAAAGCCGCCGCAACCACGCGATGATGTCGGTGTCGAGATCGAGGAATCGGCGCACGATCGCATCGACCAGCGACTCGGGCATTTCACCGCCCACAATGCCGGCTCGACACAGTTCGTATGCGAAGAACGCGTTGCCTTCCGACGTAGCGGCCAGCATCTGGACGGCCTCAGCGTCGGCCGGCGCGCCCAGCGACACAGCCAACTGTCGGAGTGCATCGTGATCGAGCGGCCGGAGGTCGATGGTCGTCACAGCGTTCCGCCGCTCGGTACGGCCGATCGTGCCGAGGAGCTGTGGTCCTGCGCCTTCGGGCCGGAAACAAAAGGCCACCAGTGGGCCGGCACCAGGGTGCTCGGTGAGCTGGGCAAGCACGCCGAGCGAGCTGATGTCGGCTTGGTCGGCGTCGTCGATGACCAGCACGACTCGCTGGCCGGCGACCTCCACCAGGCGGCACACCGCTCCGATCAACTGATGGCGCGTGAGCGGCATTTCCAAGGCATCGGCCGAGCGAGCGACCGGCGTCAAACGAGTGAGAATCGCGCGAGTGCGCTCGCTGAGCTGTTCCACCGCCGTTGGCGAGCGAAGCCACAGTTCCTCCACGATCGCGCTGAGCAGGGCGAACGCATCGTCGGGCGCGTCGGCGCGGAGGAGCACGGCGATGTCGGTGCCGCGCTGGGCACGCTCGACGACGGCTTGAGCGAACGCCGACTTACCCGTGCCGGCCGCGCCACGGATCAGCACGAGCGAACTGCTGGCCATACGCAGCAGCCCGTCGATGACGGCCAGTTCGTGATCGCGTCCGACGATCGCTGGGTCTTCGGGGACGAGACCCACGAGGGCATCGGCGTAGATCTCGTCGGTCGCTGTCTGAGGCAGCACGCCGAGTTCCACCGCCAGCGCAGATCTGATCTGCCCGTAGACAGCTATGGCACGGTGGCGACGGCCCTCGAGCAGCGCTCCACGCATGATCTCCCGTGCCGCCTCCTCGTCGAGCGGATCGATCTCGAGCACGCGCTCCCACTCACCACCAGCGCGCAGCAACTCGAGATACCTGGCCGAGATCAATCGTCGGTGGTCCTCTGCCCACGATTCGTACCGCGCACCCGGCAGCAGTTCGCCGCTCCAACGGCCCGCAGCCGCGCGGGCGGCTCGCTGCTCACCAACAGCGAGTGCTTCGTCGGCGGCAGCGAGGAACTCGTCGACGTCGGTCGTGACCACCGCGTGTGGAAACAGCGTGACGTGCTGGCGATGCAACTCGATCGCGTCGGGTTGACCGAGGACCTGCCGGGCATGGTGCGCCGCTTTGCGCAAGTTCGCTCCACCGGCAGATGCGTCGAGATGCGGCCACAGCGCGTCGATCACCTGGTCGCGCATCAAACGCCGGCCAGGAGTGAGCGCCAACAGCTGTACGAGTTCACCTGATCGGCGCGACGGAAACTGCTTGATCGCTGCTTCCTGCTCGATCGTCACCTCGAATGCTCCCAGCAGACGGATGTACACGTTTGCAGCCGCCACTCGTACTCCTTCCCCTGTTCGCGGGCTTGCGACCCGTGTGCTGCAGACAGCCGATCGCTCATTCGGCCCCTGCCGGTGCCACCACCGTACGCCCATCGGCCATCCACGCCGTCACGCCACCGTCGAGGTGAGCAACATCGCGGTATCCCAACGAGTACAGGGCATGCACCACGAGCGCCGAGCGCGATCCGTGCTCGCTGTACACCACCACGCGTCTTCGCGGATCCAGCGCGCTGGGACCGACATCGCGGTCTGGCGATGCCACGCGTTCGAGGATTCCCCTGGGAACGCTGATCGCCCCGCTGATCATCCCGCGCCACAGTTCGTCGGGCCCGCGCACATCGACGAGCACGACCTCGCCGGCCTCGAGCTCGGCTGCAAGATCGGCCGGACGCAGGTTCTCAACGACTGCCTTGGCCGCCCGCACTTGGGCGTCGATGGGGTGAACTTCCGGTCTGCCGGCCATGGAAACACCATGCACACCAGTGAGTTCCTCGACCGTTCCTGAGGCAAACGCAACGAGGAACGTCTGCGGAACGCGCGCTGACGCACCATGACCACGACAACACCGACGACGACCACACGACCACACCGGCAATCGGTGACCAACGACCAGGAGCAGAACATGACCAGCATCGACGAACGTGACACCAACACCCAACAGGCACCGCTGTTCGAGCGAATCGGCGGCAGAGCCGGCCTCGAGCAAGTCGTGCCAGACATCGTCCGGCTACACCTCGAGAATCCTGTGTGCGGCGAACGGTTTCGAGCTGCGAAGAAGTCGCCAGAAGAACTCGCCAACCTTGCGATCGAGTTCTTCGCCGCCGGCCTGAGCGGCCAAGCAACGTACGAGGGCCTCTCGATGCCCGATGCTCACGCGGGCATGAACATCACTGACGCGGAATACATCGCGGTGCTCGACGACATTCTGGCCGCCTTGCAGACCCACGGGGTCGGCCAGCAAGAACAGGCAGAGCTGTTGTACATCGCGTACAACATGAAGTCAGAAATCATCGGGCGATGACTACCGTCACCGACCTCGTCGCGCAGCGCCAGACAGGGGTCTCATCGCTCACGCCCACAGAGTTCGCTGCTGAGGCAGACGATCCTCGAACGGTGGTGATCGACCTCCGGGAGGCCGACGAACGCACATCCACAGGCAGCATTGCGGGTGCCATCCACGTGCCCCGAGGGCTGCTCGAGTTTCGGGTGGACTCCAGCAATCGCCATCACGTCTCGGGCTTGGATCCTGATGCACGGATTCTCTTGTACTGCGACGACGGTGCGCGTTCGGTACTCGCCGCGGTCACACTGCACGGCCTCGGGTACCACAGCGTTGCCGTGTTGGGAGGCGGCCTGGACGCGTGGGACGCAGCACGCCTGCCGCTGGTCGGTCGCAGTCACCCGCCCTACTGACCGGCCCGGACCCCACGCTGAAGCGCCCCCGGCAGGAATCGAACCTGCGACCTAGAGATTAGAAGGCTCTTGCTCTATCCAGCTGAGCTACAGGGGCAACGAGGCAATCTTACCCGCGGCCCTGTGCCGGTCAGCCTTGTGCCGGTCAGCCTTGTGCCGGTCAGCCGGTGATGGCTCGGCGCACGAGATCGAGCGCCGAGATCACCGACATCTGACGCATCTGTTCGCGCTGGCCCGGGAGGCGTAGCGTTCGAGTGAGTTGACCGTCTGGCCAGATCACCGCCACGCAGAGCGTGCCCACCGGTTGCCCCTCTTGTCGGTCGGGCCCGGCGACACCGGTGAGCGCCACCACCACGTCGGCAGCCAAGACTCGCGCCGCACCATGCGCCATCGCCAACGCTGCGGCCTCGCTGACCACCGGCCCACTGGGCACACCGAGCACGTCGAACTTCACGTCGCTCGCGTACGACACGACCGAACCGCGGAAGACGTCGCTGCAACCGGCGATCCCCGTGAGACGCGCCGCGACCAGGCCGCCGGTGACCGACTCGGCGGTGCCGAGGGTCCACCCTTTCGAGCGGACCGCGTCGAGCACGACCGATTCCATCGTCTGATCGTCAACGCCGAACACGATGTCGTCGATCTCGGCCAGCAAGCGGTCGCTCCAGGCGAGGAGCAGTCGCTCGGCATCGGCGTGTGTCGGCGCTTTCGCCGTCAGGCGCACCTTGATCCCTTCCCAGCCGCTGGCGAGGAAGGCCAGCGTGGGGTTGCCGATCGTCTCGAGTTCGGCGATCACGCCGTCGAGCCGTTCGTTCAGCCCGCTCTCGGATTCACCCCACGTCCTCAGCACGCGGCTCACGATGACAGCGGGTTCGCCGCTGCGCTGCAGCAGGTCGGGCAGCACGGCCCGCTCGACCATGTCACGCATTTCGTGGGGCACCCCCGGTACGGCGTAGATGACCTTTTCGACGCCGTCGACCATCAGCGGACAGATCAGACCTGGGGCGGTGCCACGTGTTTGCTCGATGATCGAAGCACCGGTCGGCACCATCGCCTGACGAAGGTTGTTGTCGGCCATCCGTCGCCCGCGCGACTCGAACATCGCGCGGATGTTGTGTCCGATCGATTCGTCGAAGACCAGCTCCACTCCCAGAACTTCGGCGATTGATTCGCGTGTGAGATCGTCGTGGGTGGGCCCGAGCCCGCCACACATGATCACCGCATCGGCATCGACGAGCAGTCGCCGAAGCTGGGAAGTGAGGCGACGCTGGTTGTCGCCCACTTTGACTTGCAACAGCGAATCGAGACCGCTCGCCGCAAGTTGTTCGCCGATCCACGAGGAATTGGTATCGACGATCTGGCCGAGCAGCAGTTCGGTACCCACCGCCAAGACGTCACACCGCACGGGTCGTCATCCTCTCGGGGCTCGTCTTGATAGGTGTCGTTCTCATCGCCGTCATCCTCGCGTACCGGCGATGTGGAGCGAGCTACGTGACGGGAACCTCGGCCAATGCCTTGGCCGTGACACGCGAGTACCAGAAGTACTGGGCCGCGGAAACCACCGACAGCACGACCGCAATCCACAGCAGGGTGTTCCACCACCAGGTGGCGTCGGTCGCGAACCACGGCCACAACGCGAAACCCACCGCGAGTTGCTGGAAGACGGTCTTGTACTTCGCCATCTGGCTGGCCGGAATGCTGACCCCTTTGGCGGCGACGAGCGTGCGGTACACCGAGATGATCAGTTCCCGACCGGCGATGATCGCCACCGGCAACAACCAGAACACATCGCGAGCGACCAACGTGAACATGGCCCCGAGCACGAGCACCTTGTCGGCGAGTGGGTCGAGAAATGCGCCGGTGGCCGTGGTTCCGTGTTTCCGAGCCAGCCAACCGTCGATGCCATCACTCGTACACAGTACGAACCACAATCCGAACGCCACCCACGAGCCGCGGTTGTCGTCGGGGATCACGAGGAACATCAGCGGCGACAGCACCAAGCGAGCAGCGGTGATGGCGTTGGCCCATGTGGCCATGGCGTTCGGGTCGACTGGCATCAGCGCGCCACCATCAGTCGCCAACCCGTCCGCCGACGGCAACCAGGTCGGGGCCGAGTGCGTCGACGATCTCCACGTCGGCAAACTCCCCCACGGGCAGCGCTGCGTCGACGTGGATCACGCCGTCGATCTCCGGTGCCTCGCGAGCGCTCCGGGCGACACCGGCCTCGTCGACGAGCACACGCACGGTGCGGCCGATCACGTCGTCGCTCCGGCTGGCGGTGATGTCGTCTTGTAGTTCACGCAGCTCTGCCAACCGCGCGTTCATCAATCCGCGGTCGACGACCCCGTCGAGGGTGTATGCGTGCGTTCCTTCTTCGGGCGAGTACGCAAAGAATCCACACCAGTCGAGCTGCGCCTGCTCGACGAAGTGCAGCAACTGGTCGTGGTCCGCTTCGGTTTCGCCCGGATATCCGACGATGAAGTTCGAGCGGAACGCAGCATTCGGCTCGCGTTCGCGAATGTCGGCGATGCGACGGAGGAACCGATCGCCGTCGCCCCACCTACGCATGCGCCGGAGCAGCGGTTTGCTCACGTGTTGCAGCGACAGATCGAAGTACGGCACGCCGGTGGCGCAGATCGAGTCGATGAGTTCGTCGGTGAGGTCGCTCGGATACAAGTACAGCAGCCGGACCCAGTCGGTCTGCTTGGCCATGGCGTTCACGAGCGGGACGATCGAACCCGCACCGAGTTCACCCGGTCGATCTTTGCCATACGACGCGAGATCTTGTGCGATCAGTACGACCTCGCGCACGTCGAGCTCGTCTGCCTCGCGGAGAATCGATTCGATGTCGCGGCTGCGTTGCGGCCCACGAAAGCTGGGGATCGCACAGAAGCCGCAGGATCGGTCGCAACCTTCGGCAATCTTGATGTATGCCCACGGGCTGTTCGACTTCGGTCGAGGCAGGTTCAACAGGTCGAGTTCCGGCAGGGCTGCGCTGCTGACCGGAATCAGTTTGCGACCAGCGGGCTGGCCGGTGCCGGCACCGGCGTGGGCGTCGTGGAACCGAACACCGAAGCCGGCCACCTGGTCGACCTCTGGGAGCGCCTCTGCGAGTTCGTCGCCGTACCTCTCGGCCATGCAGCCCGTCACGACCAGCCGCGCACCGTCGTGCTTCTGGTCCTCCAGGGCGAGAATCGTGTCGATCGACTCGCGGCGTGCGTCGTCGATGAACGCGCAGGTGTTCACCACCACCAGATCGGCCCGCCCTACGTCGTCGGTGGGCTCCATGCCGTCGGCCACCAAGGTGCCGATCAACTTGTCGGAGTCGACCTGGTTCTTCGGACAGCCGAGCGTTTCGATGTAGAAGCGCTGCGACATGACGGCACCAGGCTATCGGTGGTTCGGAGTGCTGCCCGAGGAATCGGCAGGCAGGCCGCACGCTGGTGTCGGCAATCTCCTCGAACGAGCAATCTCGCTGGTGACTGGTTCACCGAGGTGCCTCCGCCCGAACAATCGCTTGCAGTCTGGGATGCCATGCGCACCCTCGCCACGATGGAAGCGTTCTGGGAGCTCAAGCGCACCCGCACCGTGGGCCCGACGTTTCCTGCACGCCTCGATCTCTGAACGACGAGACGGCGACGCGCCGGTAGCTTCGCTGTGATGGAACCCGAGGCGCTCGACGCGGACAAGGCGCGCGACCTTCGCCGAATGAAGGCTGTGGCGTTGGGCTTGCTGGTGGCCGCGGCTGCGCTGTACGTCATCGTGACGCTGGCCGACCCAGAGGGTTGGAAGGGGTACGTCCAGGCATTCGCCGAGGCTGCCATGGTGGGCGCACTCGCCGACTGGTTCGCGGTCACCGCTCTGTTCCGGCACCCGCTACGCATCCCGATTCCCCATACCGCGATCATCCCGAAGAGGAAGGATCAGATCGGTGCCAGCCTCGGCGAGTTCGTCGAGAGCAACTTCCTCACCCAAGAGGTACTCGACGAGCGAATCGGCGGGGCCGACATTCCCCGACGAATCGGCGAATGGTTGCGTCAGCCGGCGAACGCGAACACGGCCAGCGAGATCGCCGCCGACGCGCTCAGCGGTGCCCTCGACGTGTTCGACGACGACGAGGTGCAGGCGGGGCTGGAACGCTTCCTGCGAACACGGATCGACTCGACCCCCGTGGCCCCACTGGTTGGTCGGGCGGTCGACATCACGATCTCGGGTGGGCATCATCAGCGCTTCCTCGACGCCACGTTGAAAGGCCTCGTCGGATTCCTCGACGAGAACCGATCGACCTTTCGGGAACGGCTCGACGACGAGTCACCGTGGTGGGTTCCCGAGCCGATCGACAACCGGATCTTCGACAAGTTGTACACCGCCGTACATCGTTTCATCGATGATGTCGGCAACGATGAACACCACGAAGTTCGCAATTCCATCGACCGCCGGGTGCGGGAGTTCGCCGAACGACTCAAGCATGACCCTGAGCTGCTGGCGAAAGGCGAACAGGTCAAACAAGAGTTGCTCGCGCACCCCGAGGTGCGCGCGTGGATCGAGTCGCTCTGGTTGGGCACCAAAGCGCAGCTGATCGACATGGCCAACGATCCCGAGAGCGAGTTGCGTTACCGGATGAATCGCAGCTATCAACGCTTCGGTGAGCGGCTGGTGAACGAGCCCGAACTGCGTGCGAAGATCGATGGGTGGATCCAGCGCATCGTCGGATACGTGGTCGACAACTATCGCAGCGAAGTGAGCCACCTCATCGCGTCAACAGTCGAGCGGTGGGACGGCGAGTCCACGGCCCGCAAGATGGAGTTGCAGGTGGGACGTGACCTGCAGTTCATTCGCATCAACGGAACCATCGTGGGCGGCATCGCTGGAGTGGTCATCCACGCCCTCAGCGATCTGCTGTAGTTGCCCCCGATCGTCATCGGTCCCCCAGCACCACGTTCTGCGTCCAACTCGCGGCCGGAGCCGCTCGACCCGGCGTCAGTCGACCTTCCAGATATCGCTTGCGTACTCACGGATCGTACGATCCGACGAGAACCACGCCATCCGCGCGACGTTGTGGATTGCCATCGTGTTCCATCCCACCTGATCGGCCCAGAGCGACTCCACTTCATCTTGGGCGGCCACGTACGACTGGAAATCCGCAGCGACCATGAACCAGTCGCTGTTGTAGATGCCTTCGACGAGTTGGCGATACCGGCCGGGATCGCCCGGCGCAAACGCTCCCGAGGCGACAGACGACAAGACCCGCGCCAACACCGGCGACGTCTCGATGACGCTGCGCGGGTCGTAGCCGGCCAGTTTGCGATCCGCGACCTCCTGTGCGGTCAAACCGAAGATCACGATGTTGTCACTACCGATGTGCTCTGCCATCTCGACGTTCGCGCCGTCGAGCGTGCCGATCGTGAGGGCCCCATTGAGCGCGAACTTCATGTTCCCGGTGCCGGACGCTTCCAGGCCTGCCGTGGAGATCTGTTCCGACAGATCGGCTGCAGGAATCATCACTTCTGCCAAGCTCACGTTGTAGTTCGGCAAGAAGAGCACCTGCAGTGTTCCGTTGACTTCCGGGTCGTTGTTGATGACGTCGGCGACGTCGTTCGCCAGGCGAATGATGAGCTTGGCATTGTGATAGCTTGGAGCGGCCTTGCCGCCGAACAGCTTCACCCGAGGGGTGACTCGCCGATTGGGCTCGGTCTTGATCCGGTCGTACAACACCACCGCGTGCAAGATGTTGAGCAGCTGACGTTTGTACTCATGGATCCGTTTGATATGGACGTCGAAGAGCGAGGCCGGGTCGAGCACGACACCGGTGCGCAGCGCGGCCAGTTCGCTCAGCCGGATCTTGTTCGCCAGCTTCACAGCGGCGAACCGTTCACGAAACGAGGCATCGCCGGCACAGCTGTCGAAGTCGGCCAAACGGTCGAAGTCGTCGAGGAAGTCGTCGCCGATGGCTTCGCGAATGAGGTCGGTGAGTGCCCCGTTGCTCTGGAACAACCAGCGGCGCGGCGTGACGCCATTCGTCTTGTTGTTGATGCGCTCCGGGTACAAGCGATGCAGGTCGGCGAACACGGTCTGCTGCATCAGGTCGGAGTGCAATGCCGACACGCCGTTGATCGAGTGCGACCCCGCGAATGCGAGGTTGCCCATTCGCACACGACGATCCCCGTCTTCACCAATGAGTGAGATTCGACTGATCGCTCCCCCATCGAACGATCCAGCAGCACGGGCATCGGCGAGGAGACGCGTATTCACCAGGTACACCAACTGCATGTGACGCGGCAACAGTCGTTCGAACAAGCCCACGGGCCAGCTCTCGAGTGCTTCGGGCAACAACGTGTGGTTCGTGTAGCTGAACGTGGTGCGGGTGATCTCCCACGCGACGTCGAACGCCATGCCGTGCACGTCGATCAGAAGCCGGAGGAGCTCCGGCACGGCCACCGCCGGGTGGGTGTCGTTGAGCTGAATCGCCGCCTGATCCGCCAGGTTGGTGAGGTCGGGGAAGGTGTTGAGGTGCCGCTGCAAGATGTCTTGCAGCGATGCAGACGAAAAGAAGTACTCCTGTCGCAGGCGAAGTTCCTGTCCGGCCTTGTGCGAGTCGGCCGGGTACAGCACCCGCGACAGCGACTCTGCCCGGTTGCTGTCTTCGAGCGCGCCGACGTGATCGCCTGCGTTGAAACGATGGAGCAGCAATGAGTCGACAGCCATCGCCGACCACAGACGCAGGGTGTTCACCCGGTTGCCGCGCCAGCCGACGACCGGGGTGTCGTACGCGACAGCCAACACCCGTTCGGCGGGGGCCCAGCGATGCGCGGACGCTGCATCGGCTGACGACGTCTTGTCGACCGGTTCCGATTGCCCACCGAACGAAATCTCGAACGAGCGCTCGCGACGTTCGAACTCCCACGGATTGCCGTGATCGAGCCAGGATTCGGGCAGTTCGACCTGGGCACCGTCGGACAGTTCCTGACGGAACATGCCGTTGACGTACCGGATGCCGTAGCCGTGGGCAGGAATGCCAAGCGTGGCCATGCTTTCCATGAAGCACGCGGCCAACCGTCCGAGACCACCGTTGCCGAGCGCGGCATCCGGTTCCAACTCGGCGATCAGATCCAGGTCGACGTCGAGCGCTGCCAACGCGGCGCGCATGTCGTCGAGCAAGCCGAGGTTCGAGAACGCGTCGCGCGTGAGCCTGCCGATCAAGAACTCCAGCGAGAGGTAGTAGACCCGCTTGCCGTGGCTGTCGTACGTCTCTTTCGTCGAAGCCACCCAACGATCGACCATGCGGTCGCGAACTACGTGGATCGTGGCGTGCAGCCAATCGTGGTTGGTGGCAACCGAAGGGTCTTTGCCGACGCGATACCGCAAGGCCGTGAGCACCTCATCGGCGAGTTCGATGTGGTGTCCGTTTCGTTTGGGGGTTGGCATAGGGGGTCCAACTCGTCGGGGCCGCATGCGGCCGTGGTGAAAGCGTCGAGTGAGTCACGACACCGAGACGACGAGACGATAGCCAACCGGAACGGCTCTTCAGGACAGACCGCGCTCACCACGTGATCAGGCCGGACTACTTCTTGGCGGGAGCCTTCTTCGCGGGAGCCTTCTTCGCGGGAGCCTTCTTGGCCGGAGCCTTCTTCGCGGCCGCGCGCGCGAGCGCTTCTGGGCTTGGTTTGCCGCGTCGGCTGTACTCCCGGCCTGGCGGCTCCGCCCATGCTGCTCCGGTCGCTTCGAACAGGCGCGCCACTTCGTCGACGTGAAGATCGACGAGATCCCACAAGTCGGGTACCAGATCGCGATCAGACACCAAGCCGAAGTCGAGACGATCCTCGTAGCTGTGCACCGTGATGTTGAGCCCCATGCCATCTGTGACGATCGACACCGGGATGTAGTGATCGAGCCGCGCACCGGCGTAGTACAGCGCAGAGCGTGGCCCTGGCACGTTCGAGATCACGACGTTGGCTGGCAACGTGATCCGGTCGGACAAGCGCGTCACCAATCGCATTGCCGCACCGGCAATCACGGGGGAAGTGAGCGACGTGACCTCCATCAGCGTGTCGGCGGGCACCAAGTCGAGTTGTGTCTTGGCATCCGCCATGGCTTGTTGACAACGACGCACCCGCT
>DATKCX010000154.1:0-4222 GCA_035512975.1 Ilumatobacter sp.
CGACGTAGACGGTTCGCGCGCTTGGTCCGGGCGAACAGCGATGGTGCTGGTGGGCAACTGCGGCAGCGTCACCGGCGGTCTGGAGGTGTTTCCCGACGCACGGCCCGACGACGGAATTCTCGACGTGGCCATTCTGTCGGCAACCAACCTTCGGGAGTGGGCGTCGGTGATGTGGCGGCTGGTTCGAGGCAAGCAGCAACGGCCAGAGCTCGTCGCTCGGTTCACAGGAACCGCGATCACGGTCGCCCTGGCCAACCCCATGCCGTATGAACTCGACGGCGAAGACCGCCCCGCCACAACCACGTTGACGTTCGGCATCGAGCCCGATTCGTTGCGGGTGCGCACGTCCGCGAAGGACGTCGAGCCGACGATCGCAGAAGAAGCATCATGAGCAAGCACCCAGCCGACAAGGTCGCAGAACTGTGGTCACCGGGTTCGGTATCAGCCGAGCTACGCGCACCGACCATCGGCGAGCCACTCGTTCTCGACGGCTTTCGAACCGACGCCACCCCGCTGGTCCACGACCGATCCGCAGCCGAGGAAGAGCTCGTCGAGCACCGGTCGACGCTCGACGACCTGCACGATCGGCTGATGGCCGAATGCAGGCACTCCGTGCTCGTGATCCTGCAAGGACTCGATGGCTCGGGCAAGAGCAGCACCATCAAGCATGTCGGCCGAACGTTGAACCCGGTGGGCACGTCCGTGGCGAGCTTCAAAGAACCCGACGCCAAGGAACAGGCCGAACCGTTTCTCGCCCGGATTCGCCGTGAGCTACCCGATCCTGGCCACATCACCTTTTTCGACCGGTCGCACTACGAGGACGTCATCGTCCCCGACGCACTCGACAGGATGTCGGACAAGGACCTCACCAAGCGCATCAACGACATCGTCTCGTTCGAAGAGAAACTGATCCGGTCGGGCACCGTGATCGTGAAGTGCTTGCTGCACATCTCCTTCGACGAGCAGCGGGAACGCTTCTTGCGTCGACTGCGACGTCCCGACAAGCAGTGGAAGTTGGCTGAGTCCGACCTCGAAACCCGGGCCGACTGGGCGAGATTCCAGTCTGCGTACGGTGCCGCGATTGGGCGAACCTCGACCGAACTGTCGCCCTGGCACATCGTCCCTGCCGACCACAAGTGGTATCGCAACTGGGCGATCGCTTCGCTGATGTGTGAGCAACTGGCGCACCTTCGCAGCGAGTATCCGCCGCTCGAAGGCGACGCCGAGCACTTCCGGGCACAACTCGAACCACCGAACTGATCATCGATGACCGACGACCGCGGAGCCACAATGTCTCAGCCACTCAACCCATCGACGAAGAACGTCAGAAGCGACTCCCGAGACGTCGCCACCACCCACGAGCCGGGCACCACGGGCGACACGGACGACACGGGCGACACGGACGACACGCCGTTCTGGAAGGTGCCGCCCCTGCACCGTCGCGACGTCGGCATCATGGCGGCCTGCTATGTCGGCCTCACGGCGATCTATCTCGCCGTCGGTTGGATGCTCGTCAACTGGTGGGAATCGTCACCGCTCGGTACTTCTGAAGCCGATGTGAACCGATGGTTCGAAGACCGCCGCACCGACAGCCGCACCCACCTTGCGGAGTTGGGGTCGGCACTGTCGAACACCGAGACGAAGATCGGGCTCGGGCTGGTGCTGCTCCCGCTGATGTTGTGGATGTTCCGACGCTGGCACGAGTGGACCCTCGTCGTCGGCGGCCTGGTCTTCGAGGTGGCTGTGTTCGGCACCACCGCCAAGCTCATCGGTCGGGATCGGCCACCCGTCGAGCAACTCGATGGTGCGCCCACGAACAGCTGGCCCAGCGGGCACATCGCCGCCGCCGTGGTGTTCTACTTCGGGCTGGCCATCGTGATCTCTTGGAACCCTCGGTTTCGCTGGTCGGGCCCCGTCGCGTTTTCTCTCGCCACGCTGGCCGCGGCAACAGTGACCGTGTCGCGGCTCTACCTGGGCATGCACTACGTCACTGATGCCGTGGGTGGCGTCGTTCTGGGTGGCCTCACACTGGTGCTGGTTCGCTACCTGCTCCTGAACAGCGACACGATGGATCCACATCCTGTACGTTCCGACGCGTGACCACGCTCATTCTCGGGCCGATTCTGCGGCATGTCACCGAGACAACAGCGACGATCTGGGTCGAGACTTCCGATCGCTGCAACGTCTCGGTGCTCGGGTCGACCGCGCCCACCTTCACCGTCGAGGGGCATCACTTCGCGCTCGTCATCGTGGAGGGCCTGTCACCTGCGTCCACCACCGAGTATGACGTCACCATCGGCGACGAAGTCGTCTGGCCGCTTCCCGACGACCCGTTTCCGGCTCCGACCATTCGCACGCTCGGTGCCACCTCCCAACGCGTGCTGTTCGGGAGCTGCCGTGCCGCCGCACCCCATGAGCCGCCGTACTCGCTTGAGCTCGATCATGATCCGCGCGGTCGTGGTGTCGACTCGTTGCGAGCACATGGCCTCCGAATGCTCCACGGTGAGATCGCCGCTTGGCCGACGTTGCTCGTTCTGCTCGGAGATCAAATCTACGCTGACGACCCATCCCCGGAGGTGCGTCGTCGCCTGTGGCATCGGCGAGGTCACAGGCGCTCAAGACATGGCGTCGGCAAACCCACCGCCATCCCCGATGATGTGGTGGGCGACTTCGAGCAATACACCTGGCTGTATCACGAGTCGTGGACGTCTGACGTGGAACGTTGGATGATGTCGGTGGTGCCGAGCACGATGATCTTCGACGACCACGACGTGATCGACGACTGGAACATCTCCGAGCGTTGGGTGGCCGACATCCGGGCCGAGTCATGGTGGCAGGACCACATCATCGGCGGGATGATGTCGTACTGGATCTATCAACATCTCGGCAATCAGTCGCCCGAGCACATCGCGAGTGAGGGCATCCTCGCTGAACTTCTGGCCGCAGAAGATGGTTCGGACACATTGCGCGAATGGGCCCGAGCCTCCGAGCGCTTCACGCCTGTGCCCGGTGGCTATCACTTCAGTTATCGACGCGACCTTGGCGATGTTCGCCTCATCGTCATCGACAACCGCAACGGGCGGGATCTCAACCCGACCGCCCGAAAGTTGGTCGGCGACGATGAATGGGCCTGGGTGTCGGAATCAGCGCTCGAGCCCTGCCGTCATCTCCTCATTGCATGTTCGCTTCCGATGCTCGTACCCGGCGGCCTGCACGATCTGCAGTACTGGAACGAGGCCGTCTGCGCCGGCAAATGGGGGAAGTGGATGTCACGATTGGGCGAACGGGTTCGGCGAGCGATCGATCTCGAAGACTGGTCGGCGTTCGACAAGTCGTTCCGCCAGTTGTCGGACTTGCTGGCAACGGTCGGCACGCCGTCGGAGTCGCGGGATGCACCCGAAACCATCACGTTGCTCGCGGGCGACATCCATTTCGCCTACACCGCCGACGCGACCTTTCCCGATCGGCCTGGTGTGACGAGTCGCATCTGCCAGATCGTCAGCTCACCCATTCGCAACGCGCTCAGCACACGTGAACGGCGCGTGATCCGGTTCGCGCTCAGCCGTGTCGGCCGTTCGATTGGGCGCGGGCTGCGACGTTCCATTCGTGGAGACACCACACCGCTGGTGTGGGAGCTCGACAACGGCCCGTACTTCGCCAACAACATCGGCATGTTGACCCTCACCGACGGCGGAGAGCCACCTCATCTCGTCATCGAGCACGCAGAGCCCGACGACGACGGTCGACCGGTGCTCGACGTCGTGATGGAACGCTCGCTCTAGCGGCGATCGAACCGCGCCACGAGACGACCGATCACCAGCACGGCGACTCGGCCGAGCGCAACGTGAGCTCCTTGGTCACTGCGAATGAGACCGCATCGACGAACACCATCCGTTTGGTGCCGACGAGCACGAACTGGTCGCCCATCGCGATGGTTCGCCGTGGGTAGTCGCACACTCCGTCGAAGGGCACCGACGCGATCCTGGTGAGGTTGTTCCCGTTGACACGAACGAAGTCGATCCGGCTCACCCCGACTCCGTATACCGGTACCGCGATCGTGCCGGTGGGTTGCCAGTACAAGAACGCGTGGTGATCGCCTTCGATGTGCGTGCCAGAACCGAAATCCACGGTGTCGACGCGTCGCGGGTTGCTGGGAACCGACACATCGAACAACGAGATCTGCGCTCCAGTGGTCACGCCGAGTTCGTCGGCATCTTGCCCG
>DATKCX010000155.1:0-2860 GCA_035512975.1 Ilumatobacter sp.
AACGTGTCTCCCAGATGTGCGGCGCGAATCAGTCGTTCGATCGCCATGTCGGGACGCTGACCGGGACCGAACACCGTGAAGAACCGAAGCGACACGGTGCGCAGACCGCGTTCGAGCGCGTACGCAACGGCCAGCCGCTCGGCCGCGAGCTTCGTGATGCCATACGGGCTGCGAGGCACGGTGGGTGCGTCCTCCGACGTGGGATACGCGGGCGCGTCGCCGTAGACCGACGAACTCGATGCACACACGAAGCGGTGCACGCCGGCGTCGATCGCAGAGTCGAGCAGCCGTTTCGTTGCCAGCACGTTCAGTTCGGTGTATGTGTCGAATTCGTTCCAGCTGTCTCGAACACCGGGCTGTGCGGCCAGATGGATGATGGCTTGGGCACCGTCGAGTTCTGCCCGGGCCGCCGCTGAATCGACGCAAGCCTCGACGAATCGAAAGTTGCCGTGGTCGAGGGTTCGCAGATTGCGTTCTTTGGTCGTACGGTCGTAGTACGGGGTGAACGCATCGATGCCGACCACGGTGAAGCCCCAGTCGAGGAGGAGTCGGGCCGTGTGGTGACCGATGAAGCCGGCCGCGCCCGTGACCACGATGGGCCGAGCGTCGTCCTGTGGAGTTCTGAAATTGGTCATGCGCCTTCCTTGCGTACGAGTGCAGGCACCGTGCGAAGCATGATCGACAAGTCGAACAGCACCGATGCGTTGCGGATGTAGACGTCGTCGAGACGTGAACGGGAGTCGAACTCCACCAAGTGGCGGCCGCTGACCTGCCAGAGTCCGGTGAGTCCCGGCCTGACCTCGAGCCGACGCGTGTGCCACAGCTGCCACGTGTCGGGAGTGAACGAAGTGGGGCGAGGACCTACCAGCGACATGTCGCCGCGCAGCACGTTCCACAGCTGCGGCAACTCGTCCAGGCTGGTGGCGCGGAGCAACCGGCCCACTCTCGTCACACGTGGATCGTCGGGGATCTTGAAGTCGGGGGGCGTGAGCACGTTCAGGTACTGGAGCGACTCCTTCATCGCCTCGGCGTCGACGACCATCGTCCGAAACTTGAACATCTTGAACGGCACGCCGTCCTTCCCAGTTCGCCGTTGGTTGAACACCACCGGTCCAGGACTGTCCAGCTTCACGGCCAGCGCACAGCACGCCGCCACGGGCACGGTCAGCGGTGCCGTCAGCACCAGCAGCGAGAGGTCGAGGAGTCGCTTCGAGCGGCGAGCTGCGGGCGTCATCCGGCGAGCCGATCCATGGGGTGGCGAGTGATCGAAGTCGTGTCACGCGCCGATTGGCGTTCCGGCTCGTCCCCGGTAGGGGGGTCCGACGGTGCCTGGACGAGCGCTCGAATGAGGGCGGCCGGTGTGTAGCCGGCGTTCGGAAAGCTCACGGTCGAGACTCCGCACTTCGTGCTCTCGGTGAAAGAGAACCTGTTCAGCAGACGGCGAGCTGCGCGACTGGCCGATGCGATCGCTGTGTCGTCCCAGATCACGAGCACGTTGGTGCGCTCGATGCCGACGGCGTCGCACACCCGTGTCGACTCGTCACAGAGCTGTCGGAGTTGTTCGGCTTGTTCGACTGATCGGCACGTGAACTGCGTGATGCTGAACGGGCGTTCCGCACGGCGCGCGCCTTCCAAGATGAGCTCGAACTGCCAGCGGAAGCGCTCCTGTCCGGCAGCCGACCGGCCCGTGGTGCGACGGCGCCACTTCTGGGTGCCGATCATGATGCACCTGCGCTGTGTGCTCGGTGCGAGCGTGGACGTGTGAGCAGGCCGACGAAGAGTCCGACCACGACAACAGCCAACATGAGCGCGGGCCATCTCGCCCACCAATCGCCGCCGGTGGCCGATGATGAATGGTTCGTGCGGTCGACTGCAGGGGCCAAAGTGCTCAGCCCCGCAGAGATCGGCGTGGCCGGCGTGGCCGTCGCCGATGCAGGGGGCGCATCAGCAGCAGCGACGGTCGGCGGCACGGTCGGCGGCACGGTCGTACACGGTTCAGCAACGCAGTCACCGGCCACTGCTGGGCTGGCGACGGTGAAGCTCGCGACGAGCGTGTTCGTCGCACCGGACGGTGCGGTGAGAATGGCTTCGAGGGTGTGTGGCCCGTCGTCGAGCTCCAGCGGTCGGGCGCCGTTCTGATCTCCGACCACATCGAACGGTGCCGAGTCCTCGTCCCGAAGCGCCCGGCCATCGAGCGCGAACGCCACGTTGACGAGTGGCCCGTCAGGTACCAGCCCGAGATACGACAAGCTGGCCAAGACTGCGCCGTCGAGCGTCCCGCTCGAACTGCGAGCCGGGCCGGAGAATGCCACGAGTTCGCCGGTTGGGAGTGGCGTGCCAACTCGGGCGACGATCAAGAGGGTCGCAGGGTCATAGCCGGCCAACTCGGCCCGAACCGACGTGAGATGGGTTCCCACCGCGAGCTGCGCGGCGTCGAGTGATACGAGCGCGTTGCCGGGCTCGCTGTCAGCGACGACCGACAACCACGGCACGTCAGTGCTCCACGCCACGGCCGGATCGGCGACCGACACAGTGACACCGAGCGTCTGAGCAGACTGCTCATCGACATCGAGGAGCACCGGCTGCACGGCGAAGCTGAGCTCCGGCGCGCAGGTCTCCTGGTAGTGGAAGCGGTCTACCACAACCGCTGGAGAACCATCGCCCACGACGCCGTACGTGACGACCTCGAGATCGGACCCCGTGACGGTGACGGTCGAGAAGTGGTGGAGCGCGTTCTCCCGCACGGCCACCTGCGGACTCGGCGGGGTGACCGAGTAGCCGGAAAAGCCGCCGCTGATGTTGTTGAGCTTGCCGCCGGGGCTCGTCTTCACCCACGTGATGCCCTCCGCTCCGGTGTAGC
>DATKCX010000156.1:0-3157 GCA_035512975.1 Ilumatobacter sp.
AAGAAGGTCAAGCGATGCGGGCACGGCTTTCGTCGGTTCGACAACTACCGGCTCCGCGTGCTCCTCCACACCGGCGGCGTCACCTGGCCCGACCGGCCCTCACCACCGCGCATCCGAACACGCTGCTCCCCACTCAGATGAGAAGAGCCCGTTACCCGGTCAAGTTCCGTCAGAAGGTGCTCGATCTGATCACCGCGCGCTCAGATGGCGCGTCAGACCAGACGTCTACAACTGGCGCAAAACAGGACCAGATTGACCTCGGTTGCGCGCTGGCGTGTCGTCCGACGCCGAACCCCGACGACATCGGCGTCGGCCAGACTCTCCAACACGGGTTCCGTCTCAAACACGCAGGTTGGCCATGCTCGGCCTCGCAGCTTCTTATGCCTAGCAAGCTGGTCGCGGCGAGGTACGTCAGCCGAGCCGCCGGCGAATCCGGCGAACGACGCGCGACGGCTTGATCACCTTCCGAGCGAGCGTCACCACATCCCGATAGTCGCCGTACTTGTTGATGGGCAGTTCGAGCAGTTCTGGCCACAGCATTCCGATGCCTTCGAGAACGAAACCGTTGTTCCGTTTTGTCTCGGGGTCGAGCTCCAGCATGAGCTGAAACGTCTCGCGAGAGATCAACGGGTGGATGTGGTCGACGATCCTGTCCTGCGCATACGCCTGCGCAAACGCCCAAGCGGACATTCGCAACTCCAGATAGGCGAGGTCGAGCTGGGTGAGTGTGTTCATGTGCTCGACGGAAGCCCACCACTGTGTCGTTGCATGAAGGACACGAGGATGGAGCGGCATGCCGAACCGGGCGCAGATCGAACGCGGATCGAGTGGACTTGCCTCAGCGTCTGCTTGACGCCAGAAGAACGCCCGCCCGATCTCACCACCCAAGCCTCCAACGAAGTAGTCATAGGCACCCAGCGGTGCAATCGACGGGTGATACCACATGTTGTTACCACCGACGGTGTGGCTGGCGCCGTACTGCCACTCCCTCATCTCCCGCGCACTTGCCTTTCGCGGTTCGAGTACGACGTGACGAAGCCCGAATCGCCGGCTCAGCTGCTCGGCATGGTGGACGTCGAGCTCAGTGCCCGGTGCCGCGTTTGTCACGAAGTCGATCTCGGTCGCAAACGGACGCATCGCTGCGAGGAGGAACCTTGTTTCGTTTCCGGCCGTCAACGAGGCGGCCACCCGGCTCTCCGAGATCAAGGTCCCGACCGTGCTCCTCGCGATCTCCGCAATTCGTCTGGCATGACCGCGTGGATCATCTGTCCAGTGAATGTCTTCTGTCGGCCAGTGTCTACGAACCTGCCAATCATCGAGGTCGAGGTAGTGATTGCATAGCAGTCGCTCGACTCCGAAGTGAGCCGTCAGGCCCGAGGGGAACCACCCGTCGCGCCGGACTCGTAGGGTGTCGTACAGCTCGGCATCGAAGCGAGCGACGTAATCGTCGTCGTCGAGCAACAGTCCCGTGGTGGATGCTGCACGTCGATGTGCCCTATCGAAGACGACCGAGTTGCTGCCATCCGCGTCGAGGTAGAGTCGACTCGATCCGCCGTAGGAGATCACGAAGACCCACCGTCCGCCGAAACCGTAGACGAAGTCCTCGATCTGCGACAGGGCTTGATCGTGACCGCCTGCAAGAGGCTCGATAAGTTGAACCTCATCTTCGATCACGCGATGGTTCCGGTAGTCGATCACGTGCCCCAGAAACACTCCTACGGACGAACCGTCGGCATCGCGTAGCCAGGAAGTTCGGAGACCCGGATGCACATCGACCGTGACGGGCCCGACCCTGAGCTCCACGCCGTCCGTAGCGGTCCCATGGTCGCCCATCGAGATCCGAAACTGTCCGTTCAGGGGTTTCACCGAAGGGACGAGATGCTCCCTGGAGGGTGGCCTTCCTCCGGATCGCGTTCGGCCCGCCACGTCAGCGAGCTTACTCACGACGCGCGGATCAGGGTCATGGATGCGACTAACTGTGACGACCGGGGACGTTGTCCTTGGAGGGACGGTGTAGGGGTCCGCGGTTGAGGTGAGCCCTCCTTGGGAGTCTGTGGGTCTTCCACAACTCACCGACTCCAACAAGGAGGGACTCGTGACCCACGCTACGAGGCAGCACCCGAACGCGCCGTTGACCCCGAAGGGTCGACGACGGATGGTGGCTTGCGTTCTCGAACACCACTGGACCGTCGAGCAGACCGCCGAACGGTTCCAGGTCGACGCCAAGACCGTGCGCAAGTGGCGCGACCGTTACGTCGCCGAAGGCGAGGTCGGCTTGCTCGATCGAAGCTCGCGGCCGCATCGTTCACCGAACCAGACCAGCATCGAGCGGCGGGATCGGGTGTTGCAACTACGCCGTCAACACCGCTGGGGCGCTGACCACATCGCGCATGAGACCGGACTCGCCGCGTCGACGGTGCAGAACATCTTCAACGCGGCCGGGTGCGGCCGGCTCGATCGCGGTGACCGAGCCAGCGAACCCGTTGTTCGCTATCAACGTGACCGACCCGGCGAGCTGATCCATGTCGACGTGAAGAAGATCGGCGGGATCCCCGACGGCGGCGGCTGGCGACTCCACGGACGCGGCAACGACACCCACAGCGGCCACGCCGGTGTCGGCTACCGCTACATCCACTCAGCACTCGACGACCGGACCCGCCTGGTGTACTCCGAGATCCACCACGACGAGACCGCCGACACAGCGTGTGCGTTCTGGCAGCGAGCCGCTGCCTGGTTCGCCGATCACGGGATCAACTGCGAACGAGTCATCACCGACAACGGCACCTGCTACAAGAAGCGATGGGCCGACACGTGCGCCGCCACCGGCACCACCGTGAAGAAGACCCGACCCTACCGACCCCAGACCAACGGCAAGATCGAACGGTTCCACCGCATCCTGCTCGAGGAGTGGGCCTACATCCGACCCTGGCACACCGACCACGACCGACAACTCGCATACGACGGCTTCGTCCACTTCTACAATCACCACCGCGCCCACGGCGCCCTCGGCTGGTCAACCCCAGCCGCGACCCTCGATCACCTCAGGGACAACCTCCCCGGCGAACACAACTAACGCCAGGATCGTACGGCCCACGGCACGTCGCGACGACGTGTCTCGTTGCAGCGTGCTTGTGCCCCGGCTGTGCCTACGAGCCGA
>DATKCX010000157.1:0-20891 GCA_035512975.1 Ilumatobacter sp.
GAGCCCTACTCACCCACCCCGAGTTCTACTCGGCGAACGCTCGAACTGGCCTGGTTCGACCACCGATCGACTACGTCGTGGCGGCACTCGCCGCCACCGGTCTGCGATCCGAAGTAGGCACGCCCTGGTGGCTGCTGGAGGGGATGGGACAACGGCCGCTGTTTCCGCCCGATGTCAGCGGATGGAAGAACAATGCCAACTGGATCAACGCCAGCGCGTTCGGCCGGCGCGCCTCGGCAGCCCGGCACGCCGCGTACTTCGTCCTCGGCACGTACTGGGGCGGCGACGGGTTGATCCGGCTCCCTGCCGCCACCATCACCTTGGCCGAGGTCCAAGCGTCGGCCGCCTCGGCCGCCGCCCGCCGCGACATGGTCTCCCGGTTCGCCGCCGGCATGCAGCTCTCACTCGGCACGGCATCGCGCGCTGCGCTCGACGAGTTCGCCGGCAACGCATCATGGACGGAACTCTCCGACGTCGTGATGCTGTTGCTCATCACTCCCGAAATGAACCTGGCCTGACCATGCTCCCGAGCGACATCTCCACACGCGCCGCCCTGGCACATCTCAGTGCCACCGATCGCGACCCGCACGGCATCGACCGTCGTCGCTTCCTGCAACTCGTCGGCATGGGCGCTGGTGCCGGACTGATCGGTACCGGATCCGCCTCGCTACTCGATCTCATCACCGGCCACGACCCGTCCAGCTGGGCCGTTGGTCCGGTGGCCCCCGACCAGGGGATCCTGGTGGTGATCGGCATGTACGGCGGCAACGATGGTTTGAACACCGTGGTGCCGCTCACCGACGGCAACTACGACGAGCAGCACGGCACCCTCGCGGTGCCGCCAGAGCACACCCTGCCGCTCGACGGGAACACCGGTCTCAACGGGCACCTGTCCGAATTCAAGCGCTGGTGGGACCAAGACCAACTCGCCATCGTGGAGGGCGTCGGGTACGAACCCGACGACCAGTCCCATTTCAACTCCATGGCCTACTGGATGTCGGGTCGACCCCACGGTGTGCCCAGCAGCGGATGGATCGGCCGGTGGCTCGACGGCTACCTCGCCGGGCAAACCGACCTGTACGCGGCAGCCGAAGTGGGGCATTCGGTACCACTCCACCTCATCGGGCAGCAGCAGCGCGGCACCGGCGTTCCCGACCATCGGCCCGACTGGGGCGGCAGTTTCGACACCCGGAGCGAGCGCAACTACCAGGCAGTTCGCGCCATGCGCGGCGCTGGCGGCAACTGGTATGACGCCGTCGCGCAAGCCGCGGTCGACGCGATCGACGTGGCAGGAACCATCTCACCGATCATCCCCGACAGCACCGGCCTTCCACCGGCCGAGATCATCGTCCGCATGGAAGTGGCCGCACGGTTGATCAACGCCAACCTCGGCTTCCGGGTGCTCACCGTCGGCTTTGGCGACTTCGACAGCCACGCCGGTCAGCCGGAGATGCACAGCGCACGGATGGTGGAGCTGAACGACGCAGTGGTGAAGTTCTTTGCCACGCTCCGACCCGAGTGGTCGCCACGAGTGACGGTGATGACGTTCTCGGAGTTCGGTCGCACATCTTGGGCCAACGACGGCCAAGGCACCGATCACGGGTCGTCGGCTCCCCAGTTCGTCTTCGGTCCGAACGTGAAGGGCGGGTTCTACGGCCAACGCCCCACGCTGGCAGGGCTCGGCCGATGGCAGCGGATGGCAACCCACGTCGACTTCCGGTCGTACTACACCTCGATCATCGACGGCTGGCTCGGCGGAGGTGCCGGCTCGGTGCTGGAAGGAAACTTCGAGAACCTGGAACTGTTCGCGCGAGCGCCAGGGCAACTCGAAGACGGTTCCTTCGCTCCGCTGCCCGTCGTGCTCGGGGCCCCGTCGACGTTCGTTCCTGTGGCTCCCACGCGTATCGCCGACACACGCGACGGCACCATCGTTCGCCCGGGGGTGCTCGGCCCGGAACACACGCTTCGAGTGCAGGTGGCCGGCATGGGCCCCGTGCCGACAAGCGGCGTCACCGCCGTGGTCGCCAACGTCACCGCGGTCGACGCCAGCGAGCCGCACTTCCTCACGGTCTATCCCGGCGGTACCCCTCGTCCGGTGACGTCGAACATCAACGGTGGCCCGGGCCGTCCGGTACCGAACCTGGTCGTCATCGGGGTGGGCGACGACGGCTTCATCGAGGTGTTCAACTCACACGGCACCACCCACTGCCTGGTCGATGTGTTCGGGTACTTCACGCCCTCGGCAGGTGATCGCCTCATGCCACTGTCACCGACTCGCTTGTTCGACACCCGGATCGGCCAGGGCGTGCGATCCGGGAAGGTCGGGCCAACCGAGATCGTGGAGATCGCCGTCGCCGGTCACGCTGGCGTGCCTGTGGGCGCACGTGCGGTCGTGATCAACCTCGCGGCCACGGAAACCGACGCACCCGGCTATCTGGCGCTCACGCCGACCGGGCAGACCCCGGGCGGCACGTCGAACATCAACTTCTTCGCTGGTGACACCGTGGCGAATCTCGTCATCGTGCAACTCGGGCCAGACGGCAAGCTCCAGCTCACCGGGCCCGGTTCCGGCAAGCATGCGCTCGCCGACGTCTTCGGGTACTTCGGCGACACCGGCGATCGGTTGCGCGCCGTGTCACCGCGCCGTCTGCTCGACACACGTGAAGGCCTCGGAGCGCCCCTCGCCCGAATCGGGCCGCAGCGCACGATCGACGTCACCGTGGCCAGCCGCGCAGGCGTCCCGGCAAACGCCACGGCGGTCGTGTTGAACGTGGCGGCCACCAATGTCGACGCTCCGTCGTTCATCACGGTGTGGCCACGCGGCGAGCCACAACCAGGCACGTCGAACCTGAACCTGGCAGCCGGCCAGACGGTGGCGAACCTGGTGATCTGCAGACTCGGCGTGGGTGGCGCGCTGACGTTCCGCAACGAACTCTCCGAGTGCGACGTACTCGCCGACGTGCTCGGATACTGCGTGCCCTAGTTGCTCGGCGGCGGCACCGTCGTGCCGCCAAGCACCATCGTTGTGGCAGTCGCGATCGTGGTCGTCGGCGGGGTGATCGGCGGCAGGGTGGTCGTCGACAGGGTGGTGGCTGGCATCGTGGTCGTTGGCACGGTGGTCGTCGTGGTCGTGGTCGTGGTCGATGTGGTCGACGTTGTTGATGTTGTGGTCGTCGCGCTGGGATCTGGGTAGTCCCACCGCATCTTCATCGCCTCAGCCGATTGTTGGTGCGGCTCGAGTTTCCCGTCCCAGATGAGCACTCGGTCACCGAGTTCGATCATCGATTGCAGTTCTTCGCCGAGTTGGCGTGACACACGAATACAGCCGTGCGAGGCGGGGTGCAGCGGAATCTCGTTGGCACCGTGAATCGCGATGCCCTGGTTGATGTAGATCGGGTCGTACATGCCGCCGAGCGGGCCGTCTCTGCGTCCCTCGATCGTCCGGTGAGCTGCGAACACGCCAGGAGGCGTGTAGGCCTGACCGCAGATCGGCTTCTCTTCCGGCTCCGGCAACAGGTTGCCGTCGATGTCGGTGTCGATGCGTACGGTCTCGCAGTATTCGAACGCATCGTCGAGCGTGAATCCGGTAGCTCCGTCGCGCAGCTCCCCGGTCGACACGTGGGTGACGACCACCGGCCGATCCGCGTGGAACACCACCATCACCTGCTCGGGCAGATAGATCTCGACATGGTTGGCCAGCCCACCGCTAGGAGTCCGGGGGGCGATCACGATCGGATCTTGCATCCTGCTCCACACGGCGGCGGTGACGACACCCGTCGCTTCTTCGCGTGGCACGCCCATCACCAGCTTTTCGAACGCCCACACCGCCTGCTGGGTCAGCGCCCCGAAGCTGCTGTCGGCGGGACCTGGATAGAAGGCGAGTTCGGCCAGCCGGGTCTGTACCCGCTCGACGTCTCCGCCCACCGAGCCCCGAGATACCGGGCTGCTCAGCGGAACCTTCGGCACCGAATCCACCGGCGGGTCGGCGACGTGGGTAGTGACGGGGGTGGTCGGTGCAGTGCTGATCGTCGTTGGCGAGATCGGCTGGGTGATCGCAGCATTCGGGGCGTCGCCGCCGCTCACGCCCACGCCCACCACGATCGCCAACAAACCCGCAGCCGCCCAAACGGGCAGCCAACGCGACGTTCGCTGGCTCGGGCGATCGATCACTGACCCGTCTCGTCACGCCGCGACCGGTACCACTCGATTGCGGCGTTGGTGGAAGTGTCGTGCGCGGCAGGTTGCGGCACGCCAACCAACTCCGGGGTGATCTGGTTGGCGAGTTCCTTGCCCAACTCCACACCCCATTGGTCAAAGCTGTTGATACCCCAGAACGCGCCTTGTACGAACACGATGTGCTCGTACAACGCAATGAGCTGCCCCAGCACCGACGGAGTGAGCCGGTCGGCCAGGATGAGCGTGCTCGGGCGATCACCCGGGAAGTGGCGGTGCGGTTCGGAGACATTCTCGCGACCGAACGCCAACGCCTCGGCCTGAGCAAACAGGTTCGCCATCAACAGGTCGTGGTGCTCGCGATACGGGTGGTTCGGCGTTGCGAACCCGATGAAGTCGGCGGGCACCACTCGGGTGCCCTGGTGCAACAGTTGGTAGAACGCGTGTTGCCCGTTCGTACCAGGCTCACCCCACACGATCGGGCCGGTATCGCCGTCGACCGTGGAGCCGTCGAGCCGAACTCGCTTTCCGTTCGATTCCATGTCGAGCTGCTGCAGGTACGCCGGAAAGCGTGCGAGCTCCTGTGCATACGGCAGCACCGCCTTCGTGGAACGCCCGAGCGCTCCGGAATGCAGCACGCCGATCATTCCCAACACGAGCGGGGCGTTGTGGCCCAGCGGGGCCGCACGGAAGTGTTCGTCGATGACGTGAAAGCCGGCGAGGAACTCGCGGAACGCCTCGGGACCGATCTGAACCATCAGGGCGAGGCCGATTGCCGAATCGACGGAGTAGCGGCCGCCTACCCAGTCCCAGAACCCGAACATGTTGGCGGTGTCGATGCCGAACTCGGACACGCGATCGGCGTTCGTCGACACCGCAACGAAGTGATCGGCTACGGCTGCTTCGCCCAACTCAGCGACGAGCCATGTGCGCGCCGTACGTGCGTTGGTGAGCGTCTCGATGGTACCGAACGTCTTCGAGGCGACAATGAACAGCGTCGAAGCAGGCTGCAGCGTGCGCAACACGGTGTCGATGGCGGCCCCGTCGATGTTCGACACGAAGTGGAATCGCAGCCGTGGGTGCCCGAACGTGGACAGTGCGATCGACGCCATCGCTGGGCCGAGGTCTGACCCGCCGATGCCGATGTTGACGATGTCGGTGATGCGGTCGTCGGCGCGAACCCGATCAGCGAAGGCACCCATCGCGTCGAGCACTTCGTGAACCTCTGGCACCACGTCGACGCCGTCGATGATGACCGAGGTGTCACGTGGTGCCCGCAGCGCAGTGTGCAGCACGGCACGATCTTCGGTGACGTTGATGCGTTCGCCGGCAAACATCGCATCGCGACGAGCCAACACTCCGGCTTCCGCGGCTGCTTCCAGCAGCGCTGCCAACAACTCGTCGTCGACGGGTTGCTTCGAGTAGTCGATCCGCATGTCGCCGGCGTGCAGCACGTAGCGCTCGGATCGGCCGGGGTCGCTCGCAAAGAGTTCCTGCAGCGAGTGCTGCAAGGGTGAGGGGAGACGGTTCGAGCCCATCAGGGCAAGCTACTTCCGGGCGCAGCCAACTCGTCGAGAAACATCGCAGTGCCGGTGCGACGCACGTTGCCCACCTGGAGGTCGCTTGCGCCGCCCAGCCACCGCTCGAGCACGGGTCGCTTGGACTCACCTCGCGCCAGGATCACGCGCGCTCGGGCACCGTTCACCACCGAGGCCGTCAACGTCATTCGTTGCAGCCCGTTGAACGGCGCAGTGATCTCCACGCGACGCGCCGACCCGGCGATGTGTGGCTGGTCGGGCGGCCACGATGCGGTGTGCCCATCATCGCCCACTCCCAGGTGAACCACGTCGAAGATGACGGGCAACGAGGCGGCGTACCGACGCGCTGCTGCGCGTAGGTCGATCGCGTCCACCGGCATCAGCCATACCGCACACTGCAGCCCGGCAAGCTGCAACGCGTTCCGGGCCGAGTCGCCCGCTGGGGCGACGCGCTCGTCGACCTGCCACACCGTGGTCGCGCTCGCCAAGGCGGGCTGCGCTTCGAGCGCGCCCCCGATTGCCTCGAGTAAGGCTGGCGCAGTGCTGCCCCCGCTCACCGCGATCGTGGCGACACCTCGCTGGCGAATCGCAGCTCGTAGTCGCCGAACGATCGCGGCTGCGGCGTCGGCGGATGGGTCGGCACTGACGAACACGCGCATATGTGTCCAGTTTCGCGCTCCAATCCACCGCTGCAGATTCAGGGCCTGCGGCGTAGCGTGCTCGGCAACCCGAACCAGTTCCCGTCCGCTAGTTCGGTTTCACGCGTTGGAGTCGGTCAAGAGCGTGCCTGCCAACAGGTGACTCATGGCGTCGATCGCGTCGCTGTAGCGCGCCTGGTCGCCGGTGGACACGGCGAGTCGTGCCAAGCCGGTGAGGGTGGCCCCCAACAGGTCAGCGACCGCCCGTGCGCCGGCCGGGTCGGCGAGTTCTCCCGACTCCACGGCCGTGTCGACCAGCCATGCGAAGAACTGGATGTGGCGTCGCCGTTGATCACCTAGGAGCGCAATCAGGTCGGGATGTCGCTGGGTCTCTTGGCCAACTGCCACGATGAACCCGGTGAGCGTGGCATCGGTGGCGTGCAACTCGGCGGCACGCCGCAAGACCGCCCGGTATCGGTCGAGCAAGCACCCTTCCTCCAGCGCTGCACGTTCGAACTCGCTGTACACGTAGTCGACGGTGTCGCGATACACCTCGGCGTACAGCGCGGCCTTTGACGGGATGTAGTGATAGAGCGCACCGGGCGTGATCCCCACGTCGTCAGCGATGACCTTGTTGGTGGTGGACCGGTAGCCGGAGACCGCGAAGTGCGTGCGCGCCGCAGCAAGAATTCGACCGAGCGTGTCCCCCGAGTCGCCACCCAGTGGCCGCCCCACGCGGCCCGAAGTCCCCATCCGCGAGAACGTAACCGCGGCGGGGTTCCGCCGACGTACTGGCAGACTAGGAAAATGACCAACCCGACAGGCTCCTCCCCCGACCTGTCGCTCGACCAAATCGTCGAACTCGAGCGACGCGCCCACGAGCGCGAACTTGCCGAACTCGCCGCCGACGGCGATGTCGACAACACCGATGATCACGACACGCTCGTGCTGCCATGGTGGCAGCGACCGTTCAACATCGGCACCATCCTCGTCACCGCCGCGCTGCTCGCCGGAATGATCGGCTGGTTGATCGGCGACAGCGGTGCCCAGGTCAAGCACGGCGAGGTCGACACCGGGTTCTTGCACGACATGCGCGAGCACCACGAGCAGGCGGTCTTGATGGGATTCATCTTTCGAGAAGTCCCCGACACCGACGATGGGCTCGCCGTCATCGCCGCATCGATCATTCAGGGCCAAAGCGTCGAGGTTGGCCGCATGATTCAGCTGCTACGCGACTTCGGCGAAGACGAAGCCGGCGATGGCGAAACCGCCATGCTGTGGATGGGCATGTCGGCATCCCCGCTGCAAATGCCCGGAATGGCCAGCGAGGAGCAGCTCGATCAGCTGCTCGGCTCGAGCGGCCGGCAAGCCGACGAGCTCTTCGTCGAACTCATGACCGCCCATCACCTGGGTGGGATCGAGATGGCCGAATACGCCGCCGAGAACGCCGAGAACGACCAAGTTCGCAAGATGGCCACCTCGATGGCCGATTCGCAACGCCACGAGATCGCCGAACTCGCCGGGCGTCTCGCGCCCTAGAAGAGTCGCCCCTCGCCCCAAACCGCCATGTTGATCCGCTCTACACTCCCCAGCATGATGAGGTGGCGCACGGGTGCTGTTGTCGCTGCGGTCATGGTCACTGCGTCCGCGTGCGCTGTCGATTCCGGTGTTGTCACGCTGAGCGCAGCGCCGGCACCGGCCGAAGGTGTCACCGTCGACACCTTGCCCGTGCTCGACGACCCGTTCACGCCGGCATCGACGCCCGAAACGGTGCCGACCGACCCGGCGAACACTCAGGCCGTTCCGAACACGACCGTGCCCGGCACCACGTTGCCGCCCATTCTCGAACCCGAGTTGTACGCCGACATCCCGCTCGCCGACGTCGTGAACGTCGGTGACAGCAAGCCCGATCGCAATCACGACGCGTTCGTTGCTGTGGCTCTCGCCGATATCGAGGGCTGGCTGATCGACGAGTTCCCGGCGTTGTACGGCGAAGACTTCGAAGTGCTCGGGGGCGGCATCTACGCCGGGTATCCAGAGCGTTCCGATGACCTGCCGGGCTGCGGCGAGCCCCGCACCACGTACGACGAGCTCAGGAACTACGCCGCGTTCTACTGCGAGTTCGGCGATTTCATGGCCTACGACGACGGCGACAACGGCATCCTCGTGCAACTGTCCGATGCGTTCGGGCCCGCAGTGATGGGCATCGTGCTCGCGCACGAATACGGCCACGCCGTGCAAGCAAGAATCGGTGCGTTCGACGACCCCCTGCCCACCGTGTTCACCGAGCAACAAGCCGATTGCTTCGCCGGCGCGTGGGCAGGCCGGGCATACCGGGGGGAATCAGACCTCCTGCGTCTCGGCGACCGCGATCTCCGGTCGGGGCTGATCGCCATGGTCGAAGTGCGCGACCCCGTCGGCTTGAACCAGTTGGAAGACGGCGGCCATGGCTCGGCGTTCGATCGCGTCGGTGCGTTTCAGGAAGGCTTCGTCAACGGGCTCAGCGTGTGCGTCGGGTTGCTCGACGACCCGCTGACCTTGATGCCCAACGTGTTCCAAACCGTGGATGACCAAGCGCTCGGCGGCAACGCCGCCTACGACTGCAGCGAACTGCCCGTCCAGTTCCAGGAGACCTGCACCGACGCGCCCGAATTCCTGTCGGAGGACCTGAACGACTTCTGGGCCACCATCGACCCCGAGTTCGAGCCGCTCACACCGTTTGCTGTCACCGACTTCGCCTCGTTCTCGTGCCCCAATCGCATCGACATCACCGCCGAAGTCGCGTACTGTCCCGACACCGCCGCGGTGGCGTATGACGAACCCGCTGTACTCGATTTGTACCGAGACTATGGCGACTTCACCCTTGGCTACTTCTTCGGGATCGCTTGGGCCGAGGTGGCTCAGATCCGGGCCGACAGCCCGCTCGTCGGCGAGCCTCGAGCGCTCCTGAACGACTGCCTCACCGGCGCGTGGGTGCTCGACATCACACCCGACGAAGACGGCAACATCAATCGGGCAGACAGCAGCGGCGTCTCGGCGTCGCCCGGCGACCTCGACGAGGCGATTCAGATGGCGATCTTGGTGGGCGACGTGGGTGCCAACGTCAACATCATCGGCAGCCCGTTCGAGAAGATCGCCAGCTTCCGCTCGGGAGTGATCGGCGGCCAAGCCAGCTGCGACGCCCGCTTCGACCTCACGCCCTAGCAGGCCGAACGGGATCAGCCGGGGGCAGTCCCCGGCGTCGCCACAGTGGTGGTGGTCGTCGGTGAAGCAGTGGTGGAGGTCGTGGTGCTCGTGGTAGTGGCTGGAGCTGTGGTCGTGGTTGCAGGCGTGGTGACGGCAACCGGCAGCGTCGTCGATGTGGTGGTGGTGCTGGTCGTTGTCGACGTGGTGGTGGAGTCTGGTGTGAACGTGTCGAACCAAGGCAGCGACTCTCGCTCGGTCACATCCTCAGGCTCCTTCTCACCGTTCCAAACGAGCACTCGGTCGCCCTTGGAAACCAACGATTGGAAGGTGTCGGCCAGCGTTTGCGAGATGCGGATACAACCGTGCGACGCGGGAGTCAGCGGCACGTTGTCGGCACCGTGAATCGCAATCCCATAGTTGAAGTACACCGGGTTGCGCATACCACCGAGCGCACTCACTCGATTGCCTTCGACCATCCGCTTGATCGTGAACACCCCACCGGGTGTTTTTGCCTCGCCACACGCGATTCCGGTGATCGGCTCTTCCAGCGCAACGCCGTTCTTCTCGTTGAAGGTGGCCTCATCGCAGTACGCAGCCGGCGTGCCATCAGGGTCGAGTTCGCCCGATGAGATGTGAGTGACGAGTGCCGGGACGTCGCCGTGGAAGACCACCATGACCTGTTCGGGCAAGTAGATCTCGACGTGATCGGCCAATCCACCTGTAGAACGGCGCGGCTTGATCTGAATCGGCTCTTGCATGGCGGACCACATGTCGGGAGTGACGCGGCCCGTTGCCTCCTGGCGAGGAGTCTTCATGATCAACTTCTCGTAGGCCCACACGGATTGCTTCGTCAGGAGCCCGTACTGACCGTCGACCGGCCCCGGATTGAACCCCAATTCACCAAGACGCGTCTGTAACCGTCGCACATCGTCGCCGGTCACCCCGTCACCAAGAGTCCGATCGAGCGCGACCTTTTGCACAGGAGCGCTGGTGACAACGGTTGCAACGGCCTCGTAGACCGCCGTGGTGGCGACCGCGGTGGCCGCCGGCGGCGCGATCGTGGTGACCGTGCTGACAGCCGTGGACCCGGCCGACGACGTACCGCTGCTGCGACCACTCCACAGCCCAGCACCGATGACGATCGCCAACAGGCCACCGGCAGCTGCTACGGGCAACCAACGCGCAGCGGTGTTCGACGGGGCGCTCCTGCGTGCCGGGGCTCTGCGAGCGCTCGACGACGAACCCCTCGAGTTCCCACTGGGCTTGCGCTGCGAGCCACCGGATCCTTGGGGTTTCTGGCTGGATCGGTTGCGGGAGGGAGGGTTCACTGGTTCGTACTGACGTGGTTCACAAGCTGAGAATCGCTGGTCAGGCTACCAACGATCCAGTCCCGCCAGTCCGCGGCACACCTCAGTACATGCCGTAGTACATGCCGTAGTACATGCCGTCAGCGAACCTTCTGGATGCCTTCCAAGTCGCTGCGCAGTGACCACATCTCTTTCACGATCGTGAGAATCACGCCCGGTGAACTGAGGGTCGATTCGCCACGGGTGCGTGGGAAGTAGTCGACGCCCATCTGCATGATCTCGTAACCCATCCGGGTTGCACGAATCACCAGTTCCGCATCGATGAACGAACCTTCGCTCTGGAGTTCGATGTCGTCGAAGATCCGTCGGCGACACAGCTTGAAGGCAAAGTTGATGTCGCGCACCTTCACCCCGAACAACGTCTTGATCAGACCGTTGTAGACCCACGTGTAGATGGCCCGCAACGAACCCTCGCCGGTGCGGTCGAAGCGATAGGCAGAGATGATGTCGACTTCGTACTCACGGAGCAGCCGCACAGCGCGTGGCAGTTCGGCCATGTCGAACGGCAGGTCGGCGTCGGTGTACAGCACCAGGTCGCCGGTGGCGGCAGCGAAACCGGTCTTCATGGAACCGCCGAGCTTGCGATTGCGTTCGTGGTGGATCACCCGAATGCGTGGGTCGGCCGCGGCCAGCCGGTCGGCGATCTCGGGAGTGGCGTCGGTGGAGCAGTCGTCGATGACGATGAGCTCGTAGTCGGCGATGTCACCGGAGTCGATGAGGTCTTGGCAGGCCCGCGCCCCGAACGCCAGTGCCCGCTCGATGTAGTCCTTTTCGTTCCACATCGGGTAGAACACCGACAACTTGGCGAACGTCTCCCGACCGATCGAATCGGTCTCGTTCGCTGAAGGTGTGGGGGCGTCAGCCATTCCGGCGAGGGTAGCGCCAGCACCGAGCGACACCGCTGCAGCGAGCTGGGTCCGTAGAGTCAATGGCGTGGACGAGCACGTGGCGGAGGGCACTCAAGCACCAGCGGCGGATCCCGATTCTGTCAGCATCGCGTACCTCCCCACTCCACGGGCTGGCGAACTCAGTACGGCGTGGCGATTCGGATCGATCGCACTGTGGGTCGGCGTCGTGTTGGCGTGGTCGGCGATCTGGAATGCGAGCGTGCAACTCGGCCTGTCCACCTGGTGGTTGGGCCCGCGCGGCGAGCCCACCCCGGCGGTCGTACGGTTGCTGCCGTTCGTGGCACCAGCCGCCATGCTGCTTGCGATCATCAACAACGTCCGCTGGGCCGCATACGGCGGGGTCGTCGCTGCCGCGGCGCTCGCGGCAATTGCCATCGGTGATCTCGGTCGCGTGCAGAACATCGGTCGCATCGAACTCGCCGTCGCGATCACGGCTGGCGTGGCATCACTCGCTTCGTTGGCTGGCACGTACCGACACGTCAAAGCGCCCACAGGCGCAGTTGGCAGATAGGTTCGCTCGCCATGTCGAAAGTGCTCATGACGCTTCCCGTCGGGGAACGGGTTGGAATCGCATTCTCTGGTGGTCTCGATACGTCGGCGGCCGTGGCGTGGATGCGCGAACGCGGGGCGATCCCGTACACCTACACCGCCGATCTCGGCCAGCCCGACGAGCCCGACCTCGCGGGCGTTCCTGGCAGGGCCAAGCAGTACGGTGCCGAGGAAGCCCGACTCGTCGATTGTCGCGAGGAACTCGTTCGCGAGGGCTTGATGGCGCTGCAGTGCGGGGCGTTCCACATTCGCACCGCCGGAAAGACGTATTTCAACACCACTCCGCTCGGTCGCGCCGTCACCGGCACCATGCTGGTGCGTGCCATGCAGGCCGACGGTGTCGACGTGTGGGGCGATGGTTCCACCTACAAGGGCAACGACATCGAGCGGTTCTACCGCTACGGCTTGATGGTCAACCCGAACCTGCGGATTTACAAGCCGTGGCTCGACCCGGCATTCGTCGACGAACTCGGTGGTCGCACCGGAATGAGTGAGTTCTTGCAAACACGCGGCTTGCCGTATCGCGACTCGGTCGAGAAGGCGTATTCCACCGACGCCAATATCTGGGGTGCCACGCACGAGGCGAAAGCGCTGGAAGAACTGTCGACCGGCATGGAGATCGTGAAGCCGATCATGGGTGTGGCCCACTGGGACCCGGCCGTCGGGATCGACACCGAAGATGTGACCATTCAGTTCGAAGAGGGCTGGCCGGTAGCCATCAACGGCGAGCGCTTCGAGTCTCAGGTCGATTTGGTCCTGGCAGCGAACACCATCGGTGGCCGTCATGGCTTGGGCATGAGCGACCAGATCGAAAACCGCATCATCGAAGCCAAATCCCGCGGCATCTACGAAGGCCCTGCTCTGGCACTGCTGCACATCGCCTACGAGCGGCTGCTCACGGCGATCCACAACGAGAACACGCTCGAGAACTACTTCACGATGGGTCGCCGTCTCGGTCGCCTGCTCTACGAGGGTCGATGGTTCGACCCGCAGTCGCTCATGCTTCGGGAACCACTGCTGCGGTGGGTCGGCTCAGCCATCACCGGCGAAGTGACCGTGCGTCTCCGGCGTGGCGACGACTACTCGATCGTCAACACCGTGGGCGAGAACTTCACGTACGAGCCCGAGCGCTTGTCGATGGAGCGGGTGGAAGATCAGGCATTCGGCCCGCTCGACCGCATCGGCCAGCTCACGATGCGCAACCTCGACATCACCGACAGTCGCGCCAAGCTCGACGTCTATCGTCAGGTCGGCACGTTGGGTGGCGGCGGCAAGCTCGAGCTCGACCCCACCCGCGAAACGTGACGGATGGGGTCAGACCCCTTCCGTCACGCTAGTTGTCGGGCGGAAAGTCGTCCTGTCCGTCTTCGCCGATGACCCGACCGAAGCGCTCGCTCGTGGCGCGCAGCGGCATGGCGGACATCTCGAACACCGCACCCATCAAGTGCACCGGAGCACGCGATGCCTCGATCAGCCCGCGGCCAAGAGTCTGGCCCGTGCGGCGCCCAGACGGTCGGCGCACCCAGCCCAGCGAGATGAACACGCCGAACGAGACCAGGGCGATCAACACCATCAGCGCTGCCGCCGCCATCCAACCCCACGAGCGGTTGAGCCACGGCAGGTTGGTGAAGTTCATACCGAAGATTCCGGCCACCAGCGACAACGGCAACATGATCGCTGCGTAGATCGTCAGCACCTTGCTGACGTCGGTTGCCTTGCGAGCCTCGGCACCTCGATACGCGTCGAGCGTCTCGGCGAGCGCGGTGCGCGCTTCGTCCAGGCCCTCAGCGGCGCGGGCGGCAACGTCGAACACATCGGAGAAGCGACGCCGACCGGCGTCGGACACCAGCCGTGACGGTGTGCTCCGCATCATGTCGAGTGCCTCGCGCTGTGGGTGCACCACTCGACGGACCGCAGTGAGGTCGCGCCGCACTGCTGTGAGATCTTCCAGCAGGGTGGGCGCTGCGTTGAGCGCTGCCTCGGTGAGCCCTTCCACCTCGTTGTCGAACGCATCGAGCACCGCCATGAGTCGGCGGGTGAGTGCATCAGCGATGTACGCAGCGAGTTCGTCGGCTCCGCCCGCCGACAGTTCCGGGCGATCATTGAGCTGCTGCCACACCGCGTCGAGCGCCGCTGACGGCCCGCGGCGCACACTGACGAGCCGGTCGCTCGTGAGAAACATGTCAACTTCGTAGGTGCCGACGACGTCGTCACGCAGCCCGTGCAACACGATCAGCAGGTGCTTGCCGAAGTCGTCGATCTTCGGCTGGTCGGTGTCGTCGAGCGCATCGTTGATCGCGATGTGATCGAGACCGAGCTTGTCGGCCATCGAGAGCATGTTCACCGTGTCGATCGGCGACCGCGACGCCGGATCGATCTCCACGTCGATCCACGCCCAACACACCGATTCTCCGAGTTCGGCGGTGGCAACTTCGATCGGCACCACCTCGGACCGGCTGACCGCGCTGCCGGCTTCGCGGGTGATCGTGAGTGCCCTGCGGATCATGTGACGATTTGGCTCACGATGCCGCGCAGCAATGCGACGCGTGCGGGCATTGTTGCCACATCGATCCACTCGTGATCGGCGTGAGCACCTCCGCCCACTGCGCCGAGGCCGTCGAGGGTGGGAACGCCGAGCGCAGCGGTGAAGTTGCCATCGCTGGCTCCACCCACGGCGACGCCGATCAACGTGGGGTCGACCGCCTGTGCGAGCGGGAACAGTTCTGCCGACGATTCGACCGGCATGGGTGGCCGACCGATGCTGCCGATGACGTCGATCGTGATGTCGGGCGTGACGGGAACGATCGCGGCCATGAGCGCAACGACCCGCGATTGCTCCGTTGCGCTGGTGATGCGCACGTCGACCCGAATGCGCGCCTCGGCCGGAACCACGTTGTCGGCGGTGCCCACGTGAGCGACGGTCGGCGTGACCGACGTGCCAGCTGCGAGGTCGCCGAACTGGTCGATCGCCAGCACCTGGTGCGCTGCTTCCACGAGCGCGTTGCGGCCATTTTCCGGTTCCAACCCGGCGTGAGCGGCTCGACCGTGAATGATCAATTCGAAGGTTCCTGCACCCTTGCGACCGGTCTTCACCGCACCTCCATCGGCCGACGGTTCGAGCACCAGCACGTTGCCGCATGCCAGGGCGCGGGCTTCGAGCAGTTGACGTGACGACTCCGAGCCGACCTCTTCGTCAGAAGTGAACAAGATCTCCACCCCCGACGCGTCGTCGAGACCCGCGACGGCATGGATGGCTTGGACGATCCCGCCCTTCATGTCGAACACGCCCGGCCCGGTCGCACGCCCATCGACCACTGCGAATGGCCGTACGGCCAGCGTTCCGAGCGGGAACACCGTGTCGTAGTGCCCAAGGATGAGCACTCGCGGCGACCCTCCACCCGACCAGAGCACATGAGCCCCGTCAGGCCCTTCGACCATGACCGGGGCGACGCCGGTGCGCGCTTCGATGATCGACGACAACACTGCGGCACACGACGCGAGCGACGCCAGGTCGTGTGACGGCGACTCCGCCTCGACCAGACGACGCAGGTCGTCGACCATCACATCAATCGGCACATCGAACGGCTCATCGGTCGGCTCGTCGATCGTTTCGCCGGGGGCTGCCATGCGCCCACGGTACCCGGTGCGATACGACGCCGATTGCGCCGGATTGCCCGAGTAGCTTCGCCACATGACGAAGGTCTTCGTACACGGCAATCCCGAAACCTCCGTGATCTGGGGCGACCTCGTCGCCGAACTCGCCGACCGCGGAATCGACGATGTGGTGCTGCTGAGTCCTCCGGCCTTTGGCGCACCCATCCCAGACGGTTTCGAGCTGACCTATCGGTCGTACCGAGCGTGGTTGATCGGCGAGCTGGAGCGAATCGTCGCCGGGTCGGGGTCGCCGGTCGACTTGGTAGGTCACGATTGGGGTGCCGGCCACACCTTCGGCGTGATTGCCGATCGCCCCGATCTGTTGCGCACCTGGGCAGCCGACGTAGTCGGGATGCTCCATCCCGACTACGTATGGCACGACGCCGCACAGATCTGGATGGTCGAGGGAGTTGGCGAGGACTTCATCGGCGCGTTAGTGGCGCTCGACGCGGACTCTTTGGGTGGGGTGCTCGGAGTCTCCGCCGACCTCGCCGTGCCGCTCGCGGCCGCGATCGACGCCGACATGGGCCGGGCGATTCTCGGTCTCTACCGGTCTGCCCCGGAACCTGAGTTGCAAGCGATGTTCATCGACATGCTCGCGGCAGACCGGCGGCCGGGCCTGGCGCTGGTGGCGCAGGGCGACCAGTACGTGTCGGCCGACCTGAGCGGCTACGTCATCGGGCAACTCGGTGCCGACCTGGCCGATCTCGGCGACGTCGGCCATTGGTGGATGATCGAAGAACCCGCCGGTGCCGCCGACGTCCTCACCGAGTTCTGGGCCCGGCACTGAGAAGCCTGGCGTGTCACGATGACGTGATGCGTCGCGCTGCGGTTCTCCTGGTCGTCCTCGGCACCCTCGGGGCAGCGTGTTCGAGCGACGGCGACTCGTTGTCTCCGACGAGTTCGACGGTCACCACCCTCGCCACGACCGGTACCGACGGGCCAGCGGTCGAGACGACCGAACAGTCCCCCAACGAACCGACGCCAACGGTGTCGATCGATCCAGGCCCGACAGACCCCACGGCACCCGTGTCGTCGACGCCGTTGGAGGACGCGACCGACATCACCGTCTCGGTCGGGTTCGAGCAGGTGCTCGTGAGTGGGGCCGAGCCCGGAACCGACTTCGAGTTGCACGGCCCTACTGGCGATCCGTTGCAATCAGGCGTCGCCGACGCCAACGGGATGGTGCTGTTCCGGCAGGTCGACGGCGAGCCGTCCGACACCGTGTACATCAGCGACGGCACCCACATCAGTGCGGAGTATCCGCTCCTGTGGAACAACGGCACCCCGCCCGACCAATCGTTCTACGCCGAGCAGCGGCTGCCCACCGGCGACGCGAACCAGCGCCTCGGCTACGTCACCACCCGTGACGGCACGACGTTGTCGGCCAGCGTGTGGCTACCTGGCCCACTCGAGGACGGTCCGTACCCCACCGTGGTGGAGTACTCCGGCTACTCCCCCAGCAACCCGAACTCAACGGGTTTCCCCGACCTCATCACCGCGCTCGGGTACGCGTACGTGGGTGTCAACGTGCGCGGCACCGGCTGCAGTGGCGGGTCGTTCCGCTACTTCGAGTACGCACAAAGCCTCGACGGATACGACGTGATCGAGGCCGTCGCCGCTCAGCCTTGGGTGCTCGACAACGAGGTGGGCATGGTCGGCATCTCGTATCCGGGCATCAGCCAACTGTTCGTGGCCCAGACGCAGCCGCCGAGCCTGACCGCGATCACGCCGCTCAGCGTGCTCGACGACAGCTATGCGGCCACGCTCTACCCGGGCGGCATTCTCAACACCGGCTTTGCGTTGGCGTGGACCGAGGAACGCCAGCGCGAAGCGCAGCCGGAAGGTCAACAATGGGCGTCCGATCAGATCGACGGTGGCGACGAGGTCTGTGAGTCCAACCAGCTGCTGCGCCTGCAGAACCCTGACCTTGCCGGGCAGATCTTCGACGAACCGTTCTGGCTCGACGACGAGTACGGCGAGATCGCCCCTCGGCTGTTCGTCGACCAGATCGAGGTGCCCACGTTCGTTGCGGGTGCGTGGCAAGACGAGCAGACCGGCGGGCGCTTCGCCACCATGCTCGATCAGTTCACCGGCACCGAGCACATGTACGCGTCGCTGGTCAACGGGCTCCACACAGAGTCGATCGGCCCGGCGGTGTTCCCGCGGCTGGTGGAGTTCCTCGATCTGTACGTCGGCAAACGCGTGCCATCGCTAGCGGCGGCGCGTGTGGTCGCGCCGATTCTTGGCGGCTCGATCTATGGCACCAGCGACCTCACGCTTCCTGCTGCCGACCGGTTTGCCGGCATGACCTACGACGAGGCGCTGGCTGCATTCGAGACGGAACCGCCGATCGTCGTGCTGTTCGAAGAGGGTGCAGCCGAAGGCACCGCACCCCGCACGCCACAGCCACGGTTCGAGGCGACGTTCAGCAGCTGGCCGGTTCCCGAGGCAGTTGCGACCACCTGGTTCCTCACCGACGCCACCGCGGGAGTAGCCGGGACGTTGGGCATCGAACCCGGAGCGGCCGACGCCGAACCGGCGGAGTACCTCGCCCTGCCTGATGCGATCCCGCCGACGTTCTACGAGGGCGACGGCAACGGTGTGTGGTCGGTCGACGTGGAGTACGACTGGGTGGAAGGCGGCGCGGGAACATTCGCGTCATGGGCCACCGAACCGTTGACCGCGACCACCACGGTCGTCGGCACCGGGTCGGTCGACCTGTGGGTGACGTCGAACCTGGGCGACACCGACCTCGAGGCGACGATCAGCGAGATCCGACCCGATGGCAGCGAGGTGTACGTGCAGAGCGGCTGGCTGCGAGCGTCCATGCGGACGCTCGACGAGGCAGCGTCGACCGATCTGCGACCGGTGCACACCTACTCCGAAGACGATGCCGAACTGTTGCCCACTGGTGAGAGCGATGGCGCGTTCGCGCTGGCACGCATCGAGTTGTTCCCGTTCGCCCATGTGTTCCGGGCGGGTTCGAGGATTCGCCTATCGGTCGATGCGCCCGGCGGCAACCGAGCGATCTGGGAGTTCGACACGATCGCGGGTGGCGAACGAGTGACGGTCTCACAAGATGCGGCGTTCCCGTCTGCGCTGGTGTTGCCAGTCGTCGATCTCGCCGCTTCTGGCGTGGACGTACCCGCCAGCTACCCGACATGTGATGCGTTGCGAGGCCAACCGTGCCGCCCGTTCGCGGGGTGACGACACGCGGGTCTACCACGAGGTGGTAACGGGGTTTTGGCGGTTGGTGGAAACGCCAACTGGCTCGGCCACCGTCGGTGTGATCGACTGGTTGCGATGACCGTCGACCATCGCGCCGAACTGGGCGACTTCTTGCGCGCCCGCCGCGATGCGGTCACCCCTGGCCAAGTGGGTTTGCCACGCGGCCACTCCCCGCGCCGCACCCCTGGGCTTCGCCGGGAGGAGGTGGCCATGCTCGCCGGGGTGTCGGTCACCTGGTACACGTGGCTGGAGCAAGGGCGTCGCATCAACGCGTCCGACGACGTGCTCGCTTCTATTGGTCGCGCGCTCCGCCTCGACGAGGCGGGCATCGATCATCTGCTCGCACTCGCACAACCGGTGTCAGCCACGGCCGAGTCGCCCCAGGAGGCTCCGAGTGCGCTTGTGCGGCTGATCAACTCCATGTCTCCTGCGCCCGCCTACGTGCTCGGAAGACGGTGGGAGTTTCTGGCGTGGAACGATGCTCAAGAGTTGCTGTATCCCCCGTTGGCGCGCCTCGAGGGGATCGAACGCAACCTGCTGTGGGTGCTGTTCGCCGACCCATACACACGGTCGCTCATCGTCGACTGGGACATCCACGCTCGCCAAGCGCTCGCCGAGTTCCGCGCTTCCACCACCAGCCTGCGTGGCGACCCCGTGTTCGGGGAGCTGGTCGCCAAGCTCAACGCCGCAAGTCCGGAGTTCGCCGCATGGTGGCCCGAGCACGACGTGTCGGGTTTCGAAACTCGCATCCGCCGCTTCAACCATCCCGCAGCCGGTGAGCTCACGTTCGAATACCAACAACTCGCGCCAGTGGAATGGCCGGGGCTGCGAGTGACCTGCCAACTTCCAGTGCCGGGCGACGACAGCGCCGAACGGCTCGCGGTACGTCACTACCTCGTGTAGCCAGGATGCAGAATTGGCGTAGTCTCGGCACCATGTCATCGATCTACGACCTCCAGATGACGAGCATCACCGGCGAACAGATCGACTTCGGTCAGTTCCGCGATCAGGTGCTCGTTCTTGTCAACGTCGCAAGCTTTTGAGGCCTCACCCCTCAGTACGCAGGTCTGCGTACGCTGCATCACCGGTTCGACGGCGTTCAGGTTCTCGGATTTCCGTGTAACCAGTTCGGGGCACAAGAGCCAGGAACCGACGCCGAGATCCTCGAGTTCGTCACCTCGAAATACGAGATCGACTTTCCGATGTTCTCGAAGGTCGAAGTCAACGGCGACGGCGCGTGCGACCTCTACCGGTTGCTCCGATCCGCCCAACCCAGCGACGCGGACTCCTCCGATATCACATGGAACTTCGAGAAGTTCGTGGTCGACCGTTCGGGCACCGTGGTGCATCGATTCTCGCCCATGACCACACCAGAAGAGCTCGAACCCGTGGTCGCAGCACTAACTGGGATCGAGCAGCTGTAGCAAACTCGAAACACAGCGATCACGTTCAGTTGGCTTGGATGTCACCTCATGTCGTCATGATGGCGACATGAAGACGAACACCACCATTCAGCTCGTCGCCAGCCCTCCGTCTACCAAGCCTGATCAGCCCTGCCGCATCGTCGCCGCTGACCACCCTGCACTCGACCGCGATGTCGACGCATTCTTCGGCGTCCTGAACGCCGAACGGCGCTACTTCGGCCCC
>DATKCX010000158.1:0-2169 GCA_035512975.1 Ilumatobacter sp.
CTCGGCCATGAATACGAACTCGTTCATCACACCCACGACCTGACGGCTGGCCGTCTTGGCCAACACGGCCGAGTACATCTGAGAGGTCTCCGACTCGATGAAACGAGGATCGACCCCGAGCGCGACGAGCATCTCAGCCAACTCGGCCGGAAATCGGTCGACCACCTCCGCTGACGGTGCGAGCGGGATCAGCACCGGTACGAACGTCGCCGCATTGACGAACAATGCGACCTGCGGCCACCAGAACAGCACGTTCGCGTACCAGTCGCCGAGCACCGTCGACGACGACGGCGGATCAGCAACCGGCCGACCGACACGGTCCAAGAACTTCTTCGTGCCCCGAACCGTGAACACCGCTACCCCAGACCCAAAGCAGCGTCGAGCGCAGTGCACGCCTCGTCGAGCAGCCGCCTCCTCCGCCGGTCGGTCTCGACGTTCGCCTCCGACGCGACATACCCGATCAGTTCCTCGAACGACCCCGCAGCACCCGTCAACACCACCGCCCCAGCAGCGGAGCCCTCAGCTCGAGCGACCAGCAGCTCACTTGCATCGTCGAGCAGCAACACGCCACACACCACGTCGAACAACTCGCGAGCGATCACGATCGAGACCAACTCATCTTCGACGTAGCTGTCATCGAGCCCAGACACGTCGGTCGGTGAACCTTCCCAGCCACTGATCACACCCTCATCGCCGCAGACGTCACAACTCCACGCGATCTCGCCGGTCATGCGACGCAACACCATGACGAACCCGTCGCACGGTCGGCGACCCGGCCGGCGCCGACAGGCAACCGCCGTCGTAGCGCCACGGCCGATCGGTCGGGCACTCGCCGCCCGCACGATCGCCGCCAACTGCGCGCCGAGTCGCTTCGCCGGGCCAGGCGCGTCATCGGGCAGGTCCAGAAAGTGGCGAAGATCGCTGACGAGCACCCCGCCAACGTAGTGGCCTGACGTACGACCACGGCCCGAGACAAAGCGACGCGCCGAGCGTGGCGGCGACAATCTTCGGGTTGGTGACCCGAAGTGCCGATGGACTGCGATGTCGTACATCGTGCAACGCAACCATCGCTTCTACGTCGTCGCCTACAACGGCCATGATCCCATCACCGGACGAGAACGCCGCCGATGGCATCCCGCCGGCTCCGACCCTGCTGATGCCGAGTCCCTGCAGCGTCGCATCGATCACCAACGACCGAAGCCGTCATGCGAGACAAGTTTGGGCGGGTTCATGTCCACGACGTGGCTGGGAACCAAGACCGTGCTCACGCGGCCCACCTCCAACAGGTATCGGTGGATGATCGACCACAACATCGCACCGCGCATCGGCGCGATCCGGCTCGACGCCCTACGGCCCGATGACCTCGACGCCTGCTACGGCGATCTCATCGCCAACGGTGGACGCCGCCGCCAGGGCCTCGCACCGAAATCCGTGCTGGAGATCCACCGAGTGATCTGCAACGCACTCGATCTCGCCGTGGACCGCCAACTCATCGACACCAACCCAGCACGCCGCGCCCGACCCCCGAAGCCAACGAGCCGATCGACGGTCCCTGCGATCTGGAACGCCCAACAACTCGGTCAGTTCCTGCGAGCAGCCAACCGCCTACGGCTCTACCCGGCATTGCACCTCGTCGCCCACACCGGGATGCGACGCGGCGAACTCGCCGGCCTCAACTGGAGCGACCTCGACGTGGCCGCAGCCGCCCTGTCGATCGTACGGACACGTCAGGCGACGATGGGGCGCACCGTCGAGGGACCCGTAAAGACTCGCACCAGCCGCCGCCGAATCGACCTCGACGCCAACACCCTCGCGCTGCTCGAACAATGGCGACATCGTCTCGTCACCGAAGGGGCAACGATCGAACCATCAACGCCGATGTTCCTGAACACCCACCACCGGACACCGTCGCCGGAGACGTTCTCCCAGGTGTTTGGCCGAATCATCGCAACGACTGATCTGCCACGCATCCGGTTCCACGACCTGCGGCACACGCACGCCTCGTTGCTCGTCGCCACCGGCGTTCCGATCAAGGTCGTCTCCGAACGACTCGGTCACGCCCACCCCGGCTTCACCATGCACACCTACCAACACCTGCTACCCGGCATGGGGTCCGCCGCTGCGGCCCAGTTCGCCGCCCTCATCGACAACAGCCGGTAGACGTCTACC
>DATKCX010000159.1:0-5018 GCA_035512975.1 Ilumatobacter sp.
CGGCGCAGCACCTCGTCGATGCCGACGATCAGATGGGCTTGGTCGTCGGACTCGGAGAACCACGCCCGGGACTTGCTCGAGTGCGACAACGACCCGACCAGCACATACGCCTTCTGCCCCCACGGCGTGTCGTCGAGTTCGAGCCAGTCCCACTGCACCTCGGCCCCGGGCGGATGGTCGATGTCGACATGCGCCCGACCGTTCGACGACGCGCACGGCTCGCAGTGCGGACGCAACTGCCGGTCGCGGACGTGACGGGTGAACGTCGGATACGTCCGCTCATAGCCAAGCCCGACGACCTCGTCGAACAGCACCGTGGCCCACACATGCGGATCCTCCTTCAACCGCTGACGCACATACGGCTCGAACCGATCAAACGGATCGTCCTCGCCGTCGGGTCGGCGGCGAACACCGGCCTCGCGTTCGCCGTTCAGATGGGACCGGACCGTCTTGCGGTCCCGGCCGACGTGACGGGCGATCGCCGAGATCGACCACCCCCGCTTCTTCAATGCTTCTATCTCCATGTCTTCCTCTGGTGTCAACATCGAGACGGGGCTCCTCTCCCTCGCTGGCAGGTCTGCAACCGTCAGCTTCGAGAGGAGCCCCACCCCGTTGGTGGATGGGTCCAGAGGGTGGGGAATTTCAGTGAGCAGGTCTGGGGAGATTCACGTGAGCGTGGTCACAACGACCGGAATACGGCAACGACCGGAATACGAGGTGGATACACTTCGCGCCGTGACGGCGTCCCCGATCCTCGTGACTGGAAGCCATCGGTCGGGGACGACCTGGGCGGGTGCGATTCTGAGCCTCTCCGGGGAGGCGCTGTCGATTCATGAACCGTTCAACCCGGCATATCCCAGGAGCTGGCTGCGGCGGCCGCCGACTCGCTGGTTCGAGTACGTCGACAGGGAGCACGACGATGGCTGGCGAGCGCAGATGGCGGACATCGTCGCTCTGCGTCCGCCCGTCACGCACCTGCTCAGGAGAAGCCAACGTCCTCGTCACCTGATGCGAGTCGCACAAGAGGCAGCCGGCGCAGCGCGCGGTCGTCGCCGGGGCGCTCGTGCGCTGGTGAAGGACCCGATCGCGGTGTTCTCGGCCCCGTGGATCGCTGATCGGATGATGACCGACGTGGTGGTGTTGGTTCGACACCCGGCAGCCTTTGCGAGCAGTCTGAAGCGACTCGATTGGCGATTCGACTTCCGCAATTTGCTGGACCAGCCGACGCTCATGGACACGGTGCTCGCGCCGCATGCCGATGACATCCTCGACGCAACCCGCCGCGAGCTTGACATCATCGATACCTCGATCCTGCTGTGGCGCGTGATCAACTCCGTCGTCGTGTCGTACCGCGAGCAACATCCCGACTGGCACATCGTGCGATACGAGGACCTCGCCGTCGACCCGCTCGTGAGTTACGAGAGGTTGTACTCAGCGCTGGGGCTCATGTGGACACCGGCAGTCGAAACGGCTGTGCGGGAATACACCAAGGAGGGCAACGTTCGCACCGTCGCCGACTTCGACAAGGGGGGCGTCGTGCGTGACAGCAAGGCTGCCATGTGGACCTGGACCCAGCGGTTGACGGACGACGAGATCGAGCGTGTCCGAGCTGGCACAGCAGACGTGGCGGACCACTTCTACGAAGCCGCCGACTGGCTGTTGCCCCACGGCTGATGCCGGTTCAGCTGATTCAGCCCTGATCACCGTTCAGACTGCTGACGTAGGGCCGCCCGGACACATCGGTGCCATAGGCGATGACTCCACTTTCGTCGATCGCTCCCTGGCTGCAGACGACCGTGGTGGCTTCTCCTTGACCGAGCCTTGGAAGAACGAGGTCTTCGACCTCTTGGAGAGCGCAGCCAGGCAGGAAGACGGCGAGTCCGTAGATTGCTCCTTGGCCAATGTTGGTGATCGTCACAAGGGTCCGGCCCACCTCGTCGGGTTCCGACACGATGACTGCCAGATCTGGATCGACGGTCTGCACCAGGGCCCTGAAGCTGCCGATCACACGGTCCCCGGACGCATTCGTGCCGGCGATGTCGACTCGGAACTCGGGAGGCGAGTCGGCCCCGATCGTGCAATCGAAGCTCCAAGTCTCACCCGGTTCGAGGAACGCATCTCCGTCGTCCTCCGCAGACGTAGCTCGAGTCAGCTCGACGCAGTCGGACCCGACGACCTCGATCCCCGCCAGGTCGTCGTCCGCGGCGGCCCTCACGAGCAAGCGAATTTCAGTTGGCTCGTTCGGACGTCGCGAGATCGTTGGAGGATCGGTCGTGATCACGAAGCCTCCAGTCGACTGGGGCCGAAGCGCGAAGAACTTGGGTGAGCTCACGGTCGTCGGTCGGTTTCCCGTTGCTGACGAGACGCTCGCGACGACACAGACCCCAGAGGTCCGAGCCTCTGCGCCGCAGCTCTGGACGCTCTGATCGATCGTCTGGTTCACGACCGCCGAGAACGGGATCTCTATGACTTCTCCTGGGCCGATGAGGCCGAGTTGACAAGAGAGTTGCTCGCCGCTCGCGCAGTCCACTCCGTCAGGGACGTCGGGAACGGACCACGAAAGGCGGCCCGACGGACTGTCGACGGTGAGCTGGACGTCGAAGGCGCGTTCGCGCTCGGTGGAGTTGGAAACGACCGCGATTGCCTCGACGGCATCCTCCACGATGTCGTCGGACGCCGCAACGAGGTTGACATCGGCGGCCACGCCGGGGCGCCGATCCAGCGCGATGCGGCCACCGAGCGGCTCGACCACCACACGATCTCCCGTCGACGGCGTCCCAAGATCAGTGTGGAGAGCGGCTCCCGGGAGAGGCGCCCTCGCCCGTAGCCACATCTCGATCACCGTGGGACTCCAGTTGCGCACGTTGCGAACGCTGAAGTCGGCTGATGCCGTACCGGTCCGAGACCATTCGAGAACGGGGCGCTCGTCCTCATTCGAAGGTTCTACGTCTGAGATGACGTACGCGCACGAGGGTGAATCCTCATCGACGACGCTGTCGGGCCACCTCGCGGTGAAGTCAACTTGCTCGGGTGCGGGCCCCAAGTACGGAGCCACCGTGACTCGGACTGCGATCAGCTCCCCTTCGTAGACGCGCAGCTGATCGACCAGGGCGCCGTCGCTCTGAAAGTCGAACGGCGACGTCGCCGGCTCGGTGGGGCAAGGTTCATCCGAAGGTAAGTAGATGGCCTCCGGGATCATAGTCTGGGCGCGGAGCCGGAATCCCTCCTGCGGTGGATCGCGAAAGACGACGACCGGAATGGCGATCAGCAACGTCGCTGTAACGAGGCCGCCGCCCAGACTGAGCAGCCGGCGATTCCGGATGCCGCGACGCTGGTCGAGCCCATCGTTCACCGCCATGCGCCAACGGATCGTATCCCTTTCATTCCGGCTTGCCACGCGATGCTCGTGTCGGCGAGCGGAGGTGTGGCGCCGCGGCACGCGAGCTACGTTACAATTGCATTACACCTGTTGCGCACGATAGACACTCCCGATGCGGAGAGTTGTCCTCGCCTCGGTTGGAGTTGTCGTCGCACTGATCGGTCTTCCGTCGCCCACCGGCGGGACGTCTCATGCGGACGTCGGTCCGGGGGCTCGGCGTTGTTTCGACGTCAGCGGGTCTGCGGGTGATGCGGCGATCGTGAACCTGACGCCGGTGGGTGCGCGTGCCGACGGCTATGGGCTGTTGGTCTCGTCGGATGTGCAGGAGCCGCCGACTGCCTCGAACGTGAACTACTCGGCTGGGTCGGTTGCGCCGAATGTTGCGGTGGTGCCGATCGGCGCTGACGGTCAGGTTTGCTTCGTGAACGCGCAGCATTCGAGTGTTCATCTGGTGGCCGACCAGCTCGGCGTCATCGACGCCGACTCCTACCAGCCAGCTACCCCGTCGGGTGCACCCCAGCGAGCACTCGACACGCGAGCGGTTGGGGTCCCGGAACCACCAGCTGACCCCTCCGACATCGTTCACGGGCGTCAGTTGACGGCGGCGAACACGGGACTTCGTGCCGCCGGTTTCGTCTATGACGTCGCCACGGACACCTTCAAGCATCCGGTTGATGGTGCGCTGCGCAGGTCGGGAACAATCCGAACCTCGCGGGATGGGCAGGTGATCGCCAACGTCGATGTCGAGGGAGCGATCATCGTCGAGCACGACAACGTGACGATCCGAAACTGCCGTGTCCGTTACGACGGAACTGTGTACGGCATAGATGCTCGTTCGACGTCACCGGTGGGGACGTTGATCGAGTATTGCGATATTACTCATATCGGCCCGGAACCGCACGAGGCGTATGGCATCTTCTTGAGTCGCGGAACGGCACGTTACCTGAACATATATGGTTGGCAGGCTGGCTTCATCGCGGGTACCGACACTCGCATCGAGTACTCGCGTATTACCGATCTTCGTGCGATCAGCGGAACGCACGGAACAGGCGGAAGCGCCGACGGGGGATCCAACATTTCTTTTTATCGCAACTACATCGAAGGCAACACGTCGGCAGCTTTGGCGCTGTACTCGCGTAGTCCTTTCCATGGCGTTTCGGTCCGTGAGAACTATTTCGACGCGTCGACGCGCCCATCGTTCTGTCTGAACGCTGGTGATAACAAGAATGGCACGGGAGTGAATACTGACATCAAGGTTGTCGGCAATGTGTTTGGTACGACCAAATATCCAGAATGTGGTCAGTTCGGTACTCACTACCGGTGGGATCCAACGCGACCGGGGGCTCAGTGGTGCGACAACCGCCTGTCGACCGGCGTACCCGTGGGCCGAGAAGTCGGTTGCTGATCTCGATTCAGACGATCGCGATATACGCAGACGTGCTCCGCACAGTCTTTTGGGGCCTTCGCAGCCGGACCGGTGGGGTCACCGACGTCCATCACGACAGCGGTGGAGATCCAACTCCGCTGGTGCCGTCAAGTTCGCTTGACGGCGATCATCGACTTCGTGATGCCGAGAAATCGCTCGTGGCGTATCTCGGACGTTGGAAAGTAATGTCGGAAGGCCGTGAGATCAAGCAGT
>DATKCX010000160.1:0-33217 GCA_035512975.1 Ilumatobacter sp.
GGCGTGACACGGCGTTGCGAGGGACCGAGCTGAGCTTGTCTTCGTCGCCCGGTGCCACCAAGAAGATGCGATTCGCACCCGAAGCACTCGAACCGCTCGTGGAACCGGGCTGGGCGACGAGATCCTCGTCGCGGATGTCACGCGGGCTGGAATCTGGCTGAATGCCGCATCCAGCAAGCAGCGCCACCACGAACAAGCCCCGCATCAGAGGGTGCATGGTGATCCGACGGATCATTCGTCTTCCAGCTCCTCGGCGTCGAGTTCGATGACGAATCGTGCGCCTGGCTCCCCATCGAGACGATCCTGTACCCACACGCGTCCCTCGTGCATGCGCACGTGCTCGTCGACCAACGACAAACCGAGACCGGCCCCGTCGTTGCCGGCGCGCCGCCCCGCCACGCCGCCGCGCGCGAACCGTTCGAAGATGAGTTCTCGTTCTTCGACGGGAACGCCCGCACCGTGGTCTTCAACCGCGATGCGGATGAGCGTGATCGGGGCGTCTTCCGGGTCGACCTCGGCGATCGACACCTCGGGTTGGCCGCCCCCGTGCAACCGGGCGTTGTCGATGAGGTTGGCGACGACGCGCGCCAACCGCCGGCGATCGCCCGTGATCAGCACTGTCTCGGCTCGTGGGGACACTGCTATCGGGGTGCCGGGCATGCTCGACACAGCGACCGCCTGCCGGACGAACTCGGCAGCAAGCAACTCCTCTTTGTGGAGCCGAACTGCGCCTGCGTCGAATCGGCTGATCTCGAGGAGATCTTCCACGAGTCCTTTGAATCGGGTGACGTCACTCTTCAACAGGTCGAGCGCAGCCTGGGCTCGCTCGGGCATTTCGTCACGCCGCGCATCCATCACTTCCACCGAAGCCGACAGGGTCATCAGGGGCGAGCGCAGCTCGTGGCTGACGTCGGACGCGAACCGGGTGTCGCGTTCGATACGTGTCTGAAGGGCCGCGGCCATGTCGTTGAAGGAGTTTGCGAGCACGCTGAGATCTGGGTCGTCGGTTGGTTCGAGGCGTGTGTCGAGTCGTCCGCCGGCGATCGCTTTCGCGGCGGTGGCTGCGACCCCCAACGGTCGTACGGCGCGCCGAGCGGCGAAGGTTCCGGCCAGGACTCCCAACGCAGTGGTGATCATCGTGCCGAGAATGAGCGACAACTGAACCGACTGCAGTGCATTGTTCACCTCTTCCAAGCTGAAGAACTCGAAGTAGGCGCTGTTGTTGTTGAGCGGAAATCCGACGGCCAGCGTGAGTTCGTCACCGACTCGACCGATCATCATGGCTGCTCGGAGATCGTTGATGACTCGGCTTTCCAGCCCGGGAGGCAACTGTGGGAAGTCGTAGGCAGGGTCGAGTCGCCAGGGAATGCCGTTGTACCACACGAGTGGTCGCAGCACCCCTCGATCCGACAACCGATCGAGCGCGAGTTGCGCGTTCGACGGATTGTTGCGGAGCGCTTCTGCGACGACAGCGGCGTTACCGGCGGCGATGTCGCGTGCGGTGGTTTCTCGCTGTTGTACCACGCTTGCCCGCGAGAACCCGTAGGTCACCACGGCGAGGAACAGCGACAGCATCAGCGCGCCGAGGGTGAAGATCAGCAGAATTCGGCGCCGCAGGCCCCACTGTCGGCGTGTGCCAGGGACCGCCAGAACTTCTGCGGTCGCGATGGTCACGTCTGCAGCCGGTAGCCGAGACCTCGAACCGTGACCACGTGGCGCGGGTTGGCCGGGTCGACCTCCACCTTCGTGCGAAGGCGGCGAACATGTACGTCGACGAGCCGCCCGTCACCGAAGTAGTCGTAGCCCCACACCTTGTCGAGGAGCGACTCGCGGCTGAAGACCTTGCCGGGGTTGTCGGCGAGTTCGCACAGCAACCGGAACTCGGTCTTGGTGAGATGAACCTCTTCACCGTTGCGAAGGACTTTGCCCTCTTCGGGCACGAGTTCGAGATCGCCGAAGACGAGGCGTTCGTGAGACGGAGACGACGGCCTCACCCGACGGAGGAGCGCACGGATTCTTGCCGACAGCTCTTTGGTGGCGAACGGCTTGGTGAGGTAGTCGTCGGCGCCCGCTTCCAAGCCGGCCACGATGTCGTGGGTGTCGTTGCGGGCCGTGACCATGACGACGGGGACGTCGCTGGTCTTGCGAATCGTGCGACACAACTCGAACCCGTCGATGCCGGGGAGCATGATGTCGATCAACACCACATCGGGTGACGTTTGCAGGAACAACTCGATGGCGGCCTCGCCGCTGGCGGCCCCGTCGACGGTCCAGCCTTCGTCTTCGAGCGCGAGTTTGACCGCGGAACGGATTCGCTCATCGTCTTCCACAGCCAAGATGCGAGTACCCACAGAACCCTATGATGCCCGATTCTTCGGACGAATCTCGATCAATCGGCAAAAGTGCTGTGCGCGCCGATGAGTTCGAGCATCGCGGCGTGAACGCCAGGAGCAGCGATGAGGAACTCAGCGGGCCTCGCCAGATTGCCTGCGAAGTCGCTGGAGACCGCACCAGCCTCGCGGGCGATGAGCTCGCCGGCCATGATGTCCCACGACTGGACGTTCTCTTCGAAGTACGCATCGAGTCGGCCACAGGCCACGTAGCAGCAGTCGACTGACGCGGCCCCGAGTCGGCGGAGGTCGCGGACACCGGCGATGATCCGAGCAACTCGTTCGCCCTGTGCCTTGCGCCACTCGGTTTGATACGAGAACCCGGTGCAGATGAGCGAGAGCGCCACGTCGTGCTGGTCCGAGGCGGTGATCGGCCGGTCGTTCATCGTCGCCCCTGCGCCGAGAGCTGCTGCGAACAACTCGTTCTGGGTGGGCACGTACACCGCACCGGCCACGGTCGATCCGTCGAATTCCACCCCGATCGACACGGCCCAGCCAGGGAGGTCGAACACGAAGTTCGTGGTGCCGTCGATGGGGTCGACATGCCATGCGTAGCCGGATGTGCCCCCGTAGTCAGCGCCCTCTTCGCCGATGATCGTGTCGTCAGGACGCGCTTCGCGGAGCATTGCAACGATCGTCGCCTCTGCCTGCCGGTCGAACTTCGTGACGAGATCGGTCGGGGTGGACTTGGTGAGTCGGTCGAGCGTGTCGACTGAACGTCTGCCGGCGAGGGCGGCGATTCCGGCGGTGCGAGCGATGTTGGTGGCGAGGTCGCGGAGTTCGAGGTGGAGGGGCAGTGGTGCAGCGCTCATCGCGGCGCATGCCCCGCCTGTTCGCGATCGGTGATTTCGCGCCACTCGCCCATGGCCCGTAACGCCAGCACAGCAACGATGGCCATGCCACCTGCGCACACGACGGCCCCGACGAGCAGCCCGATGCCAGTAGCCACCGCGCCGGCGTCGGTTCGTTGCAAATCGACGAGGGCGTACCCGATCAATCCACCGGCGAGCCCGCCCAACAAGATCACGACGAACGCGATGACGCGTGCTGCCACGGGAGGAATCGCCGACAGTGGTCGTTGCTCGCTCACCCGATCGAGGGTACCGGTAGAACCGGCCGACATCGGCGTAGATTCGGGCTGTGCGCACGACCGTGATCGTTCCGACCTACAACGAGGCAGGCAACATCGTGCAGCTGTGCGAGGGCATTCGCGCCGCGTTGCCATCGGCAACGATTCTCGTGGTGGACGACGGCAGCCCAGATGGCACCGCCGACCTGGCGCGCTCGCTCGACGGCCAACTCGGCCACGTGGAAGTGCTCGAACGATCCGAAAAGTCGGGTCTCGGAGCTGCGTATCGCGCCGGCATCGCCCATGCGATCGAGGGAGGTGCCGAGATCTGCGTTCAAATGGATGCCGACCTGTCGCACGACCCGGTCGCACTGCCCGCACTGGTAGCCAACGTCGAGCATGGTGCCGACCTCGCGATTGGCAGCCGGTACGTGCCAGGCGGCCAGACCGTCGACTGGCCATGGAATCGAGTGGCGCTGTCGCGCTGGGGAAATCGTTATGCCGCCGGCGTGTTGGGGCTTGCGGTCAACGACGCCACCGCCGGATACCGGGCCTACTCGGCGGCGGCATTGGAACGTATGGAGTACCAGACGGTCGTCGCGTCGGGCTACGGCTTCCAGGTGGAAATGACGCACCGGCTCGTTCGTGCCGGCGGCAGTATCGTCGAATTCCCGATCACCTTTCGTGAGCGCCAGATCGGCACGTCGAAGCTGTCTGGCGGCATCGTCAACGAGGCGTTCGTACTGGTGCTGAAATTGTGGCTGAGCGACTCGCGCGGGCGCCGCGAACGACGCCGATCCGGTAGGTAGCCAAATTGTCCGAGCCTCGCCGTCGGGTGATCCTGCACGTCGACATGGACGCGTTCTTCGTGGCGGTGGAGTTGCGGCGGCGGCCGGAGTTGGTGGGCTTGCCGGTGGTCGTGGGCGGCGACGGTAGACGTGGTGTGATCGCCGCAGCGTCGTACGAGGCGCGCCGGTACGGGGTGCATTCTGCGCTCCCGTCGTCGGTCGCCAAGCGACGTTGCCCGCACATGATCTTTCTGCCAGGCGACCACACCCTGTACGGCTCGGTGAGCAAGCAGGTGCATGCGATCTTTCATCGCTACACGCCGCTTGTCGAACCGTTGGCACTCGACGAAGCGTTTCTCGACGTCAGCGGTTCGAGCAAGTTGTTCGGCGACGGGGCCACGATCGCTCAGCGGATTCGCGCCGACATTTCCGGTGAACTCGAACTTGCAGCCTCGGTCGGTGTCGCCCCGAACAAGTTCCTCGCGAAGCTCGCATCGGTGTCGGCCAAACCGCGTGCGTTTCCCGACCGGATCGAACCAGGGCCGGGTGTGATGGAGGTGCCGCCAGGACGCGAGCTCGAGTTCTTGCACCCGCTGCCGGTGCGGCGGTTGTGGGGCGTCGGCCCGAAGACCCTCGAGAAGCTCGATCGAATCGGCGTGCGTACGATCGGTGACCTCGCGGCGCTCGACGAGCGCACGGTCACCACAGCGCTGGGTGCCACCTCGGCCCGGCACTTGATGGAGCTTGCGATGGGGCGTGACAACCGTGACGTCGAACCCGAGCGCGAGGCGAAGTCGATCGGTCACGAGGAGACGTTCGAATTCGACGTCTACGAGCAGGCGGTGCTCCGCAGCGAGATGGTGCGCCTCGCCGACGCAGTGGCAGCTCGGCTTCGCCGCCAACAGCTCGGTGCGAGGACGTTCACGTTGAAGGTCAGGTTCGACGGGTTCCGAACGGTGACACGATCGACCACGTTGGGGTCGTCGGTGAACACGGCACCAGAGATCGTTGCAGCCCTCGATCCGCTACTGGCTGCACTCGACGTGTCGGTGGGCGTGCGGTTGTTGGGTGTGTCGTCGTCGAACTTCGGTGAAGCGGCATCCCAGATGAGCCTGCTCGACGACGGCGATGTGGCGTCGGGCTTGGCCGCCGGCGCGATCGATCAGATCCGGGAGCGATACGGATCGGCCGCGATCAGCCCTGCCAGCGCAGTTCGGCGGGTGCGTCAAACCAACGAGGTTCGGTCGAAGTCAATTGAGGAACTCAGCTAGCGCGTTGAGGATTGGGCGAAAACGTGCGATCATTGGAATCCATGCCGCTGTCAGAAGACGACGAACGGATACTCCGTCAGATCGAGCAAGAGCTCAAGGCCGACCCCACGTTCGCGGACCGCGGCTATCGGGTGTCTCGGCGACGGTTGGTGCTGTTGGGTTGCGGCCTCGTCGCAGGGCTCGTCGTCACCATTGCGGGGCTCGCGATCAGCTTCTGGCTGGCGTTTGCGGCGTTCGTCGGTGTGTTGATCATGGCGGTGCTGTTCGAAGCCGAGCTGCGAATCGTGGGCCGCGAGCGACTCGGGAATCTCCCGATCAACGCCTGGCTCGCCGGTAGCGGTCGCCCTCGTCGCCCCGGCAGCTGAACGACCGGCCGAACCAGCAGATCGGCGAGCAGCTCGATACTAAGGCTGTCGGGCCGGACCGATGTCGGTGAAATAGCGCCGCACCCGCTGCCACGTGGTGAGCTGATCGACGGCGATCCGCTCGATCTGAGCCGCCCAGAGGTCGCAATCGTGGCCGACTGTCTTGCCGAATGTGCCTCCCCGATCGAGGTCGACGAATCCAGGCCTCCCGTACACCACCGCGTCGACGACTTCGGCCAGCGAACCCATCGGCCGCGCCGCCACGGGCAACTGCGCCGCGGTGGCGGCTGCCCACTGCGATGCGGTCATCGCTGAGGTTCCGCGCACCCCCGACTGCACGGCGGCTCGGCACGCCCGCGACCACGACGCGAACACGCGCTCAGCGGGCGCGTAACGATGGGCTGAACGAACGCGCGCCTGGCGCACCGCCCAGGGCAATGCCAACACGAACATTGTCAGGGCGATCAACGCCAGCCACCCCCATGGCACGCCGCCGTCGGCGGTGGTCGGGCTGACAACCGTCGGCGTTCGCGGGCCGGTGTTCGGCCCGTCGGCTTGGTTGGGCTGACCGCTGGGAAGGGTCGTGGAGGTCAACGTGCCGGCATCACCGTCGGGCACCGCACGCGGCACCGTGGGAGCCGGACCCACCGGCTGGCCCGGTGTCAAGCCGGGCACGTTGGTCGGTCCGGAGACGTCTTGTTGCGCGTCGACACCGGTGTACGACTCAGCTCCCGGCGCTCCACGGCCAGGCGTTGGTTCGAACGCCACCCAACCAACATCTTGGAAGAACAACTCTGGCCACGCATGGGAGTTCTTGCCGCGCACCGAGTACCACCCATTGTCCGACAACTCGCCGGGTGTGTAGCCCACCGCCACCCGAGAAGGGATGCCGAGCGTTCTCGCCATCGCCGCGTACGTGGCCGAGAACTGTTCGCAGTAGCCCACACGGATGTCGAGGAACGCCTCGATGGCCGCGTCGCTGTGCCCCTGCTGCACTTCGAGGCTGTACGCGAACTCGTTCCGGAACCAGTGCTGCAGCGCCATCGCTTGGTCGTACGCGGTGGGTGCGCCGGCGCTGACTTCGGCTGCAAGGCGACCGACCACGTCGGGAAGGTCGTCTGGTAGCCCGAGATACACCGGGTCGACGTCGATGCCGACCCCAACGCTCCGCAATCGGTCGGCGTCGAGGATCGGGGCGGCAGACACGATCGTGAACAGGTCGCCTGACGCCAATTCAGCGGGAGCGAGGAGCGAGCTGGTGTCTCGGTCGAGCCGCAACGGAAGGTCGTCGCCGACGGCCGACTGCCCGATCGCCTGGTAGGGGTCCGCGGCAGCAGGAATGAGCTGGCCCAACGCACCGATCACTTGCACCTGCTGGCGGATGACCCGGGCACCAGCCTCGGGCTCGAGGGCGGTGACCCGTTCGAGCTGTCGAGTGGGCAGCCCGAACGCGTTACCGTCGAAGTCGCCGAGCGTGGTCACTCGCCAATACGCGGGAAGGTCGGAGAAGACCCGAAACAGTTCCACATTGCTGGTGTTGGTGAGTCTCGATCGGATGTCGACCAAGGGGCTGATGACGCGCGTCGTGCGATCTCCCCGCCCTCGCGTCTCGAACAGCGGCTCGTCACCAGCACCCGGCACACGGGGACCGACCACGCCCGCCAGCACGGCGATGAGTGTGGCGGTGCCGATTGCGGCGGCAACGTAGTGCGGAGCCCGCGAACTCTTGACGGCGGTGAGCGTGACGTGGCGACGACGATTGTGGAAGGCCCGCAACGCGATCACGGCGAGGACGCCGGTAGCGATCATCCCAGCGGTGATGGGGATGCGGAGACGTGGGCTGCCGAGCGCAGCAACGAAGATGAACAGCACCATGCCCGGCACGAGCGCCTCGCCGCGCGCCTCGGCCCGGAAGGCGAACGCATCGGAGAGCGCGACGATCATCACCATCGCCAACCCAGCCATCAGTGCCCAGCCGATGTCGTAGATCACCGGCGCGACTGCGGTCTGGAATTGCGACTGCACGAGTTCGATTTGCACCCGAACTTGGCGCCAGGTCTCGCCGGTCGGCAACAGCCACCTGAACGAATTCCAGTACTGACGAGCGAGCAAGAGCCACACACTCAGCACCAGGAGCGCTGGAATCGCGAGCCAGCCGCTCACCCGGAGTCGGCGCAACACGAACGACCCGCCGTGACCGACAGCTACCAGCACGATGAGATCACGGAGGAACGACCAACCGCTGAACACCCGGGCGAACCCGATCGCTACCACCGTCGAGTGCGCTGCCAGCGCCAACGTGGCTGCTACATCGATCCCTAGTGGACGCAGATCGCGTCGACCACCACTGGGCACAGGAACCGGATCTGGGGCGCGACCCGATTGATCGTGCCGATTCGACAGGTGTGGTTCGGCAAGCGTGGCAGTCATCAAATGTCGCCTCGGACATGGTGGCGGGTGTTGCGAGATGTGCTGAGTTCTGTGGGCAGCGCGTGGGTGCCGGCCAGGCGCTGCCACCCTTCGCGGAACGCGCTGATCGACCGTGCATCGACATGGAGTCTGCCCAGACGACCTCCGCTGACGTCGTGCGTGAAGATCCCCACTCGGGTGAGCGTGGGATCGGTGAGTGCTTGCGTTGATTGCCAGGCGACACTGGATGGCGATGCGGTGACCACGATGGCCAGCCCGAGTCCTTCGCCCGGGTCGCGTTCGATGTCGCCCAGCCCCGGGCCGATGTCGATGGGGGCAAGCACCCGGAGGCAGTTCGCGTCGACCTCTGGTCCCCTCAGGTCGATGCCACCACCGGTGACGAATCGAGTGGTCAAGCCGCTGCGCTGGGCGCTGAGCACCAAACTTCCGGCCGCCGACACCGCCCGTTCGAACGCGTCTGGGTCGTCGGCCAAGAGGCCTGACGGAAAGGTCTCCGCCGACCTGTCGAGCACGATGATGCATCGCCGAACGCCTTGCGCCTCGTGCTCGCGGACCTTCAGCGCGTCGGATCGCGCCGACGCCTTCCAGTGGATCGATCTCGGTTCGTCACCATCGACGTACTCGCGCAACGAGTGGAACTCACCGGGGCCGACCCGTTGCGACAGCGCGAGCAGATGACGGCCGAGTACCCCGCTGCCGAGCGACGGCATCGCCAACTCGAACGTCTGTGGAGCAACGACGAGTTCGGAGGCGTCGGCACCGATGCGGGCGTTCGATGCCAGGCCGAGCACGTCGGTTCGTTGCAGAATCGCCGGGCCGAGCCGAAGGACACCCCGCCGATTCGCTGGCACTCGGTAGCCGGCAGTGACCTCATCGGTGCGGCCGAGCGGGCCGATGGTCATGTGAGCCGTGCTGTTCGAGCCAACCGACTCGGTCAGATCGATGCGCGGCGATCGGCGAGTGGAACGATTGTGGAGCAGCAGGTCGACGCGGCCGGTGTCACCGACCGTGAGGATCGACGGGTGAGCCCAGCGGATGACGCCGAGATTCGGCGGGCCGATGCGAACGACGGCAACCGCCAGCACCACCGATGCCAAGAGCGCGGTGCCGATGATGAACAGTTCGATGATGCCGAACACGCGACCGATGGCGAACGCGGCGATCGCACCGATGGCGACCGTCCAGCCTTGACGGGTCGGCATGTTCCAGCGGCCTCAGCGCGCCGCCGGAACGGGCACTTCGTCGAGCAGTTCGCGGACTGCGTCTTCGGCGGTGGTGCGGGCGCTGTTGCCAGCACGCAACACGATGCGGTGGCTGAGTACCGAGGTGGCCACCGCTTTCACATCATCAGGGGTGCCGTAGTCGCGGCCGTTGGCGGCAGCGTGGCCGCGTGCGGCCGCTGCGAGCTGCAAGGTTGCCCGGGGCGACAGGCCGAGTTCGATCGCCGGATGACGCCGACTCGCTTCGGCGATGTCGATCAAGTACGACTTGAGCGCGCTTGCAAGATACACATCCTTCACCGCGGTGATCATCAACGCCACCTCCTCGGCCGACACCACCGGTTGCATGTTTCGCAACGTCTCGGCGGATCCTTGGCCGTCGAGGATCGCCATCTCGGCCGTGCGGCCGGGGTAGCCGAGTGAGATCCTCAGCAGGAAGCGGTCGAGTTGGCTCTCGGGGAGGCGGTACGTACCTTCCTGCTCGACGGGGTTCTGCGTGGCGATCACCATGAACGGCGGAGGCAGCGCACGAGTCGTGCCGTCGACGGTGACCTGACGTTCTTCCATCGCTTCGAGCAAGGCCGATTGGGTCTTTGGTGATGCGCGGTTGATCTCGTCGGCCAGCACGATGTTGGCGAACAAGGGACCCTCTTGAAAGCGGAACAGTTCGGTACTGCGTTCGTACACACTGACACCCACCAGATCGGTGGGGAGCAGGTCGGGCGTGAACTGAACACGCTTCCACGTGCAGTCGATGGACGCTGCGAGTGCCTTTGCCAGGCTGGTCTTCCCAACGCCAGGCACGTCTTCGATGAGGAGGTGGCCTTCGGCGAGCAGTGCGATGACAGCGAATTCGATGGCCTGCCGCTTGCCGTGGACAGCGGTGGCGATGTTGGCGGTGATCCCATCGAAGAGTGTGGAGAATTTGGTAGTCGCTGCCGTGTCCGTCACGGGGACAGAGGGTAGACGGTTGCGGCGTCTCACGACAGGCAGCGGTACCGTGCTGGGTGGTGGCCACCCAATCCGATCCCTCGAACAACACCACTCGACCGGTCGAGCTGGTTGCGCTGGGTTCGCCGAACTCCACCGAGGTCGTCGCCGAAGAAGAGGTCGATCCCGAACGTCCCGTCGGCTTTCTGGCCGTCGACCTGGGAGCGTCGCGGCTCACCGCTGGCATCGTCGACGCCGACGGCGAGATCATCGTGCGCGACCGTGTGGCGACTCCGAACCGCAACGTGTGGCCGGCGGTGAAGCAGCTCATCGGCCGTGTGCTGGCCGCCAACCCTGGAGTCATCAAGCCCACCATGTGTGGCGTCACGTGCCCCGGTCCGATCGACCGCAGCTCTGGCAGCATGAAACCGGTCGGTATGCCCACGTGGCACGACTTCCCCATCCGTCGCGAACTTGCCACGATGACCGGCCTTCCTGTGGAGGTGGAGACTCCGGCGCGGGGCCTCGCCCGGGCCGAGCTGTGGCTCGGTGACTCGTGCGCGCAGCCTCCTCGAACGCTGCATTTTGCGGCGCTCCTGTTGGGCGACGATGTCGATGGAGCGCTCGTGTCTGGCGGCAAGGTGCTCGACGGCCTCACGGGCAATCTCGGTCAGTTCGGGCATCTGATCGTGGAACCTGATGGCGAGCGATGTGTGTGCGGTGCCACGGGCTGCCTCACGCAGTACGCCGGAGTTCGTGGCATCGAAGCTGGCACCGGCCGCGACCTGCGACGTACACCGCCCTCCATCGTGGAGCGGACGGGCATCATGGTGGGCAGGGCATGCGCATCGATCGCGGCGATGACCGACGTGTCGCACATCGTCATCGGTGGCCCGGTGCCATCCGTGTTGGGGCTGCCGTTCTTCGATGCGTTGGGGGTGGAACTGGAGCAACGCAGCAGGCTCAGCCATCTCGACCGGCTGAACGTGCGCAGCGTCGGAGTGGGCAAAGTCGGCCCGCTCGTGTCGGCCGCGGCGGTGGCCCGCTCGTTGATCGGTGGTCTGTCCGGCCCGGTCCCTCTCACTGCCCCTCAGTAACCTGAACCCATGCAACCCACGTATTCCGCCGAGGCCGAGCAGTACCGCAAAGGGGTGCAAGCGTTCTTGGCCGAGCAGTTGCCGACGTCGTGGGGCGGCATCGGGCAACTCGAGGGCGACGAGTTGACGCAGTTCGTCACCGACTGGCGCGCCACGCTGTACCAGGCCGGCTACCTGGCACCCGGGTGGCCGGTGGAGTACGGCGGTGGCGGGCTGTCATCCTTGGAACAGGTGATCCTGGCCGAGGAGTTCGTCAAAGCGGGGGTACCCACCGGTGGGCCGAACGACACGTTTGGCATTCAGATGCTCGGCAACACCCTGCTCCTGTGTGGCACCGACGAGCAAAAGCAGCACTACTTGCCGCGGATTCTGTCGGGTGAAGACACCTGGTGCCAGGGATACAGCGAGCCCAACGCCGGTTCAGACCTTGCCAACGTCGGGTTGAAGGCCGAGCGCGACGGCGACCAGTGGGTGATGAACGGCCAGAAGATCTGGACCTCTGCCGGTCACCTCGCCGACCACATCTTCACGTTGGCGCGCACCGACCCCGACGCTTCGAAGCACAAGGGCATCTCGTTCCTGCTGGTCGACATGCGCCAGCCCGGTATCGAAGTTCGACCGATTCAGATGATCTCGGGCGAGAGCGAGTTCAACGAGGTCTTCTACACCGATGCCACCACTCCGGTGGATCACATCGTTGGTGGGCTCAACGACGGATGGCGCGTTGCCATGACGTTGTTGGGGTTCGAGCGGGGAGAGGCCGCGGCAACCGGGCCGATTCGCTTCCGAGGCGAGGTCGATCGCTTGCTGCTGTTGGCCAAGGAGCGTGGCGTCAACAATGACCCAGTGATCCGCCAACGGCTCGCTTGGGCCTACGGGCAGGTGCAGATCATGCGGTTCAACGGCATGCGCGTGCTCACCCAGTTCTTGCAGGGGCACCACCCTGGCCCTGACGCGGCCATCTCCAAGCTGTACTGGAGCGAATATCACAAGTTGGTCACCGAGTTGGCGCTCGACATCATCGGTGCGGAAGCGATGACGCCCAGCGGGCGCGAGCCGTCGTCGGCGTTCTCCACCGACGACGCAGGAGCGCCCAACACCACCGGTTCGTGGGTGGGAACGTTCCTCAACGCGCGGGCCGGAACGATCTACGCCGGTTCGTCGCAGGTGCAACGCAACATCGTGGGCGAGATGGTCCTCGGTTTACCGAAGGAACCGATCGCGCGATGACGCGGGTGGTTTGGGCGGTGGCACGAACGCCGCGCCTGTGGCCGACGGCGTTCCGGGTGGCGCGGGCTGCGGCACCCAGGCGGTGGTGGCGGACTCGCCCATTTCTGCCGCTGCCAAGTCGGCCCTACCTGGCGTTCCGGCTGACGACGCAGTACGGCGATCCCGATGCTGTTCCCGGAGCGGCCGACGTGGTGGCGTATCTCGATTGGTGTCGCGAGTGGCACCGTGCCAATCGCGCCGCACCTTGAATCCTGGCGTTGAAGCCGCGCATCCGATGATTCGTATCCACGACGGCAGCCCGGGGGATCTGCACGCGCTCGACCCGTTCGCCGGCCCCGGATCTGTGCCATCGGTCTTCCGATGCGTGCCGACTTCGGCGGCGCTCGTGTTGGGCTCGCGACAGTCGCCCCACATCGTGAACCGCGAGCGTTGCCTTCAGGCAGGACTCGAGGTCGTGACGCGGCGTTCTGGTGGGGGAGCGGTCTTGATCATCCCCGGCGACGTCGTGTGGATCGACGTCGTCGCGCCGCGTGGGGTCTTGCCCGACGACGTGCGTGCGTCGATGGTGATGATCGGACAGTGGTGGTGCCAAGCGCTCATCGACGAAGGAGTCGACGCCGCGCAGCTATCGGTGCATCAGGGCGGGATGGTTTCGTCGTCGTGGTCGGATCTGGTGTGTTTCACCGGAATCGGTCCCGGCGAGGTGCTGATGGGCGATCGCAAGCTCGTCGGTTTGAGCCAGCGTCGCACACGTCACGGCGTTCGCATCCAGGGCTTGGTGCATCTGCGCACCAACCTGGCGTCGATGGTGCCGTTGTTCGACGTCGCAGTGCCAGACAGCGCTCCGACCGAGCCGGCATGCCTGCCTGACGTCGATGGCGGAGCGCTTGCCGAGCGACTCGCCGTTCAGCTCTGCTGACCCTCCGACGCCCTCCGCAAGCCACAGGGCTGTCATTCGCGCGTTGCGCGCGAATTCTCCGCTGTTCGGGCAAGCCGGTTCATCGCTGCATTTCACCAGTTCATGGGATATTTCGAGCACGGTTTGGGGAGAAATTGGAAGGAATAAGCTGGAATAGGCTGGGATTGGTTGACTTCTGTGCGCGCGCAGCGTACGGTTTGATCAGACGTGAGGAGCCCCAGCTTCACGATCGAGGCAGCGGTTCTGCGGGCGAAACGATCGTGAAAGGTCTCGTGGCAACGTCGTGTTTGTGGGCGATTTCGAACGGAGTGTTGACGCCAATGGGCGCCTCACGTTGCCGTCGATCTTCCGCGACAAACTCGACGACACCGCCTGCTACCTCACCCGCGACCTCCGCGGCTGCTTGCTGATCACTCCGCGCGCCGACTTCGACGAACAGAGCCGCGTCATCATCGACAAGGTCAACCGCGGTGAACTGCCGATCACCGCCAAGCCAGCGATGGGCGGTATGACCATGGTGATCAACGTTGATCGTCAGGGCCGCTTCACGATCGACGAGGCGAACCGCAAGCACGCCGGAATCCGCAACGGCAGCTCGGTTCGCATGATCGGTGCCTTGAACACCATCGAGATGTGGCGGGAGTCCCGCTACACCGTGATCGAGGGCGAAAAGGCTCCCGATCAGCGTGCTCGCCAGTGGGACGACTCGGACGACTCGGACGGCGAGGCGTGACGATGAACGAGTTCTCGCACGATCCGGTCATGCGCGATGAAATCGTCGCCACGTTCGCTCCGGTGCCGCCGGGAGTCGTCCTCGACGCCACCTTGGGGGGAGGCGGCCATAGCGAGGCGATCCTCGAATCACGCGCCGACCTGTCGATCCTCGGCATCGACCGCGACCCCGTCGCGCTTGCCGCTGCGGGTGCCCGGCTCGAACGATTCGGTGACCGAGCGATGACCTTTCGCTGCCGTTTCGACGAGCTCGCCACTGCCATGTCGGCGCACTCCATCACCGAGCTGAGCGGCGCATTGTTCGACCTTGGTGTGTCGTCGCCACAACTCGACGTGGCCGCCCGGGGCTTCTCCTATCGCAATGACGGACCGCTCGACATGCGGATGGATTCCGACGCCGAGTGGTCGGCCGACGACGTGGTGAATGGCTACGACGAGCGTCGCCTGTCCGATGTGATCAGCCGCTACGGCGACGAACGGTTTGCTCGCCGAATCGCCAAGGCCATCGTGTCGGAGCGCCCCATCGAGTCCACGACGCAACTCGCAGCAGTGGTGACGTCGGCCATTCCGGCACCAGCGCGGCGCACCGGCGGGCACCCGGCCAAGCGCACCTTTCAGGCAATTCGTATCGAGGTCAACGGCGAACTCGACGCCATCCCCGACGCCATCGATGGTGCCGTCGACGCGCTGGCTCCGGGCGGTCGCATCGCGGTGCTCGCCTACCACTCCGGTGAGGATCGAATCGTGAAGGCGCGGCTACGCGCGGCCGAGACGGGTGGGTGCGAGTGTCCCGCTGACCTGCCGTGCGTGTGTGGAGCGATCAAGACCGTTCGCCTCGTTCGCGGCGTGCCCAAGCGACCGAGTGCCGCAGAGCAAGCGGTGAACAAGCGGGCCACGTCCGCCCGCTTTCGCGTTGCCGAAAAGCTTCCGGCCGCCGAGATCCAGGCCGCCGAAGTTCAGGCCGCACAGATTCAGGCCGCACAGATTCAGAAGGGCCGCTGATGGCTTCACCAATCCGACTGCTCGCGCCGGGACGAACCTCGTCGACCCCGCAACCGAAGCTCGAGGTGGTGCCGCGTCGCCGGTTCGCCTGGTTTGCGGTCACCACCACTGTGCTGATTTCGATCGTCATGATCGGTGCGGTGCTCTTGCACACCCGCATCGCCGAGCGGCAGCTGGAAATCGACCGGCTCGGTGATGCAGTACGTCAGGAGCAAGAAGCGTTCGACGTCCAGCGTGCCCGTCGCGCCGAGCTTCGTTCGCCTGCTCGTCTCGCCGAACTTGCCGCGCCGCTGAACATGGTTCCCGGCTCTGAAAGTACGTTCGTCGCGGTCGAACCGATGATGCTGGCGATGACGATTGCCAGCACTGGCGTGTTGCCCAGCGACGACGGGGTTGTCGCCGCGCGGCTGGCGCCCCTCGACCAGTTCCGACTCGTCAAAGAAGTTGGAGCCGAAGCGCCATGAGTCGCCGACACACGACTTCACGACCGGAGCAACGAAACGTCCGCAAGTCCGTGCCGACGGTGCAACCGCGCCGTTCACAACCGCGTTCACAACAACCGCGTTCACAACCGCGTTCACAACCGCGTTCTGGCACCCGTTCGGACGACTTCGATCGCTTCTCTGGTCCAGCCGACGGTCGCACCACGCGGCCGCGCGACCGAGCATCGACGCCCACCGCTGCCCGCCGCGCGCCACAGCCGTCGCCAAGCCGAGCGCGGCGCACACCGGCAACGCGGTCAACGCGATCATCAGCGGCGCCGACACGCCAACGCAGCTCTGCTCGCTCACATGACTCGTCGGTGCGTCGTTCGATTCAACGGAGGGTTCTCGCGCCGCGTCGTCGTCCCACGCCGCGATCGAGCCGATTCGGCATCGGGCAGACCCGATACCGGTTGATCATCATGTTGCTGGTCCTGTCATTCGTGTTGGGTCTGGTCCTGGTGAAAGTCGCCCAACTGCAGACCAGTGACGGCGAGAGCTTCCGAGTGGAAGGTGCCAGGCAGTGGACCCGCCCCACCACACTGCTCGCCGACCGCGGCACGATCTTCGACCGCAACGGCGAAGAACTCGCGGTATCGGTGCCGGCGGTGTCGATCAGCGTCAACCCCAAATTGGTGGAAGACGAAGCAGCGATGGCAAACGTGCTGCAGCAAACGCTGCAACTGACCGACCAGGAGACGAGCGAGTTGCTCGCCGACCTGCTCGCCAAGGAAACCGGCTTCCGGTATGTACGACGTCAAGTCGACGTGAGCATCGGCGACCAACTGCGCGAGCTCGAACTCGAAGGGCTGAACGTCGACGACGAAGACAAGCGCATCCTCCCCGGCGGCGATACGGGCCGCAGCGTGATCGGCCTGACCAACATCGACGGAACCGGCGTCGCCGGTCTGGAGTTCCAGTACGGCGGTGGCGAGGAAGCCATCGCCGAGGGATACAGCAACATGCTCGCCGGCACACCGGGAGAAGCGGTGCGCGAAGTGGCACCCGGTGGTCGGTCGATCGCCGGTTCCGAACAGGTCACCGCGACACCGACACCAGGCGACGACCTGGTGTTGACCATCGATCGATCGATCCAGTTCGCCACGGAGCAAGCCCTGCTGCAACGCGTCAACGAAGTCAGCGGGAGGCTGGGCACGGCCATCGTGATGGACACGAACACCGGTGACGTCCTGGCCTCGGCCTCGGTGATCCGTAACGACGAAGGCGTCGTCGAGATCACGCCTGGCAACTTCGCTGCAGTAAACGCGTACGAGCCGGGTTCTGTGGCCAAGGTGATCACGATCGCGGCCGGGTTGAACGAGGGTGCAGTCACGCCCGATACGACGTTCGTCGTGCCCTGGCGTCGCAAATATGCCGACGACTTGCTCGAGGACTCGCACCAGCATCCCGACACCTCGATGAGCGTCTCGCAGATCTTCGTGGAGTCGTCGAACATCGGCACGATCGACGTGCAGCTCGCAACGGGCCGCGAGAAGCACTACGAATACATGCGGCAGTTCGGTTTGGGCGAGAAGACCGCCCTGAACTTTCCCGGCGAATCAGCGGGTCTGCTGAAAGACTTCGACGACCTGTGGGGCTCGGAACGAGTCACCGTTGCATACGGCCAAGGTCTGGCCAGCACGTCGATGCAGCTCGTGTCGGCGGTGAACGCCATCGCCAACGACGGCACGTACGTCGCCCCACGCCTCCTGGCCGCCACGGTCGGGCCAACGGGCGTGGTCACCGACGCGCAACCTTCGGCAACCCACGAGGTCGTGCGTCCAGAGATCGCTGAACAAGTACAGCAATTGATGCGTGGTGTGGTGTGTGACCCCCTCGGTACCGGAGACCTCGCTCAAGCGGGCATCGAGAACTTCAGCGTGGCCGGAAAGACCGGCACCGGGCTGAAGCCACACCCCGACGGGCAGTACGAAGACGCCGATGGAAACCGTCTCTACTACGCCAGCTTCGTCGGGTTCTTCCCGGCCGAAGATCCTCAGGTCACCGTGTTGATCTCGATCGACGAACCAGACGCGAACACGCTCGACCGCTTCGGCGGTACCGCTGCAGCGCCGGTGTTCGCCGCGTTGGCACCGACGATCGTGCACGAACTCGGAATCGTTCCGCCTGCCAACACCACGCCGTGCCCGTGATCGCAGCCGTGACCCCAGCCATGATCCCGGCAATGATGGTGTCGCGATGATGATGTCCAAGCTCTTCTCACAGCTTCCGCCGATCCCCGAAGGCGTCGTCGATGTCACGCACGACTCGCGCGCCGTGCGGCCGGGTTGGCTGTTCGCGTGCGTCGTCGGTGAGCATCGCGATGGACACGACTTTGCGGCCCAAGCCGTCGCCGACGGCGCGACGGCACTGCTGGTCGAACGCGAGCTTCCCGTCGCGGTACCTCAGATGGTCGTGCCGAACGTTCGCGCGGCGATGGGCACCGTTGCGGCAGAGGTCCACGGCGGCCCGGCCAGCCGCCTCACCATGGTGGGGATCACCGGTACGAACGGCAAGACCACCACCGCTCACCTGATGACGGTGATTCTGGCCGGTGCAGGTCGGCGCACCGCCACGATCGGCACGCTGTCGGGGGTTCGCACCACGCCGGAAGCCCCCGACCTGCAGCGCCAGTTGGCGTCGTACGTCGCCGACGGCGTCGAAGCTGTCGTGATGGAGGTGTCGTCGCACGCGCTGGCCCTGCACCGGGTGAACGGTGCCCGCTTCGACGTGAGCGTGTTCACCAATCTCGGTACCGACCACCTGGATTTGCACCACTCGATGGAGGAGTACTTCCGAGCCAAGGCGACGCTGTTCGAGCCGAACCTGTCCGCCAAAGGCGTCGCCAACCTCGATGATCCGCATGGCCAATTGTTGGTCGACGTTGCGAACGTGCCCATGGAAGGATTCTCGGTTGCCGACGCTCAGCACCTCGCCGTGGCGGCGCATCGGCTGACGTTCGTGTGGCGCGGCATGCCGATCGACCTTCCGATCGGCGGTCGGTTCAACGTGGGCAACGTGTTGGCTGCGCTCACCGCCAGTGAATCGTTGGGCATCGATCGTGCCGACGCAGCTGCGTCGCTGATCGATTGTCCGCCGGTTCCCGGCCGGTTCGAGTTCGTGTCCGACCAGGACGGACCGGTGTCGGTCATCGTCGACTACGCGCACACTCCGGACGGATTGGTGGAGCTGCTCGGTGCCGTTCGCGCCGTCACCCACGGCGGGCGCGTCATCGTGGTGTTCGGCTGCGGTGGCGATCGCGATGCCCACAAACGCCCCATGATGGGTGCCGCGGCAGCCGAGTTCGCCGACGTGGTCATCGTGACCAACGACAATCCACGTCACGAACGTCCCGAAGACATCATCGCTGCCGTCGTTGCCGGAGCGGTCGCGTCGGGTGGAGCGCCCGTCGTCGAGCCCGATCGACGCGCCGCGATCGCACGCGCGTTGGAGATCGCCGACACCGGCGACGCCGTGGTCATCGCCGGCAAAGGCCACGAGTCGACGCAGACCATCGGCGACATGGCGCTCCCGTTCGACGATCGCCTCGTTGCCCGCGAGTTGCTGGGTGGTGCCGCGTGATCGCCGTCATGATCTCTGGTGCAGTGGCGATGATCGTGTCGCTGTTCGGTACCCGGTTTCTCATCTCCTTCTTCCGCACTCGCGGCCAGGGCCAACCCATCCTGGGCAAAGAAGACCACGGCCCCGAGCACCACATGGTGAAACAAGGAACGCCGACGATGGGCGGTCTCGCCATCGTGGTCGCGGCGTTCATCGGTTGGTTGGTCGCGCACGTGCGCGAGATCGCGTTTTCCGACCAGGCGATGTTGGTGTGGCTGGGTATTCTCGGCATGGCGTTCATGGGTTTGCTCGACGACTACATCAAGGTCAAGAAGCGTCACAACCGCGGCATCTTCTGGAAGCAGAAGAACTACATCACGATGGCGATGGCGTTCGGGCTGGGGTGGGCGTTGGTCGCCACCACCGGTATCGACGAGCGGATCTCGTTCGTTCGGGCCGGCGACCTGAGTTTCGATGTGCCGAGCATCGTGTGGGTTCTGTGGGCTGGCTCGATCATCTGGGCCACCACCAACGCCGTCAACGTCACCGACGGCCTCGACGGTCTCGCCGGCGGGTCGGCGTTGATGGGATTCGGTGCATTCACCGTGATCGCCTATTGGGCGTTCCGCAACCCCGACGTGTACCCGGCTGTCGTCAACCCGCTCGACATGGGCGTCATGGCTGCCGGCTTCGCCGGTGCCTGCCTCGGCTTCCTGTGGTGGAACGCCGCACCCGCACGGATTTTCATGGGCGACGTCGGTGCGCTCGGCATCGGTTCGGCCCTGGCGTTCATGGCGCTCACTCTCAACACGCACCTGCTGTTGATCTTGATCTGTGGCATCAACGTGATGGAGGCCGGTTCGGTCGCCATCCAGATGGGCGTGTTCAAGGCGTCGGGTCGTAAGAAGCGGCTGTTCCGCATGTCTCCGATTCACCATCACTTCGAACTGAGCGGCTGGCCCGAGACTACGGTGATCATCCGGTTCTGGCTGATCTCGGCGATCTGCGTCTCGAGCGCCCTCGGCATCTTCATCGCCGACTTCACACGGGTCGCCGGCTGATGCGCGCCCTGGTGTACGGCTTGGCAATCACCGGTGTAGCGACCGTACGGGCGTTGCAGCGCCACGGCTGGACCGTCGCGGTCGGCGACGACCGTATCGACGACGACACGCGCGCGGTGGCCCGCGAGCTTGGCGTGGAGCTGGTGCCCATCATCGACATGAGCAACGCCAAGGAGCTAGTCGTCGACGGCGCGTACGAGTTGTTGTCGCCAGCGCCCGGTGTGCCCGAATCGCACGCAGTCATCGTTGCTGCGCTCAGCGCCGGTGTACCGGTGATGAGCGAGATCGAGTTGGCGTACCGCTGGGAGCGCGAACGGGAGGGCGGGCCGCGTCCGATCCTCGCGATCACCGGCACCGACGGCAAGACCACCACCACCGAAATGACCGTGGCGATGCTCCGCGCCGCTGGCGTGCGCACGGCGGCGCTGGGCAACACCGACACGCCGTTGGTCGACGCCATCGACCGCACCGGCGAAGAAGAACTCGACGCGTTCGTCGTGGAGTGCACGAGCTTCCGGCTGGCATGGACGCAGCAGTTTCGAGCCGACGCCGCGGTGTGGCTCAACCTCGCGCCGGATCATCTCAACTGGCACACGTCGCTCGATTCGTACATCGCTGCCAAGGGGCGGATCTTCGGTCTCCAACAAGCCGACGATGCCGCGATCGGCTTCGCGGCCGACTCGGTCGTACAGGCCCACTTGGCCGTTGCTCCGGGACGGCGCATCACGTTTGGGGTGAGCGGCGCGGACTATCGATTGGAAACGATCGAAGGCCAGACGATCTTGGTGGGTCCGCAGGGCCACATCGCGCCAGCCAACGGGATGCGCCGCGCGTTGCCGCACGACCTCACCAACGCACTTGCCGCTGCGGCGCTGGTGCTCGAGACCGGCCTCGTAACGCCTGCCCACATCCAAGCCGCGCTGGCCGAGTTCACGCCTCCTCGCCATCGACTCGAACTCGTCGCTGAGGCCGACGGCATCACGTGGTTCAACGACTCGAAGGCCACCACGCCGCACGCTGCGTCCACGGCGATCCGAGCCTTCCCATCGCTGGTGCTGATCGCGGGCGGAAGCCGCAAAGGCGTCGATCTCGCCCAGATGGGGGAGCGGGCCACCGGTGTGCGCGCGGTCGTGGCGATCGGTGAGGCGGCCCCCGACATTCACGCCGTGTTCGACCCGATCACCTCGGTCACCGACGCTCATTCGATGCCCGACGCAGTTCGCGCTGCAGCCGACCTCGCTCATCCCGGCGATGCCGTCGTTCTCTCACCCGGGTGTGCCAGCTTCGACTGGTACTCCGGCTACCCAGCCCGTGGCGACGATTTCGTCGCCGCAGTTCGCGAACTGATTGCCAATCAGGAGGCTCTCTCATGACCGCAACAACTCAGGCACAGTCGATACAGGATCGGCGCGCAGCCGCGCTCGAGCGACTCAACGGTGGCGTGCCGCGCACCGTGCAATCGGGCCCCCGCAAGGGGTCGATCCGTCGTGCGAAGCCGTCGCGGCGTGTGATCACCACCGCCCCAGCACCCACAGAATCTCTCGGGCCAACGCCGGGCGTGTTCTACGGAATCGTGGTCATCGTCGCCTTCTTCGTCATGCTCGGTCTCGTGATGGTGCTGTCGGCAACGTCGGCCAACAATGTCGGCGGCGACGTATCGCCGTACGCGATCTTCAACCGCCAGGTCATGTGGGCGGCGCTTGGGCTCGTGGCGATGTTCGTTGCCATCAAGGTGCCATATCACCGCTGGCGTTTGCTGGTCATCCCGTTCGTCATCTTGTCGGCGGGAGCCATGATGCTGCCGTTCGCCCCAGGGATCGGTGCTGAGATCAACGACGCACGCTCTTGGGTGCGCGTCGGCTCGTTCGGCTTTCAGCCATCGGAGTTCCTCAAGTTGGCAGCCATCGGCTTCCTCGCCGACTACTTCGCCCGACATCAGAACGAGGTGCACGTTCCGCGCCACGGCATCGTGCCGCTCGGCCTCGTCGGTGCGATCTGCTGCGGTGCGAGCTTCGCCCAGGGAGACCTCGGGTCGGCGATCGTGCTCGGGGCGATCGTGGTCTCGGTCGGTGTCATCGCGGGGTTGCCCATCGTGCACATCGGCTCCCTCGCCGCATCGGGTGCGGTGCTTGCCGGCGCGGCGATCATGTCCGACCCGCGGCGACTCAACCGCATCCTGGCCTATCGCGACATCCAAGGGAACAAAGACCACCTCGCGTGGCAGTCGTACCAGGGGCTCGTCAGCATCGCCAACGGTGGCATCACCGGGTCCGGTATCGGTGGCAGCAACTCGAAGATGGGATACCTGCCGCTCGCACACAGCGACTTCATCTTCGCTGTCATCGCCGACGAACTCGGCCTCGTCGGCTCGCTTGCCGTCGTCGGCGGGTTCATGGGGCTCGTGTTCCTCGGCATCCAAACCGCGCTTGCCGCACCCGACCGATTCGGGCTGTTGCTCGCGGGCGGTATCAGTGCGTGGTTCGGTGTTCAGGCAATCGTCAACATGGGCGGCGTGGTCAACCTCCTGCCGGTCACCGGGCTCACCCTGCCGTTCTTCTCGGCAGGAGGCACCTCGTTGTTCGTCTCGATGGTGGCTGCCGGGCTCTTGCTCAACGTGTCGCGACGGGTGGTCACCACCAGTCGTGCCCCGCGCACCGCCGCGATCCCGCGGGTGCAGACCACCCGTCGGGCGCGTCCGCTGCTCGCTCGATGAGCACGTTCGCCGTCGTCACCGGCGGCGGCACGGCTGGGCACGTACTCCCCGCGTTGGCGGTCGCCGATGGTCTGGTGGCAGCTGGCTACGAGCCGTCGCAGATCAGGTACATGGGCGCACGTCGGGGCATCGAGACCCGGCTGCTGCCCCCCACCGAGTACCCCAGCACGTTTCTCGATGTCGTCGGGTTCCAGCGCAGTCTGAGTCGTCGCAACATCGTGATGAATTTGCAGTTCGTGCCCAGGATGTGGCGGGCGCGGCGGGAGGCGATGAGGATGTTTCGCGCCGACCGACCCGCCGTTGTGGTGAGTGTGGGCGGCTACGCCAGCATGCCAGCGGTGTTCGCCGCGCGTCGGCTCGAGATTCCGATCGTCGTCGTGAGCTTCGACTTGATACCAGGCCGTGCGAGCCGTCTTGCAGCCAAGCATGCGGCCGCCTGCGCGGTGGCGTTTCCCGACTCATCGCTGCCGAACGCGATCCTCACCGGTGCTCCGGTGCGCCAAGCGGTGCTCGCGGTCGATCGGACCGCCGACCGCGACGTCGCACGAGCAGCGCTCGGTCTTCCCACAGACCGGTTCGTCGTCGCAGTCATGGGTGGTTCCCAGGGTTCCGGGGTGCTCAACGACGCGGTGGACCGCCTGCTCGACGCATCGTCGGGCGATTCCACGTTGGCGATTCGCCACGCAGTGGGAGATCGGTTCGTGCACTCGGCCCGACCGGCCACCGACGGAAGCGAGGGCGTGCTCTACCAGCCCGTCGGTTACGAATCGGACATGCCTGCCGTGTATGCCGCAGCCGATCTACTGATCGGCCGCGGTGGCGCGAGCACCGCCCATGAAGTCGCGGTGACGGGTGTTCCGGCGATTCTGGTTCCATGGGCCGAATCAGCCGACGACCATCAAACACTGAATGTCCGCTGGCTCTCGGATCCTGGTGCGGCGATTTGTCTGGCCGAGCCAGAACTCGGCGATCTACCAGCGGTGATTGCGCGACTTCGGGCATCGCCCGACGAACTCGGCGATCTCTCCCGAGCGGCGAAGTCGATGGGCGAGGTTCACCGCAGCGGCGCATTGGCGGGTTTGGTCGTGCAGATCGCTCTAGCCTGAGCATCGCCGTGAGCACGACGAACTCCACCATCAACCCCACCGACAACTCCAGCGCCACCACGATCGTGACGACCCTCCAACCGGTCGCGCCACTCGATCTCTCAACGCCCCAACGCCTGCATGTCATCGGGGTGGGCGGGCCGGGCATGAGCGCGATCGCGCTCGTGTTGGCGCAGATGGGCCACCACGTCTCCGGTGTCGACATCCGTGAACAGCAGATGCTCGATCGCTTGCGGTCCGCCGGGGTGACCGTGCACATCGGGCACCATCGATCACACGTGCTCGGGTGCGATGCGGTCACCGCATCGACAGCGATCTCGCTCGACCTGAACGAACTCGACGAAGCACGTAGCCTCGGCATTCCAACGCTGCGTCGGGCGGGCATGCTGGCGTCGATCTGTGCGCAGGCGAAGTCGGTCGCGGTCGCTGGAACACACGGCAAGACCACCACCACGTCGATGCTGATGCTGATCCTCGCCGAAGCCGAACTACGGCCGAGCTTCGTCATCGGCGGCGACGTACGCAACGTGGGTACAGGTGCGCAATGGACGGGAAGCGAGTGGTTCGTCGTGGAGGCCGACGAGAGCGACGGCACGCATCTCGAGCTGCCGCTCCACGGCACGATCCTCACGAACGTCGACCTCGACCACATCGACTTCTACGGATCGATCGAAGGCATCGAAGCTGGCTTTGACCAGTTTCTCGGGCAGATTCCCGGGCCGAAAGTGGTGTGCGGAGACGACCCGCGTGCGGCACGCCTCGCGGCCCGGCATGGTGCGACCACCTACGGAATGTCTGTCGACGCAGATGTACGTGCCGTCGACGTTCGCGCCCAACATGGCACCTGGGCGTTTGCCGTGGAGCGCAACGGCGTCCGCATTGCGACGGTCGACCTGCCATGCCGGGGCGCACACAACGTGCTCAATGCCACGGGTGCGTTGGCCATGGCAATCGAACTCGGCGTCGACCCCACGGTTGCCGCCGAAGCGCTCGCAAAGTTCGGGGGCGTGGCGCGACGCTTCGACATTCGAGGCACCGAGGGGGGTGCGACGTTCGTCGATGACTACGCGCACGTGCCGGCCGAGATCGATGCCGTGCTCACCGCTGCCCGCGACAGTGACGACGGCTGGCAGCGCATCGTTGCGGTGTTCCAACCGAACCGTTACAACCGGATGGCTGAAATGTGGCGCGAGTATGCAGACGCCTTCGTTGCGGCAGACCTGATCGTGCTGACCGACATCTATGCGTCGGGCACCGAGCCGATTCCTGGTGTGACGGGAAAGCTGGTGGTGAATGCTGTCTTGTCGGCGCACCCGCATGCGCGGGTGGTGTGGTTGCCTCAACGCGACGAGTTGGTGAGCTATCTCGCGAAGCACGTTCGCTCCGGCGACGTGTGCGTGTCGATGGGATGCGGCGACATCGCGTCGATTCCCGATGAAGTGCTCGCCATCCGGCGCGGCGAGGTTCCGGGTTGATCGACAGCAATCATCGTGTCGCCGACACTGCCGCGCTCCTCGACGATCGCCTCGGTGCACGGCTGCAGCGCGACGTTCCGCTCGCGCCGCTGACCACGTATCGAGTCGGCGGCCGAGCCGCGTTGTTCGTCGACGCAGAGTCGGTTGGCGACCTCGCCGACATCGCCCGCGCCCGAGCAACCACCGGGGTGCCCGTTCTGGTCATCGGGCGCGGCTCGAACATGCTGGTGGCAGACGCTGGGTTCCAAGGTCTCGTCGTGTCAGTCGCCCGATTCGCCGGAGACATCACGTTCGACATCGAGAGTTCGCAGGTCGTCTCGGGCGGCGGCGTCGCGCTGCCGGTGTTGGCACGACGAACCGCGGCAGCGTCCCTCACCGGCTTCGAGTGGGCGGTTGGCGTTCCCGGCTCGGTGGGCGGGGCGGTCCGCATGAACGCCGGTGGCCACGGCTCTGACATCGCAGCGTCGCTCCTCGACATCGACGTGTTCGACTTCGATGTGCCCGGCCTCGATGACTGCTTGACGCGCACGATCCTCGCGACCGACATCGGTCTGCGATTCCGGGCATCTTCGCTGGCACCCCAGGTCGTGGTCTTGAGCGCCCGGTTGCAGCTCCGCCCGGGGAACCGAGAGGATTCAGAACGGGAGATCTCCGACATCGTGCGGTGGCGTCGCGACCATCAACCCGGCGGCCAGAACTGCGGATCGGTCTTCGTGAATCCGGTGCCGGGCGAAGTCACCGCTGGCGGACTGATCGACTCGCTGGGCTTGCGCGGCGTGAAGGTCGGCTCGGCATGGGTGTCGGAGAAGCATGCCAACTTCATTCAAGCCGGCGATGGCGGTACGGCGGCCGACGTGCGGGCGACCATCGAACTGGTGCGTCAACGGGTCGCAGCATCCACCGGTTACCTCCTTCGGAGCGAAGTGCGGCTGGTCGGTTTCGACGACGCCGACCCGTTGTCGTTCGATGACGGAGCGCTGGCACCATGACCGACGACCAACGTCCCGAACGCGACCTCGACCCCGCCGCGCTCGACGAGCTCTCGCGCGCCTTTGCCGATCATCTCCGTGATCGGCAGCCGGATCGACTCCCCGATCGTTCAGACAGCGAAGCCGACGACGAGTTGGAACCAACCGCACCGACGCCGCTCGTTTCCGCCACCGTGGACACCGAGCCCGGCGGCACCGAGTCCGGGGGCACCAGCGGCACCGCCGGCACCACCGACGACGAGAGCCTTGCTTCGCTCGTCACGTCGTTCGACGATCCGAGTCACGAGTCTGCCGAGCCGACGCCGCCGTCGCTCGAAGAGCGACCGATCATCAAGATCGGTGACGCCGACGAAGCGTTCGGTGCGCTCGAGGAGATCGACGACATCGACGACATCGACGACATCGACGGGGACGACGCAGACCAAGCGACACCAGAACCATCCGCCCCGCGAGTGATCGCGATCGACGATGCAGACCTCCCCGATGCCGTGTACGTGCAGGGGAGTCTCGACGCCGCACGTCAGCGCGGCATCATCATCATCGAAGACGATGAGTCGGGCGATGCGCTTCGACCCGAATCCGAGCGAGATCTCCGTCGCGGTATCGAGCCGAGGATGCGCGAGCGCCGACTCGCGGTGAGGCGCGCGCAGGGACGCAAACGACTGATCGCGTTGGGAATCGTGGTCGGAGTCATCATCGTCGCTGTGGCTGCGCTCGCGGTCGTGGGCTCGGGCTTGTTCGCGGTTGAAGAAGACCAGCTCGTCGTCACCGGAAACGTCTACACCGACTCGGCCGCACTGCAGGAGGTCATCGACGACATCGTCGGCACTCCGGTGTTGCGGGTCGACACGACCAAAGCCGAAGAGCGACTGCGAGAAATCTCGTGGATCCACGACGCGCGTGTGCGCACGTCGTTCCCCCATGGTGCCACCATCGAAATTCGCGAACGCGAGGCGCTCACCACCTACCAAGGACCCGACGGTCGGTTCCGCGTGCTCGATCGAGAAGGTCGCGTCCTCGACATTCTCGACATGTATCCGCTGGCATATGTCCTGATCAACGGGCCCGACCCCGTCGACCTCGACGTTGCCCAGTTCGCTCCGCAGGGATACGCAGCGGCTTCTGAACTGGCGAAAAGCCTCACCGTGTCCGTGCGCGGCCGCGTCGATCACATCTCGGTCACCACCGATGGAAGCGACCTCAAACTCGTGATGAACAACGGGATGGAGGTGCGCTTCGGGGAGGCGCGCGAGTTGATCACCAAGCTCGTTCGGCTCGAGACGGTGCTCGCCGAGATGCGTCGGGAGGCCATCGAAGCTGGCGAAGACTCCGACAACCTCGGCGGCCCAGACATCGTCATCGACGTGTCCACGTCGGAAGCGACACGGTGACGGTGCGGTCTCCGGGCACGATCCGGGCATGCACGAGACGTGCTCTGTGCGCGTCCCACCTGCTCGCGGCACCCAGAACCGGGTACTATCACTCGGTTCGTGCAGTTCCACGTGTCAGGATGGCACCCGTGAGTTCGCTCATTCGACACGTGGTCGTCACGAATCGCTCTCAGCGGGCACCAGTCATCATCACCGCATCAACGAACAAAGTCTCGACGTGAACCAGAACGCTATGTACCACTCGCACCGTCAACCTCGATGGAGGAACCGCTGATGTCCGGCGCGCCCCAAAACTATCTTGCTGTCATCAAGGTCATCGGAGTCGGTGGCGGTGGTGTCAACGCCGTCAACCGCATGATCGACGCTGGTCTCAAGGGCGTCGAATTCATTGCCGTCAACACCGACGCGCAGGCACTGCTGATGAGCGATGCCGACGTGAAGCTCGACATCGGCCGCGACCTCACCCGCGGGCTCGGCGCAGGCAGCGACCCTGATGTCGGCCGTGCCGCAGCCGAGTCGCACAACGACGAGATCGAAGAGATGATCAAGGGTGCCGACATGGTGTTCATCACCGCTGGCGAAGGCGGCGGCACCGGCACCGGTGCCGCACCGGTGATCGCCGAGATCGCCCACAAGGTCGGAGCACTCACCATCGGCGTGGTCACCCGCCCGTTCGGCTTCGAAGGTCGGCGCCGCTCGGTGCAAGCCGAAAATGGTGTGCAGCGGCTGAAAGAAAAAGTCGACACGCTCATCGTCATCCCGAACGATCGCCTGCTCAGCGTCGCCAACGAAAAGACCAGCGTGCTCAACGCGTTCAAGATGGCCGACGAAGTGCTGCTGCAGGGTGTGTCTGGCATCACCAACCTCATCACCACGCCGGGTCTGATCAACACCGACTTCGCCGACGTCAAGATGATCTTGTCCGACGCTGGTTCCGCGCTGATGGGCATCGGCCAAGCCAGCGGCGACGATCGAGCGCAATCGGCTGCCCGCCAAGCCATCTCCAGCCCGTTGCTGGAATCCGCGATCGACGGCGCACGCGGCATCCTCCTGAACATCACGGGCCCTTCCAGCATGGGTCTGTTCGAAATGAACGCCGCTGCTGAGATCATCCACGCCGTTGCACACCAAGACGCGAACATCATCTTCGGCACCGTCATCGACGACGAGATGGGCGACGAAGTCAAAGTCACCGTCATCGCGGCCGGGTTCGATCGGGTCGACAGTGGTTCCATGTCGCTCGTGGCCGACCGTCCGTCGGCACGCATCGCAGAACTCTTCGCCGAGCCCGACCCCGAGCCCGAAGACGATGACGACGACGACTTCGACGTTCCGTCGTTCCTCAAGTAACACGCCGCACGTACAGCTGCGTTGGTCGACTCGCGTCGACGGTGATTTCCATCGCGAACGGGTCCCTTTCGACGAACTCGAGCAGCGGCGACGACATCTTGTCGATCTCCCGTGGACCCAGCTCGACGAGCACCACGGTGTCGGCGTCGTCACCGTCACGCTGCCGGGCCATGCCGACGGCAGTCGCGGTGACGTTGCAATCACGTCAGCAGTCGATGCGGTGCTCGGTTGCTGGGTGGGCGACTGTGCGCCGATCGTGTTGGTCGGTGCCGGCACCCAGCTCGCGGTCGTTCATGCCGGCTGGCGCGGACTGGCAGCGGGAATCATCGACATCGCGTTCGCCGCGTTCGACGAGCCCGTCGAGCGGGCGCTGCTCGGTCCGGTGATCGGTCCGTGCTGCTACGAATTCGGTAGCGTCGACGCGGCTGCCGTCGCCACCGGGGTACACGCCTCGATCGGCGAGCTGATGTCACCAACCCGTTGGGGTACCGACGGCCTCGACGTGACTGCCGCGGTACGTGCGGGCTGCTCGGCCCACGGCGTCGGGGTCGACCTACTCGCCGATTGCACGGGCTGCTCGTTCGATGGGTTCTCGCACCGGGTCAGGGCGGAACCCGAACGGCACGTGGTTGCTGCTTGGCAAGTGAGCACCGGGGTAGAGGTCGCCACGTGACATCGGGAAAGCAGGTGCAGTTCGACGATGCATCCGTTGCTGCCGCGCTGGCCGTGGTCCGCGAACGCATCAGCGCGGCCGGGGGAGGCTCGGAGGTCTCGCTCCTCCCGGTCACCAAATCCTTCCCGGTCGCCGCGATCGCCGCTGTGCAGGCTGCCGGGTATCACGCCGTGGGCGAGAACTACGTGCAAGAGGTGGTGAGCAAATCAGACGCACTCGCGGGAGTTGCTCTGCATTTCATCGGTCAGCTGCAAACCAACAAAGTACGGCAACTCGCCGGCAGGGTGGCGGTCTACGAAACCGTCGACCGCGTTCGCCTGATCGACGAGATCGCGCGCCGTGACCCTGGCGCACGCGTGTTGCTGCAAGTCGACACATCGGGTGAGACCGGCAAGGGCGGCTGTCCGCTCGCCGGCGTCGATGATCTGCTCGAATCGGCGTTGGCAGCGGGACTGGTGGTCGACGGTCTGATGACCGTGGGGCCTACCGGCGGCGGGCCAGACGCCGAGCGTTCCGGATTTCGAGCGGTTCGCGCCGCCATGGAACGGTTGGGTTTGCGCGTCTGTTCGATGGGTATGACTGCCGATCTCGAAGTAGCCGTTGCGGAGGGTTCCACACAAGTCCGCGTGGGTACCGCGTTGTTCGGTCCGCGTGTTGTCCGCACCATCACCTAGCTGGTGCGATAGCTTTCAGGCGAGGAGGAGATCGCATGGCGTTCTGGAAAGGCACGATGGAGTGGTTGGGGCTAGGCCCCGACGACGAATACGAGTACGAAGACGACTACGACCCTGCACCTCGTAGCCGGCGCCCTGCCGAGCCCGAACAGCGTCCCAGCCGTCAACGCGACGACGCCTCAGAAGGAGTCGTCCGTACGATGCCCAGCAGACCCACGTTCCCATCACGCGACTTCGATCCGTCGCAAGCGCGCCGCGAACGCGACGAACCCAGCGTGAACGTTCGCCCGAAACAATCGGCTCCACAACGGCCAACCGGTGGTGGTAGCGACCCGTCAACGGTCAGCCCGCGCCGCTTCGATCAGGCTCAAGAAGTTGCCGACAAATACAAAGAGGGACAGCCCGTCATCATGAACATCGAAGGTGCCGACCGCGAAGTGTCGCGGCGACTCATCGATTTCGCGAGCGGTCTGTGTTACGCCCTCGACGGTTCCATGGAAAAGGTCGCCAACGGCGTGTACCTGCTCAAGCCGCCGTCCGCGAAATCGTACCAAGACGACTACGACGACTGAGCGGGACGACTGAGCGGGACGACTGAGCGGTAGCGTTGGCAACAAGGCGTCGACGAGGCCATCACCTCTGAGCCCTCGGAAGAACAGCGAGTCGAGCACCTGCCGACGAGCCCACTAGAACCGAGCGGGTCCAGCCCGACACCGCTGGCGAAGGCAAGTGGCCTGCTCCCGTGGGAGCAGGCAAGCAGGGTGGTACCGCGGGAGTGATCTCGTCCCTGGCAACTGACGAACAACAGGAGCCAGACGTGACATCCAACTACCCAGACGTAGCCTCGCAGCCGAATCTCCCAGCCCTCGAGCAGGCGATCTTGGCGCGCTGGGAGGCCGACGACTCGTTCCGTCGTTCGGTGGAGGCGCGCCCCGGCGGGCACAACGGCGAGAACGAGTTCGTGTTCTACGACGGCCCACCGTTCGCGAACGGGCTACCGCACTACGGGCATCTCCTCACCGGGTTCGTCAAAGACGCCGTACCGCGCTACCAGACGATGCGCGGCAAACGCGTCGAGCGGCGCTTCGGCTGGGACTGCCACGGTCTGCCGGCCGAAGTGCAGACCGAGAAGGAACTCGGCATCTCCGGGCATCCCGAGATCACGAAGTTCGGTATCCACGCCTTCAACGCGGCGTGCCGCGAGAGCGTGTTGCGCTATACGCGTGAGTGGCGTGACTACGTCACGCGCCAGGCGCGTTGGGTCGACTTCGACAACGACTACAAGACGCTCGATCGCGACTACATGGAGTCGGTCATGTGGGCGTTCAAGACCCTGCACGACAAGGGCCTCATCTACGAGGGTTACCGGGTGCTCTGGTACTGCTGGCGCTGCGAGACACCGTTGTCCAACACGGAGATCAAGATGGACGACACGTATCGGCCGCGTCAGGATCCAGCGGTCACCGTGGGCCTCCGACTCCAAGCGCCTGGCACGCCGTTGCACGACGTGCTGGCGCTCGTGTGGACCACCACACCGTGGACGATGCCGTCGAACCTTGCCGCCGCCGTGCACCCCGATGTGGAGTACGTCGTGGTGGAATCGGCGAATCATCCCGGCGAGCAGTTCCTGCTCGCCGAAGCTCGCGTCGCCGCTTACGCGCGTGAACTCGGAGACGATCCCACCGTGGTGGGTCGGTACCGAGGCTCGGAACTCCTCGGCACGCGCTACATACCGCCGTTCGACTTCTTCGTCGGTCGTGAGAACGCGCACCAGGTGCTGTCGGCCGACTACGTCACCACCGAAGACGGTACGGGCATGGTGCACATCGCTCCGGCCTTCGGTGAAGAGGACAAGGTGGTCACCGACGCTGCGGGGATCGAAGTGGCGAACCCAGTCGACGAAGGCGGCCGATTCACCGCCGACGTACCGCCGTACGCGGGCCTGCAGGTCTTCGAGGCGAACAAGGCGATCATTGCTGATCTGAAGGCGGCCGGTCTGCTCCTCCGCCACGAAACCTACGATCACCCGTATCCGCACTGTTGGCGGTGTGAAAGCCCACTCATCCAGCGCGCCGTGTCGTCGTGGTTCGTGGCGGTGAACAAGTTCGTCGACCGCATGGTCGAGTTGAACCAAGACATCACGTGGTCGCCGGCGCACATTAAAGACGGGCAGTTCGGTCGATGGCTCGAGAACGCCCGCGATTGGAACATTTCGCGCAACCGATTCTGGGGTTCGCCGATCCCGGTGTGGAAGTCCGACGACCCCGACTACCCGCGGATCGACGTGTACGGATCGATC
>DATKCX010000161.1:0-17604 GCA_035512975.1 Ilumatobacter sp.
CATCACCAGGACACTCTTGTCGAGTACGCCAACTCCCGTTACGCTGTCCATACCGCAAGAATGTTATCTCAGAAAGTGGGATGCCTACAATGCCCAAACCGATGACCTCCGTCACGACGAAAGCCAGGACGACGTGAACCAGGACCATGTGAACCAGGACCGTGTGAACCAGGACCGTGTGAACCAGGACCGTGTGAACCAGGACCAGGTGAACCGGCCGATGACGCTGCCCGAGAAGGTGTGGCACCGGCACCTCGTTCATTCCACGCCGGGCGAAGCCGACCTGTTGTACATCGATCTGCACCTCATTCATGAGGTCACCAGCCCGCAGGCGTTCGACGGCTTGCGTCTGTCAGGCCGCAAGGTGCGCCGACCAGAACTCACCTTGGCGACCGAAGATCACAACGTGCCAACTGCAGACATCGATCAGCCCATCGCCGACGAGATCTCGGCAAAACAGGTCGACACGCTACGTCGCAATGCAGCCGAGTTCGGCGTGACCAACTACCCGATGGGCCACGCCAACCAGGGCATCGTCCACGTCATCGCACCCGAGCAGGGCCGCACCCTTCCGGGCATGACGGTGGTGTGTGGCGACAGCCACACCGCCACCCATGGGGCCTTCGGGGCAATTGCGTTCGGCATCGGAACGAGTGAGGTCGAACACGTACTCGCCACGCAGACGCTGCCGCAGAGTCGACCGAAGTGGATGTCGGTCACCGTCGACGGCCCGGCACCGGCAGGCGTGACCGCCAAAGACATCGTGCTCGCCATCATCGGAGAGATCGGCACGAGCGGTGGCATCGGCTACGTCATCGAATATCGCGGTCAGGCAATCAGCGACCTCTCCATGGAGGGCCGCATGACCGTGTGCAACATGTCGATCGAAGCCGGTGCTCGCGCCGGGTTGATCGCGCCCGACGACTTCGCCGACCCATCGACTCGCGAGAACGTGGGGCGCGCCCTCGAGTACATGGGTCTCACACCCGGCACACCCATGCGATCGATCGCTGTCGACACGGTGTTCATCGGTTCATGCACCAACAGCCGCATCGAAGATCTGCGTGCCGCCGCCGCGGTGATGGAGGGCCGCACCGTCACCGTGCCCCGCGTGATGGTGGTGCCCGGTTCCCACCGAGTGAAGCTGCAAGCCGAGGCGGAGGGGCTGCACGAGATCTTCCGTGCCGCCGGTGCCGACTGGCGCGAGCCCGGCTGCTCGATGTGCCTCGCCATGAACCCCGACAAGCTGACCCAGGGTGAGCGTTCGGCCAGTACGAGCAATCGCAATTTCGAGGGCCGCCAAGGACGTGGCGGACGCACCCACCTCGTCTCCCCCGCCGTCGCCGCGGCGACCGCCGTGCAGGGAACGTTCGCCACACCGGAAGACCTGCCACCGATCGAAGGAGCAACGTCATGAAAGCCGTCACCGTCATTTCCGGTACCGGCGTGCCGCTCAAGCGCAGCGACGTCGACACCGACCAGATCATTCCGGCCGAGTGGTTGAAGCAGGTCGAGCGCACCGGATTCGAAAAGGGCTTGTTTGCGACATGGCGTGACGACCGTGACTTCGTGCTCAATCAGGAGCAGTACCAGGGCGCTTCGGTGCTCGTTGCCGGCCCCGCGTTCGGTGTGGGTTCCAGCCGCGAGCACGCCGTGTGGGCCATTCAACAGGGCGGTTTCGACGCGGTGATCGCACCGAGTTTCTCCGACATCTTCCGCAACAACTGCACCAAGAACGGGCTCGTTCCGGTGGTGTTGCCGGAATCCACCGTGGAACAGATCTGGGCAGCGATCGAAGCCGACCCGCAGACCGACATCACGGTCGACGTGGAACGCCTCGTGGTGGAAGTTCCCGCCGCGGGCATCGTCGCCCAGTTCCCCATGGATGCCCCCACGCAGCACCGCTTCCTCAACGGCCTCGACGACATCGGGCTCACCATGGCCCACGTCGGCGACATCGATGCCTTCGAGTCGTCGCGCCCCGCCTGGCTGCCGTAACCGTTACGGCGTGGCTCCGTGCCATTCCATGAGGAGCATGGTCGCGTCGTCGCGGAGGACCCCGTCGCTGAAGTCGAAGACGTTCTCTGAGAGGCGCCGGACGGTTTCGTGTACCGATGGGCGTTCGAGTGCGGCACGGACCAAGAAGTCAGCGAGACGGTCGTCGCCGAAGAACGCGCCAGCCGACGATCGCGACTCGGTGATGCCGTCGGTGTAGAACAGCACTCGATCGCCCCGTTGCAGGCTTGTCTCAGCGACTTCGACCACCGCGCCACCAAGCCCGAGCGGTCTCGACGGCTTGCACGCCAGCGTGCCGGCGAAGGTGCCGTTGCGGACGAGCATCGGCAAGACGTGGCCCGCGTTGATCCACGTGAGGACTCCGGATTGCAGATCGAGGTTTCCCATGAGCGCGGTCACGAAGTTCGAGTGGCCGAACTGCGCGGCCACGCTGCGATCGGCCTGTTCGTAGGCCGCCACCAAACCGATCTGGGCGCGCCGTGCGTTGCGCAGACTGTTGATCGCAGCTGCTGACATCAAAACGGCAGACAGACCGTGGCCGACCGCGTCGGTGATGGCGAACTCGAGATGCGCAGCGTCGACGGCGTAGTCGAACGAGTCGCCGCCGATCTCGTAGGCGGGTTGCAGAATCGCGCTCAGCGCGACTTCTGGGGTGGAACACGAGAGCGGCGGGATCAGATCCCACTGCACCTCGGCCTCGACCGACATCGGTTCCGCCCGACGAGCCCGAGCCGACGCGTCGCTGTAGCGGCTCTTCAGGGTCCAGCTCATGACAAAGGTCGCCACAATCGGATCGAACGGATCGGGGGCAACGCCGTTCCACTCGTCGTAGTCCAGTTGCAACACGCCGATCCGGCTCGTGCCCTCCATCAGCGGCAGCGACACCGTGGTCGGCTCCGTGCCAGCAGAATCAGACACCTGGACCTCGTCGGCGGTGAACACTCGTCCGACGAAGGTTCCTTCGATTCGGTGCGGTTCGCCAACGTTGCCGGCGCGGTCGATCTGTTGCAGACACCTCAGCGCGTAGTCGGCAACATAGAACCGAACCGCGCTCGCTCCGAGCAACCGGCGCATGACGTCGAGCAGACCGAGCACGTCACTGGCGGGCGTTCGAGCCGCCGCGTCGACCATCTGGGCGAGGCGTTCTTCGGTTGGATCTCGCTCCATAGGTGTCTCGACCTATCCGCTGACTCTCTTACACCGGGTCGGATTCGATGGCGGCCATGATGTCGGCCCCGGTGACGATGTCGGCACCGAACATCGACAGGTCGCGCAAGTTGGGGTTGTTCGAGAACACCTCGATGGGCTTCTCGATCGGTAGCCGCAAGCGACGCTGCAGGATGCGCATCTGCGTGTGCTGGTTGTACTCGACGAACGTGATCGCCCAACCGTCGCGACCGGCGCGAGCGGTTCGGCCCGAGCGGTGCAGGTAGTCCTTCTGGTCGCCAGCCGGGTCGTAGTGGATGACTGCCCCGATGTCGTCGATGTCGATACCGCGAGCTGCCACGTCGGTGGCGACGAGCACGGCCAACTTGCCTTCGGCGAACTGTTGCAAGGCGCGCTCGCGCGATTTCTGGGGCAGGTCCCCGTGGATCGCGGCGACGTTGACGCCGAGGTCACTGAGATTGGCCGTGACCCGATCACAGAGTCGTTTCGTCTGACAGAACACCACGATCTTCGGGATGCCTTGGCCGATGGCACCGATGACTTTGTCTTTGTCCATGTGGTGCACCGCGAGAAAGAGATGGTGCATGCTGCCGACGGTGTCGGTGGCCTGATCGACAGCGATCTCGATGGGGTCGGTGAGGTAGTGGCGAATGAGGTGGCCCACGTCACCGTCGAGGGTGGCGGAGAACAACATGGTCTGCTTGCGACCCGTGCAATGACGCAGAATCCACTCGACCTGCGGTGTGAACCCGTCGTCGGCCATGCGATCGGCTTCGTCGAGGCACATGATCTGGACATCGCTCAGCACGACTTCGTCAGATTTGATGAGGTCGATGAGGCGCAACGGCGTTGCCACCACGAGTTCGACACCGCGTTCGAGCAGGGTGATCTGATCGTGTCGACTGGCACCGCCGTACACCGCGGCCACACGCATGCCGGCTTGCTTGGCGATGGGTTCGAGCACCTCGGCGACCTGCACCGCAAGTTCACGAGTGGGCACGAGCACCAAGCCGAGCGGGCGCCGCGGTTCGGCGGTGTCGGTGATGCGAGCGAGCATGGGCACGCCGAATGCGAGCGTCTTGCCTGAACCGGTTTTGGCGCGGCCGCACACATCGCGACCCTGCATGGCGACGGGGATCGCTTCGAGCTGGATGGCGAACGGCTGCGCGAACCCACATGCCGCAAGGCCTTCGTCGATACGCAGCGGCACACCCAACGCCGCGAAGCCCGTGGGTACTTCCACCGGGGGCAACGCGTTCATCGAGGTGAGATTGCCCGACCGCTGCGGCCCGTCATCCTCTCGTGGTCGCCGGTTCGATGTTTCACCCGAGGAGCTGCGACGACGGTCGCGACCACCTCGAGCACTGCCGCGGCCCGATGGCCGTGCGTTTGCGTCATTCATGATGGACGCAGGGTATCTCTCGATCAGGAGGGATGGCGGCATCACAGATGGATGCGACGTCGCCCCCCGTCCATCGCTGCCTCCACCGATCCACGCGTGCATCCCCCCATTGGCCAGATCGAGGCGGGCGCGACAAACTTGTGGTCCCAACGCAATACTTACAACTTGCTTTCCACAGTGCCCTGTGGTGATCTACAGTGACGCACCCAACACCAAGAGTGATTGAATGGCAGGAATGACGGTTATCGACGGGCTCGATACCGACCAACCGGGCGGACAGAACTCCACTGATCGCGAGTTGATCGACGCTGTGCGTCGAGGCGACGCGTCCGCGTACGCCGAGCTGTACGAGTTGTACGAGCATTCGATTCGTAGCGTCGCCGGCCGCCTCACCCGCGACCGCTACGAGGCTGACGACGTCGTCAGCGAAGTGTTCGCCAACACCTTGCGCGCCATCCAACGTGGCGGCGGACCTCGCGACGACTTCGCCGTCTACGCTCTCAGGTCAGTTCGCAACACCGTCACCAAGTTGCGCACTCGAACCGACTCGGCACGAGCGTTACCCACGGAACACAACTTCCTCGATCGGCCCAGCGACCACGATCTGATGCGGATCGCTGGCGACGTGGAAGTGGCGTTCCAGGAACTGCCCGAACGATTCCAATCGGTGCTGTGGAGCACGTGCATCGAAGGCCACACACCAACCGACGTCGCCGAAGGCACCGAACTCGACCCCGGTGCCGTCGCATCGCTGAGCAATCGGGCGCGGCGTGCACTCGGACGTTCCTACCTGCGGGTGCACACCCAGCGGCCATGCCGCCACCCCGACTGCTCACGGGTGCGGGCCAACCTTCCGGGGTACGTGCAACACATGGCGGCACCTGGCACCGTGCGGCGCATCGAGTCACATCTGCGGTCTTGCACCGACTGCCAATCGGTGCGAGACGACATGACCGAACTGAACGGCAAACTGCGTTCGGCGGGTTGGATGACGTTGCTCGCCGCCTCCGGCCGCCAGGTGTTGATGGCGTTCAGCGCAGTCAACGCACCCATTGTTGCCACAGCGGCCGCGCCGATCGTCGCGCTGATCGTCGCGGGAGCGGTTCTGAGCGATCATCAGAACAGCGAGACGGCGCGTGCTGCAGCGGCCCAGTCGATGTACGAGTCGTCCGACCCCATCGACGCGCCGTCGGCATTCGGCGCAACCACTGGCGCTACGAACGTTCCTGTGACCACTCGTGCGATCGAGTCCACGGCGACGACAACGGCGACGACAACCGTCACGACAACAGTGCCCGTGGTGCTGCCCGCCGCAACTCCGAGCGCGACCGACACGCTGCTCGACGATGCCCCGCCGACGCAGCCAGTCCCCGCGGGCCCTTCTCCTGTTGGCATGCCCGCCGGCGGCCCGACCACAACCGTTGAGGGTGTGTTGCCGACGCCACTGACCGGTGTGGTAGGAGCAACTCCGGGCGGCACCAACGTGGTGACGACGATCCTCACCGATCCCAACGTGGGCGGTGCGGTGGCCACGGTGGTCGACGACACCACCGATGCCGTCGATGGTCTGGTCGATGGTGTCGTCGAAACGGTCGACGGCGTGGGGACCGTGCTGGGTGTCGACCTGTCTCCGGTACTCGACCCGGTGGGAGGCGTCGTCGACAGCACGCTGCTCACCGTCGACGATCTCGCCGGCACGGTCGGCGGTGTCGTTGACGGCGGAGTCGTCGGAGGTCTCGTCGGCACGGTGTTGCCATCGCCAACACCCACCACCACAACCATGGTGTCAGGCACAACGGTGGTGCCGAGCAGCCCGACCACCACGGTGCCCGGACTCTTGCCAGGCCTCATCGATGGCCTCGGCGGTCTGCTCGGCGGCGGCTGAACCATTCGCTGAAGATCAGTCACTGAAAATCTTTCACTGAAAAGTTTTTGAAACAGCCGTGATCGGCGGCCCCCTTGATGGGTGTGCATGGATGAGGAATCACCTCACCCGGATGCAACTCAAGGGCTCGATCAACGATGCGGATCACCGCTCGGCTGTGCACTACAGCCACACTCGCTATAGCCGTCGGCTTCATGTCGGCGCAGCCTGCCAACGCGGCGACCCCCGCACCCCACGTTGCATCCAACCGCGCCGTCGTCACCACCGACGACCGCGTCATCGCCGATCTCCCCCTCGGCGGCGCCACCGGAAATTCGCTACCGGGCTCCACCGTCAACCTCGACCGGTGCAGCGCACCGGTGGTCGCTGGCGGCGTGAGTTCGAACTGCACAACTTCTGGCGGGAACCAGACCGGTGGCGCCGCCGACTCGCTCTTTCCCATCGTCAACGCTACTCCGAGCCCGGACGGGGCAGAACGTTCGCTCACCCGAGCGCTGCCGACCATGGGAACGTCCCTCGGCAGTTTGCTCGTCGTTGCGTTCGCTCTGTTGGTCACCGGCAACGTCGCCCGCCGCGTGTACGGAACACGCCCACCCGCAGACACCTTCGCACGACGTGCGACCGACCGGCGTATCTGACGCCTCACGGACGCAACATCGAGTGACAGATCGCCTCGGGAGCCCACCCGCATCCATGGGCTCCCGAGGCTTGATTTCGCCCTCGCCAGAATTCCCGGTTGGTGGCGGGGGCGAGATCGTTTATAGTGGGACTTCCATGACGACTCGCGAGCTCCTCCTTCTTCTGTAGGGCGACGCTCACATAGCGCGTTCGCCCGCCCCCAGCCCACAAGGCCTGGGGGCTTCTTCATTTTTCGACACCGATTTCACTGCCCGCCATTCGACTGCCCAACACGGAGTACCCGACATGCCACCAGCAAACGTGACACCCAAGAAGATGCCGTTCGAGAAGTACCAGGCCTATGTGCCGATCGTCCTGCGCGACCGCACCTGGCCGAACGTCGTCATCGACAAGGCTCCGCTGTGGTGTTCTGTCGATCTTCGCGACGGCAACCAAGCGTTGATCGACCCGATGGACCCGTCGCGCAAGCTGAAGATGTTCCAAGAGCTGGTCGAGATGGGATTCAAAGAGATCGAAGTCGGATTTCCGGCAGCCAGCCAGCCCGACTTCGACTTCGTGCGTCAACTCATCGACGACGACCTGATCCCCGACGACGTACACATCCAGGTGCTGGTGCAGTGCCGTCAGGAACTCCTCGAACGAACCTACGAAGCGATCGCAGGCGCTCCGCGAGCCATCGTTCACTTCTACAACTCCGTCAATCCGCTGCAGCGCGACGTGGTGTTCGGTCTCGACACCGAAGGCATCAAGGCGATCGCGGTCAATGGCGCGAAGATCTGCCGAAAGCTGGAAGAGACGATTCCGGAAACGGCCGTCCGCTACGAGTACTCGCCCGAGAGCTTCACCCTCACCGAACCGGAATACGCGATCGAGGTGTGCGAAGCGGTCATGGATGTGATCGAGCCCACACCGGAGCGGCCGATCATCCTCAACCTGCCTGCCACGGTGGAGTGCTACTCGCCCAATGTCTATGGCGACGTGATCGAGTGGTTCTGCCGCACGATCAAGAACCGATCCTCGGTCGTGGTCAGTCTGCACCCGCACAACGACCGCGGCTGCGCCGTGGCCGCCGCAGAGTTCGGCGTGATGGCCGGCGCTGACCGAGTGGAAGGCACCCTGTTCGGCAACGGAGAGCGCACCGGAAACGTCGACGTCGTCAACTTGGCGATGAATCTGTTCGCCAACGGCGTCGATCCAGAGCTCGACGTTTCCGACATCGACAAGCTGCGTCGAACCGCCGAATACTGCAACCGCCTGCCGGTACCCGAGCGCCTGCCGTACGTGGGCGACTTGGTGTACACCGCATTCTCGGGCAGCCATCAAGACGCCATCAAAAAGGGCTTCGACGCGCTGGCGGCGCGCAGTTCGCACGGCGAGTACGAGCGTTGGGGCGTGCCGTATCTGCCGATCGACCCGCACCACGTGGGACGCAGCTACGAAGCGGTGATCCGCGTGAACTCACAGTCGGGCAAGGGCGGCGTCGCCTACGTGATGAAGGAAGAGCACGGTTTCGACCTGCCGCGCCGCCTGCAGATCGAGTTCTCCAAGGCCATCCAACACGTCACCGAAGACTCGGGCACCGAGATCACTCCTGGGGTCATGTGGGACACATTCATCGGCGAGTACCTCCCCGAAGAGCCCCGCTTCAACCTGCGCACCCACGAGCTGCACACGAAGGAAGCCCGCACCAACATCACCGCACAGGTCGACGTCGACGGCACGCCCATCACACTCATCGGCGAGGGAGACGGCCCGGTCGAAGCGTTCGTCGCCGCGATCGTGACGCATTTCGGTACCCCGTTCGACGTGGTCGACTACACCGAGCATGCGATCGGTCGAGGCTCGAACGCGCAGGCCGTCGCCTACGTGGAAACCATCACCACTGGCGACGACAACGACAGCAACGTCCTGTGGGGCATCGGCACAGACCCCAACATCACCACCGCCTCGCTTCGCGCCGTGCTGGCAGCCTTCGAGCGCCACAGCTGAACCGGTAGGTTGGCACCATGAGCGATTGGAACCTGGCCATCATCGAAGATTTCCGAGCAAACGGCGGCAAGGCCTCCCAGTTCGGGGATGCCCCGCTGGCCATCTTGCACACCATTGGAGCCAAGTCGGGCAAGGTGCGCGAGATTCCACTGGTGGCGCTCGTCGAGGGTGACGAGATCACCGTGTTCGCGTCGAAGGGCGGCGCGCCCACCGATCCAGATTGGGCGTACAACGTCCGAGCCCGGCCGGTGATCACCGTCGAGTACGGCACCGACACGTTCACAGCCACCGTGACCGAACTGCCCGAAGACGACGGCCAGGCAAAGCTCCGCCGGCAAGCGGCGCTGATGCCACAGTTCGGCGAGTACATCACGAGCGCCGCACCGCGAGTCATTCCGGCGTTCTCGATCACCCGCGCCTGAGTGCCGACGCTCTGGTACTCCGACGGACCGGTTTCTGCGCGGCTGTCGCCGGCCGACGTGATGACAGCTGCAGGCTTCGACGCGGCAGCCCCCGTTGAGATCACACTCGGCTGGACGGTGGAACGGCACTCATGGCTCGACGATCCGTCTTTTCGCGCTCGAACCACACTCGCGGGATATGCCTTGTCACGGTTCGTCGACGACGGGCGAATCACCGCGCTCCCGATCAGCTTGAGGGAGGTTCCGCCACTGATCGCCGCTGCCCCGCCGACGGTGGGGGTGGTGCCGGGTGTGCTTCGCGGCGGCCAACTCGTCCACACCGGGTCGCTCGGATGGGCGGATGCGGTGGCGCGTCACGCAGAACGACTCGTGGTCGAGGTCGATCCAGGTGGTATCGATCTCGGCGCTCCTCCCATTGCCGGCAACGTGGTCGCGGTGGTGAACCGGCCGCCGTTGTCTGGGTCGACGCCGCGGCCTGGGCGCCCGGCAGATGACATCGACCTCGCCATCGGTGCCACCGTCGCAGCGTTGCTCCCCGACGAACCAACGTTGCAGTTCGGTTTGGGCGGTATCGCCGAAGGCATCGCGCTGGCCCTGAATCGCCCGGTGCACATCTGGTCGGGTCTGGTCACCGATGCGATCGCCCGGCTGCACGACCGTCGATTGCTCCTCGGCCCCGTCACCGCGGCCTACGCCTGGGGAGGTCAGCCGATCGCCGACCTGTTCGCCGTCGGGATGCTCGACATGCAACCGGTGGGCGTCACGCACGATCTCGAACGATTGACGGCGATCCCACGGTTCGTCAGTTGCAATACTGCGGTGCAGGTGGCGCTCGACGGTTCGGTCAACCTGGAACGCGTCGGCGGGCGCACCATTGCCGCCCGCGGCGGCCACCCCGACTTCTGCGAAGGGGCGTCACTGTCGCCTGGTGGTCTGTCGATCGTGGCTCTCCGTTCCACCGCGGCCGACGGTTCGCCAACCATCGTGGACGATGTCGAGGTGGTCTCCACTCCGGCGCACCATGTGAACATGGTGGTGACCGAACACGGTGTGGCCGACTTGCGCGGATGCGACGAGGCCGAACGGCGACGCCGCATCAGCGCGGTTGCTACAGGTTGAGCGTGTCGACGATGAACGCGTTCACGTCGGCCAGCACTTCGTCCTTGTTGGTCTCGTTGAAGACCTCGTGACGACCTCCGGGATACGTGCGCTCGCGGAACGTGTCACCGCGCAACGCCGCCATGCCGTGACGCGTGCCTTCGATGGGCACCAACTGGTCATCTTCACCGTGTATCCACATCAACGGGAGGTGGCCGAGTGAACCCGCAGCGCCGATGGCCGCAATGGTGTCGGCAAACCCTTGCAGGGTCTGTCGCTTGAACGGACCGTGCCAGACGAGTGGATCAGCTGCGTAGGCCTCGCCAACGGTGGCATCCCGAGAGAGGATCGACGGGTCGAGCGGGATGTCTGGCAGCTCGTCGAGCGACAGCAGCATGCTCACCAGATCGAAACTGCCGATCGCCGCGCCCGACAGCACCACGGCGTCGAGCACGTCACCATGCACCTGGGCATAACGGGCACCGATCATGCCACCCATGGAGTGCCCGATGAGCACCACCGGAAGGCCAGGGTGGGCGTTTCGCGACGCAGCCACCACGGCATGAACGTCTTCGACCACGCCATCGAAGTTCTCGATGAGCACCCGCTCACCGCCACTCTTGCCGTGGCCAAGGTGGTCGAGCCCGTACACCACTCCACCGATGGTTGCCAGCGAAGCAGCCACATGTTCGTAGCGACCGATGTGCTCGCCGTAGCCGTGCACCAAGACTGCGATGAACGAACTCTCGTCTGGCGCTGGCCACGCGCGGGCCACGATCGGGGCGTTGGCTCCATCGAAGGTCCACTCTGTTGCTGCAGGCATGTTCCGTACTCACTTTCACTGTGTGTTGTCCGATCCTGACAGTTGCCGGACCGGGGCGAAGCAGCGAACCGATCGGGGAACTCAGTCGTTGTCGCTGCCCAGACGCTTGAACACTGGCGGGCGCTTTTCGATGAACGAGGTGACGCCCTCTTCGAAATCGGGCCGATGAAAACTGTCCATCATCAGCCGTTGGGAGTCATACTCGGCAAGCCCGAGCCCTCGGTGCACCTGCTGGTAGACCTGACGTTTCATGATCGCGAGCGACGTGGGCGACGTGGTCGCTGCCAGCCGTTCGATGTACTCACGGCAGAACGACACCAGTTCGTCTGCCGGCGTGAGGTAGTTCGCCAACCCAAGCCTGACCGCCTCCTCCCCCATCACCTTGCGCGACGTGAAGAGCAGGTCGAGCGCTACCGAAGGACCTACGAGCGAGGAGAGCAGCCAGCTGAGGCCCCACTCGGCGATGAGCCCGCGTTGAGAGAATGCTGTAACGAACATCGCGTCTGGGCTGGCGACTCGGATGTCGCAACACAGCGCGAACGCGTACGACATGCCGGCCACCGGGCCGTTGATGGCGGCGATGATCGGCTTGTCGATCATCATCATGTACGGAAATCGTCCGTTGAAGTCGCCGTCTGGAAGGAGCGAGCGATCGGTGTCGCTGCCGATGCCACCGAGCAATCCGCCGGCATCGCCTTCGCCTGACGTGAGACCTTCCAGCAACTTCATGTCGGCACCGGCGCTGAACGCCCGTCCCGCACCGGTGATGATGATGCCGAACACCGACGGGTCCTCCTGTGCGCGCCTCAGGGCATCGGCGACTTCGTCATCGAACGTCTGGTTCCAGCCGTTCAACGATTCGGGCCGGTTGAGCGTGATCAACGCGACAGGATCGTCGACCTCGTAGAGAATCTCCTGGTACATCGCAGCACGTTGCCACAACACCGCCGACCCTCGCCAACTCGTGACGCACACAGACGAACTACACCAGACGAATTACACCGGGACGAACGACCCCGAACCGTCGAGTGTGACCGTGATCCCATCGATCCCGACCGCCTCGCTCTCAGCACACACCGTTTCGTCGCGACACGTCGCCCACCCGCGAGCACCTGTGGCGTCGAGTACCGCGGCCAACACGTGCGACGGCCCGCCGCGGTCGTAGACCACCGTTGCAGCCTCGACCGTGGCGACGCCATCGCAGTCGGCGGCCAACGCGCGTCGCGCCCGCAGATCGATCTGTTCTTGCACATCGATGCGCGCAAAGGACGTGGGGGGATGATCGGCATAGACGGCGAACGAGTGCTTCGTTGCGCTGCCTCCGTTGCCGTGTACGAGCCCCAGGCCGCCAATGCGAACCCGCTCGACGATCGACGCGATGGAATGACCGACAGCGTTGCCCACCGGCGCACCTGCAAACCCCAATCCACCTGTGGTCGACAGTGCTCGATCGGTGCCAACGCCCGAACCGAGCCCGAGTGCGTCCGAGCTCATCTGCACGATCGACGGGAAGCAGGCGTACAGATCGACGTGGGCGAAGTCATCGGGACCGTGGCCGGCGTGGTCGAACGCGGCGCGACCGGCAGCAACCAGTGCGGGCGACTCGTGAAGCTCGTTTCGAGTCGCGACCGTCCACGTCTCGTGGCTGCTGGTGACGACCTGCGGAAACACCATCCGGTCAGCGGACACACCGAGCGAACGCGCAACGCCGACGCTGCACAGCAGGATTGCACACCCCATGTCGACGGTGTTGTTCGCCACCATCGCCTTGGTGTACGGGAACGCGATCATCCGATTGTCGTTAGATGCGTCACGGATCGACGCTGGAGCGTGTGGCGTCTGATCCCAGGCGTACGGATTGCGAGCAGCGACATGACTGAGGCGTGACCACAGAGCGGCGACATGGTCGCGTTGCTCGGGCACCGTACGGCCATGCGCCGAGCGCAGCCGATCGTCGAACAAGGCATACGCTGCCGTCGCCGAGCCGAGCACGCCCATCTCGGCGAGCATCTCGTCGGGAAAGCCCGACACGCGCTCGGGATCGCCCTCCCCCTCGGCGACCGTCCACGTCGGCACTTCGCCGAGGCGCTTGAGCCGTTGCATGGTCCACCTGGCTTCACCACCGACGATCAACGCGACGTCGAGTTCGCCGCGCGTGATGCGTTCCGCGGCCAAGCCCAGCATGTCTTGCGGTCCGGTGCCCGACACCGCGGCCAGCGCCGCGCGCGCACCGTCGCAGCCGATCTCGGCTGCCACCAACTGCCCAGGGTTGCGATACCGCCACCAACCGCCGGCAACCCCGACGAAGCCGACCCGAGTGAGCAACCCCTCGCCTCCGGCATCGGCAGCTGCCGCCCGGGCGGCCGCGACCATCAACTCGATGGGTCCGAGGGCGTCGACCAGGGCGAGGTCACCGGGGCGTTGCACGACCTGAGCGACGCCCACGATCGCTGCGGCACTGTCAGCGTTCATCCGAGTGACGATAGAGCGGCCGGCGCAGGCCGCCCAATCGGGGGGCGTGCGACGTCAACCGATACGGTGGGAGCACCCCCACCCGGCCAGTGTTCAGGAGGCCAACATGCACGAGTCACCCCCATCGCCCGTTGTCAACGGCCCCGCAGGCGCGGCCCCAGCCCGACCGTCGCGTTCGATTCGTCGCACCAGCTCCGTCGACATGCAGTTTCCCGGTGCCTTCGAGGACGGCCTCATGCTCTACGGGAGTGCCCGCGATGCGATCACAGTCGACGCCGACCGGCCGCCGCTCGTCGTCGACTCCGCCACCACCGAGATTGCGATCGGGACCAACCGTTCGATCGAGGCGATCACGTGTCAGCCGTCCCGCGCCAACATCGGCGATCTGGTCGGCTCGCGCGGCGGCGGCCACCTGCGTGCCGCTCTCGATGAAGTGCTCCCCGGCGAGCGCGCATCTGGCTCGCCGTTGTACCTGTTGCTCGACGACATCTCTGGCACCAGCCTCATCGCTGGCTGGTCGATCATGCGCAACCTCGAGCCGCCGCCCGTGAACACCGACGGCCCGCGTCGACCGTCAGAAGGCGTGTGCATCGGGTTCAGCCCTGGCTCCAGTGCGCTGTTACCGCGCGGCCAGAGCGTGTTGGCCCCCACGGCGAAGCGAGTTGTGCCGCTCGTCAACCCGGCCGACCCCGACGGCTGGCACGACTTCAAGCGGCCGGCCGGCACCGCGTCGATGCGACGTGCGCGTCGAATCGACGTCTGGAGGGAATCGAACGGCGACGGCGACGTGATCGTGATCGATTCGGCCTTTCAAGACAGCGCCCACGACGACGACGGCGGCCGGACAGCCATCCACGAGTACCTCCTGCGAGCAACCGCAGACGCCGTGACGTTCGAGTTGCTCTCGGTCGAGCCTGACCCGCGCGTGCTGCCGTTCACGGAGTGTCCGTCGGCGATCCTCAATGCGCGCAACCTGGTGGGCACGCCGATCCACGAGCTTCGCACCACCGTGTTGGAACGCCTGGGAAGGATGAACGGCTGCACACACCTGAACGATGCGCTGCGAGCCCTGGCCGAGGTGCCAACGCTCGTCGCTCGCCTCGACGCCACGCTCAACGCCTGACCAGCCCGTTACTCGCGGGCGTGGCCGCGTGCGAAGATTGGCGTTCATGACCGACGCCGCTGCGACACCGCCCCCCAGCAGCACCTCGGCGTGGGCACCGCTGCGCAACCGAGTGTTCTTCGCCCTGTTCATCGGTCAGCTGGCGTCGAACCTGGGCTCGATGATGCAGACCGTGGGTGCCGCGTGGCTGTTGGGTGACCTCGGCGCGTCGTCGGCGATCGTCGCGATGGTGCAGACGGCAACGTTCTTGCCGGTGTTCCTGGTGGGCATCCCTGCCGGCGCGCTGGCCGATTTGTTCGATCGCCGCAAGCTGCTCGTGGCGACCCAGGCGTTCATGATGGTCACCGCGTTCACGATGGCGTTGCTCACGTTCCTCGACGCGATCTCACCGATCGGCGTGCTGGGCCTCACGGCCGCCCTCGGCGTGGGAACTGCCCTCATGGCACCGGCGTGGATGGCGATCCAGCCCGACCTGGTGGGCAAGGAGCAGTTCGGGCAGGCCATTGCACTGAGTTCGATGACGTTCAACGTCGGCCGCGCCATCGGCCCGGCGATCGGGGGTCTGATCATCGCCGCCTCGGGCCCGGAGTGGGTGTTCGGCATCAACGCCATCTCGTTCGTCGGCACGCTGCTCGTCTTGGTGCGTTGGCGACCAAAGGCCGCCGAAACGATCCCCACCCCCGTGGAGACGTTCACCGGTGCAGCGGTCGCCGGCTTGCGCTACGGCGTGAACTCCAGGCTCGTGCGCACCGTGCTGGTGCGAGTGGTGCTGCTGATGCTCCCCGGTGCGGCGGTGAACGCGTTGCTTCCGATCGTGGTCCGCGGACCGCTGAACTGGTCGTCGAGCGGATACGGCATCTTGCTGGGTTGCTTCGGAGTCGGTGCCACCGTCTCGGCTGCGTTGCGGCCGCAGATCATCCGCAAGCTGCACCCGGATGCGTTGATGTCGGTTTCGGCGGTCGCGATGGCAGGCAACCTCCTCGTCCAGGGTTTCGTGCCGAACCGACTGGCGGTCGGCGTTGCGTTGTTCGCTGGAGGGTTCATGTGGAGCCTCGCCACCACCGCCACCACCGTGGCGGCGCAAGCCGCCATGCCCGACTGGGTGCGCGCCCGGGGCATGGCCCTCTATGCGCTCGCGTTGACCGGCAGTATCGCCATCGGAGCGGCGGTGGCGGGCCTGATCGCGAACGCGAGCCTCGAACTGGCACACCTCATTCCCGCCGCATTCTTCCTGATCAGTCCGTTCGCGATGTTCAAGTGGCCGCTCACCTGGCCGCAGCAGTTCGATCTGACGCCCATCGCGGGCGACAGCCCGGTGGTGGCACTCGAGCCCCGCCCAGACGACGGCCCCGTATTGGTGACGGTGGCATACCGGGTGACGCCGGACGAACTGGACGAGTTCGGTTCGATCATGCAGTACGTCCGTCCACATCGACGGCGGACCGGAGCGTTCCGATGGGGGTTGTACCGAGATCTCGACGACCCCGATCGGTTCCTCGAGACGTTCGTGGTGTCGTCGTGGGCCGAACATGTACGCCAACACCATCGCCGCACGGCAACGTCAGACACGCAACTGCGGCGACTGAAGCCATTCATGGAGACCGACACCGTGGCCGTCACCCACTACATCTCCGCGTCGAGCCCTGGCGGCATGGACCGTCCGGTGCTCGAAGACGGACGCATGACGCTTCCCGAGTTCGAACCTGACCCCAAGCCGGGCTCTCGCCGACGACGGCTGCGATCCGCTGATCCTCCTAGTCGCCGAAGCTGATACCGAGGTCTTTGGCTGACAGCACGGTGTCAGACGTTGGCTGCACGACCTTCATGTGGGCGACCGCTTCGTGGATCGGCACGTAGTCGACCAGCGGAGGATTGAGCGCCACCATGATTCCGTCTTCACCTTCTTCGATCGCTCGAATCGCAGCACCACCGAAACGGGTACCCAGCAGCCGGTCGGCAGCCGTGGGCGAACCGCCACGCAAGAGGTGACCCAGCACCAGGCTTCGGGATTCTTTGCCGGTGAGTTCGCTCAGTTCGGCGGCGACGCGCTCGCCCACACCGCCCAGCCGCTCCGCCTGCCCGACTTGCTTGCCGACAACGGACACGCCACCGCCAACCGGCATGGCTCCTTCGGCAACGACGACGACGGCGAAGTTGGCACCACGGGCGGTTCGATGATCGATCATTTCGGCAACGCGGGCAAGGTCGTACGGAATCTCGGGAATCAGGATCGCGTGGGCGGCCGCGGCCACCCCGGCATGGAGCGCAATCCAACCGGCGTATCGGCCCATCACTTCCACCACCATCACGCGGTTGTGCGACGTGGCGGTGGAGAACACGCGATCGATGCACGTGGTGGCGAACTCCACGGCGGTGTTGAAGCCGAAGGTGGCGCTTGTGCGATCGAGGTCGTTGTCGATCGTCTTCGGTACGCCGATCACTCGCAGGCCGGCCTCGCTCAGGCGCGCCCCGATGCGTAGCGACCCATCGCCGCCGATCGTCACCAGGGCGTCGATACCAGCTTGATGAAACATGCCGACCAGTTCCTCAGTTCGGTCGATGTGGATC
>DATKCX010000162.1:0-2779 GCA_035512975.1 Ilumatobacter sp.
GGCGGGAGCAACTCAGGCGGGGTTGGATGGCGTTCGCGTTGGCGGCGCGGGCGGATCTGGTGCCCATAGCCTCGACCGCTGCCCGCCGCCTGTGTCGGTCATTCTGGCAACAGGACGCAGGCGACCTCTGCCGGCCGCTGCACGAGGCAGAGACGCAGCGGTGCGACCGTGGCGTCGCCCGTCGCCACCACGAGTCCGCCGTTGTCGTTAACTGGCGCGACGTTCATGACCGGCTCCCAGACCCCGTCGTTGAGTTCGTCGACTCTGGCCGTGCTGACGTTGGAGCCGATAGGAAGCTCGAAGCCCACGTTCACCTCGTCGTCCACACGTTCTGTGGTAGCCACAAAGCTTCGCCCGTCAGGCAGGTAAGGGTTCGCCCCGAGAACGATTTCGGGCCCAGCTTCGTTCGACACGGACTCGAACTGGACACAGCCCATCTCCGCTCCTGCGGGGCACGCGCGCCACCGCCCAGCGTCGAGATCAGCGGGGAACTCGAGGCGGTCAGGTCCGCGCCCGCGAACCGCAAGGTCCGGGGCGACATACGGTTCCACGCCGAGCCGGTACGTCCGTTGTGGAGCTCCCTCTCGGTTGGTGTTCAGGGCGTACATCTGCGTCCACGTCCCGTCGTGTTCGCGCCTGTCGAGAAACCACATCACGCCCCGTACCGAATCATTCGGCAGGCGAATGACGAGGCCGACATCCGGTGGCCCGAGAACCTCTTCAACTGCCAGTCGCGCCGGTGTGCCCGGCTGCATCTCCTCCGGGATCGAAGCCGTCGACTTCGGGAGCGGAGCTGTCGACTCGGGAGGTGGAGCCGTCGAGGGCGCCGTCGTCGCAATACGGCTCGGGGACACGCCGGTCGTCGTTGATGGCGCGATGTCGGGCGCCGCCGCGTCGGAGTCGCTGATCTGATCCTCGTCGCATCCCTGCGACGCCAGCACGAGAGCGGCGATGCAGAGCCGGGCGACGCCGGACCGAGCACGGGGTCGGATCACTCGATGTACCAGCCGCCCAGGTTGAGCTGCGTCAGGGCGGCGCTTTGGAAGGTGAAGATCTTCCCTTGGCAGGTGCCCTGGTGAAGCCCAACGAGCGGACGGCGCGTCTGGCCGAACACGAACCCGATGACGGTTGCCCCGCTGTCTCCGTTGGTCGAGCTGTACTCGTTCTCCTCAGGCGTCCTGGCCCGGCGCATGTTCTGATACGAACCGCAGTTGAACAACCTGGGCGAGTCGATGTCGCCACAGTTGTTCACGCCGCGGGTCACCCAGCCCGTGTGGCAGACGATCGCTCCGACGGTGTCGTGCCCCTGACCAGACGGGGTCACCGAACCCAGGATGAGGTCGGAGGAGTGCCACGTGCGGACTCTGGCGCTCGGGACAGGGAGCCCACCGGTCTCCTCCAGCATCGCCTGAGCGTCGGCTGACACCGGAGGAGTGCTCCACGCCGTCGTCCTCTGCATCGTCCAGACCGGAGTGTGCCAATCCGTGTCCGGATTCGGTGCCCAGTGATAGCCCGAATCGGCGCAATGACCGGCGGTGGTGCCGTAGTGCAGCCGGCCACCGAAGAACGGCACCCACCCGTATGGCCCGAACGAACAGTCGCCCAGCGATCTCCGCTCTTCGCCGAACTCTCCAGCTCAGCGTCACCGAGATACGTCTCGAACGTGAACAGAGAGCTATCAGTGTCGGCGTACGCACCCAGCGCGACCCCGTACTCGTCGGAGTTGCCCGCATCGTCGGTGAGAACGACGACGCTGTTCGCTACCTCGTCAACGCCGCCGCCGAACACTGGTACCCCGGCAGGACTTGAGACCTCGAATCGAGCATCCACGACCGCAGCTGCCACAGCCTCAAGGTCCGCGTACGAGTACCGCGCAGGCTGAAACGCAACACGCCCCTCGTTCGGGAGACGGGCCGACAGTTCATCAGCAAGCGACACCTTGTCGGACGTGTACGAGATCCAAAGCGTCGATGTGTTGAACTCGAGCCAGACGCCAGCAAAGTCTGCGTCGTTCTCCGCTCGTAGCTCGTCCGCTATCTCGAGCGCCGCGGTCTGCACCTCACTGCGGGCGGCCAGTTCTCCCGCTTCGACCTCGGTGATCGGCAATCCGATGTCCGCGCCGCGGCACCACGCAATCGGATCTGCGACAAGCTCCCGGACAACAGAGGAACCGGCGTCCCATCCGAACGATGACCGGCCAGCAGCCACCTCGCGCTCAAGGTCCTCAATCAGAAGGGAGGCCGGAAGCGATGCGCTGCCGCCGTCTGCGCCGTCGCACAACTTGTTCGGTTCGCCGGTCGGGTGGTCCCGCGCTGCAGCGTCGCCCTGCGACACGGCAATCGCGGCGACGAAAGCACCCACCAAGAACAACCCCAGCATGCCCGATCGATGTCTGCGCACCTCAGCCTCCCAGCAGGTTAGATCGCTGAATCGTCGCGCTGGTTGGAGAACCCCGGCTGACCGACGAATGAACCCACGCGAAACATGTCATCAACGCCAAGGCGGGAAGCGACTCACCCCACTAACGCACCGGTTCATCTCTGTCAGCCGGGATGCGGCCGCATTCCACACCCAGTACGTCAGCCAGCCCGTTGAGTGCGATTCCAGGTCAGTGAGGAACCCCTGGCCATCCCTCCGCACGGCCGGGCCGGCACGGCACACGTCGAGGTCTCGGGCGACAGATGCGCAACGCGGCTTCCAGCTTGGCTCGCGCCAAACGTCGAGCGGACCGCTCGTAATCGCGGATGCGACAGCTGGCAATCGCCGCCCGGAACGGCAC
>DATKCX010000163.1:0-2923 GCA_035512975.1 Ilumatobacter sp.
TGTTGGTCATGGTGATTTCTCCGAGGGGGCGTCGCATGGCGAAGGTGATGGCGAGACCGATGGCCACGACCACGGCAGCGGCCGTGAACGTCTCGGCGATCGCCTGGGCAGTGAGCCGCTCTTGCGCGGCGAGCAGTTCGTCTTGGAAGGTGGGACTGCCGATGGGCGGCAGTTCGATCGTGGAACGCAACGCGTTGAACCGGCCGAGCCCCCACGCGGTGAGAGCCGACAGGCCGACGCTGAAGCCCAGGAGCCGCACGACCATCACGATGCCGGCCGCGGCACCGCGCTGATCCGGTGGCGCAGCGTTGACGACAGCACTCGTGGTGGGCGCGACGGTGAGGCCGAAGCCTGCACCCAACATGGCGAGTTGGATGCCGAACACCAGATACGACGTGTCGGCATTCCATGTGGCACCCATCCAGGCGAACGCTCCGGTCGACAGGGCGATGCCCACCAGCAGCGGTGGCCGATACCAGGTGCGCTCCGTGATACGCCCGCCGATGTAGGACGCGACCGCCATCGCCAGCGTGAGGGACGACATGATCCAGCCGGCGATCACCGCTGATCGTTCGAGATCGACCTCCACCGCGTTGACGAACAGCGGCACGTCGACCATGGTGATCACCAGCGCCGCACCCACGATGAAGTTCACCACCAGGGCCACTTGAAGGTTCCTGCCGCGGAACAAGTCGGGGCTGATCAATGGGTCGTCGGCCCGGCGTTGGTGCACCACGAACGCCACCAGCGCCGCGGCTGCGACGCCGTACAGCCACCGAGTGTCGGTGCCTCCGCCGGTGAGTTCCTCGAGGCCGCTGACGCTTTGGATCTCGGCGGAGCCGAGCAGTGCCACGTTCAGCGACACGAGCATGGTGGTGAGCAGCACCGCTCCCAACCAGTCGATCGAGCGACGAACCGGGGGACGGTCGTGACCCTCGAGCGCCCACCAACTGGCTACCAGGCCGATCGCGGCGAGTGGAATGTTCAACCAGAACTGCCATTGCCACGACAGGAATCGCACGAGCATCGCACCGTAGAGCGGACCCCACACCCAACCCATCGTCTCGATCGCACCCAGCGTGCCGAGGGCTCGGGCGCGGTCGCGTTCGGGGTACACGTCACCGACCACGGCGAGGGCGACCGGGACCATCGCGCCGCCGCCAATTGCGGTCAACACGCGGCCGAACAGGAACCATCCGAATGGTTCATCGAGCGAGGTCGACAGCGGAATGACGATCGAACCGAACATGAAGATGAGGTACGCGCCGATGAACGTGAGGCGTCGCCCGATCACGTCGCTCAGCCGCCCGGCGAGTGGCATCACGGCGACGAACGCGATCAGGTAGGCGTTCACCACCCAGGCTGCGTCGTCGAGCCCGTCGGGGAGTCGCAGACCGAGGTCGCCGATGATCGGTCGCAGCATCGTGGAGACGACCGTGAGGTCGTCGGCTGCCACGAACACGCTGAAACCGACGACCGCGAGGATGGCCTTTGGCGAACGGCGGGCGGTGTCGACCGTGGTGTGTTGGCCGCTCATGCGTCGACGCCTTCGGGGCGCTCGATGACGAACGCTTCGCCGTACTTGGCGAGATCGAGCCGCCAGTTGGATTCGGCACCGTCGATGACGGTGGCGAACTCGGCTCGCGTGACGAGTGAGGTCGACGGGTGGATCCACAGGTCGACGGGGACTGCCTGATCGCGCACGAGGCCGACGGTGATGTTGGTGACCTCGCTGGGCGGGGCGACGCCGGCGAGGTGATACCGATCACCCCCGCCGTCGTTCTCCACACCGACCATCTCGACGTCGGTGAGTTGCTCGAGCAGCGGTTGCCAACCTCCGGTGGGGTCGAAGAACTTCGACGGGTCGATGTCGTAGCCGGCGGGCAGCGTTTCGAACGTGCCGGTCACGGGGTTCGAGATCCACACTTCGTCCTCCAGCGCGACGGCGCCGATGCGGGTGTTGAGATTGCCATCGATGACGACGTCGATGATCGCCGCAGCCTCGCCCGGCACGGTGAACTGGCCGAGCAGGGCGGTGAGTGCGATCGATTCGAATTGGTCGATGTACACCGGGGCACCGGACTGATCGAGCGCGAACTCCACGCTGGTGACCTCGCTCATCGCCACAGCGGAAGCAGCGAGGACCTCGTTTGCGTCGGCGTTGGGGTCACCGACCGCGCCGTCGTCGATGTTGGCGGGCGGGGCCGCGTTGCCTGGCGCATTCGAACCACTGCCGGTCGAACCGGTGAGGGCAATGATGCCGACGACGATCAGCGCGACTGCGGCCAAGCCCAGCGAACCCCACGCGAACCACTCGGTACGGTCGGGTGTCGTCTGGTTGTCGTGTTCGTCGGTCAACACTTCGTCGTTCAAGATCGAAACTGCTTTCTGCCACGGCGAACGCGTGACCTCGCTGCAACAGGCCCGCTGGGAGGCCTATTCCACCACCTCCAGCCGGCCGCCGCCCGCGGTTAGCGCGCCATGCCGTAGAACTCGGCGTTCGGGAGCATGCCCGAAAAGTTGGCGAGCCGGTTCGACATCGCGAAGAACGAAGCGATCGAACCGATGTCCCAGATCTCTTCGTCGGTGAATCCGGCCGCTCGCAGGTCGTCGAGATCTTCGTCGGTGATCGAAGCCGAATCGTTGGCGACGAGGAGGCCGAACATCACGATGGCCCGTTCGCGGTCGGTCAGGTCAGCCTTGTAGGGGTTCGTCGCGAGCTGGTCGGCGATCAGAGGGTTCTTCGTACGAATTCGCAAGATCGCGCCATGCGAGATCACGCAATACAAACATTGGTTCGTGGCCGAGGTGGCGACGACGATCATCTCCCGCTCTGCCTTCGACAGGCCGTCGGACTTGTCCATGAGCGCGTCGTGATATGCCACGAACGCACGGAACTCGTCGGGTCGGTGCGCCAGGCCGA
>DATKCX010000164.1:0-16533 GCA_035512975.1 Ilumatobacter sp.
CTGCCGTTCCGCTGAGCGTCGGTGTGGTCACCAGTGTCGGATCGGCCGCGTGGCACGACTTCCAGCACGAAATCGAACAGAGCGGCTTTGGGTTCCGGCTCGTCGTCTGCGACACGCGAGTACAAGGTGACGGTGCCGAGCACTCGGTCGCAGCTGCCGTGAGGACGCTCGCACGGAGAACCGATCTCGACTGCCTCGTCATCATCCGCGGTGGCGGTGCCAGAAACGAACTCGCCACGTTCGACGCCGAGTCGATTGCTCTGGCCATCGCAACCAGTCCGGTCGTCGTCATCACGGGTCTTGGCCACGAGGTCGACCGCAGCGTCGCCGACGAGGTTGCTCACACCGCCGTGAAGACGCCGACCGCATGCGCGGCACTGTTGGTGGAACGTGTCGGAGCCTTCAGCGTGCTCGTCGAGGCGCGATGGGCAACGATCTTCGCCGTGGCCGACCGCAGGGTCGACGTTGCGCACGATCAGCTCGCCGAGCGTGCCCAGCGCATCGCCCGCCACACGCGCACCGCCGTCGCTCGCGCCGACGAGCGTCTGGTTGCTCGCACCGACCGCCTTGTCGGCGGCTCCAACCGGGCCATCGCCAACGCCGAACGTGAACTCGCGGCGGCCGCTGCTGCCATCAACCGGAAGCCCATCCAGGCACTCACCGCCGAAGCGCGGCACCTCGAGCAACTCGCCGCCAGGCTCGCCCTGCTCGACCCCGTCAACCTGCTGCAGCGCGGATGGGCCATCTCGCGTGACGAGAACGGCCGAGTCGTGCGGTCGGTCTCCGACGTCGCCGCTGGCGGCACGTTGATCACGCAGGTCGCCGACGGATCCATCACCAGCCGAATCGAAGGAACGACACCATGACAGCTCCCGACTCCACGACCACCCACGACAACGCAGCACCCACTGGGTACGCGGCAGCCCTCGCCGAACTCGACGGCATCCTCCGCGAGCTCGAGGCGACCGACGTCGACGTCGACCGTCTTGCGGATCGCGTCGCGCGAGCTGCGGAACTCATCGCCTTTTGCCGCGATCGCATCGGCGGTGCGCGCTTGCAGATCGACAGCGTCGTCGCCGGGCTCGAGCCCGCCGACTCGTGAGCCCGAACCACCATTAGCCTCCCACTCGTGCCCGCCGCCGCTCCCGCCAGCTTGCGAATCATCGCCGAGCGAGTCGAGGCTCGGATCGACGAATTCCTCCAGGCTGAATCCGCTCGCTGGACGGCGCTCGACGAGGATCTGACCGAGCCGATGGGCGAGATCGCACGATTGGTTCTCACCGGCGGAAAGCGGCTTCGGCCGGCGTTTTGCCAATGGGGATACGTCGGGCTGGGCGGCGATGCCAACGACGCAATCGTCACCGACGCCGGCGCAGCGTTCGAACTCATGCACGCGTTCGCGCTGTTCCACGACGACGTGATGGACGACGCCGACTCCCGACGGGGTCGCACCACCACCCACACCGTGTTCGCGCAGAAGCACGCAGCGTCAGACTGGGCCGGGGAGGCTCGACGATTTGGTGAGGGTGTCGCGATCCTCATCGGTGACCTGGCGTTCGTGTACTCCGACATGCTCCTCGCGAACGCCACCCCGGCCGCCTGGCGAATCTGGAACGAGCTGCGAATCGAACTCAACGTGGGCCAAGTGCTCGACATCCTGGGCTCGGTTCGCGGCGTCCGATCGGTTGCCCAGGCGGAGCGAATCTGCCGATACAAGTCGGGCAAGTACACCATCGAGCGGCCACTCCATCTCGGTGCTGCGCTCGCCGCACCCGACCGCTTCGACGAGATTGCGCCGCTGCTCAGCGCGTACGGTCTGCCGCTCGGAGATGCCTTTCAGATGCGCGACGACGTGATGGGCGCGTTCGGCGACACCGCCGCCACCGGCAAGCCAGTCGGCGGTGACCTTCGCGAGGGCAAGCCCACGCCGCTGTTGGCCCGGGCGGTCGAAGCCGCGCAGCCTGCCCAACGCGAGGTGCTGGCCAAGGTGGGCCGTCGGGTGCTCAGCGATGCCGATGTGGCCGACATCCAACAGATCATCGTCGACACCAGGGCACTCGCCAGTTTGGAAGCAACGATTGCGGCCCGCGCCGACGAGGCAGTTGCCGCGCTCGATCATGTGCACTTAGAGGGCACGGCGCACGACGAACTGATCGCGCTCGCCGCGTACGTCAGCCAGCGAGACACCTGACGTGCGCGTCGCCGTCGTGGGCGCCGGTCTGGGCGGTTTGTCAGCTGCGGCGCGTCTCATCGGCCGTGGGCACCAGGTCACCATCTACGAACGCGAGTACGTGCCGGGCGGCCGCGCTGGTGTGATTCGTGAGGCCGGATTCGCGCTCGACAACGGGCCGACGGTGCTCACCATGCCGCGCCTGCTGAGCGACACGTTCGAGGCGGCCGGCAAGAACATGGCCGACTACCTCACCCTCGAACGCGTCGATCCGATGTATCGGGCCACGTTCTCCGACGGATCGACCATTCATGTACGTCACGGTCGCGAAGCCATGGCGGCCGAGATTCGCGAGGTGGCCGGCCCGGTCGAAGCCGAAGGATTCGACGAGTTCTGCAACTGGGTGAGCGAGTTGTATCGGCTGGAGATGCCGAACTTCATCGACACCAACTACGACTCGTTCAGCGATCTCATCAAGCCGTGGCGGGCAGCGATCGGCCTGGTGCGAATGGGCGCGTTCGGCAAGCTCAGCCGCAAGGTGGAGTCGTTCTTCGACGACGACCGATTGCAGCGCTTGTTCTCCTTCCAGTCGATGTACGCCGGAGTCGCGCCGCACGACGCGCTCGCCCTGTTCTCGATCATCACCTACATGGACTCCATCGAAGGTGTGTTCGCGCCCACCGGCGGCATGCACAGCGTTGGGCGAGCGCTGGCGAAAGCCCTCGTCGACGCTGGCTGCGAGATCAGATACGGCCATCCGATCTCGCGCATCCTGCGCGGTGCCGACAACTCGGTCTCGGGCGTGGAGATCGCCGGGAGCACCCGTGTCGACTTCGACGCAGTCGTGTGCAACGCCGACCTTCCCGTGGCCTACAGCACGCTGCTGGGCGGGGTCGAGAGGCCGCGCTTGGCGCGCCGAGGTGAGTACTCGCCGTCGTGCCTGCTCTGGGTGGCGGGTGTGGTCGGTCAACCGCCAGCCGAGGCGGCGCGACACAACCTCCACTTCGCCAGCCAGTGGAAGACTGCTCTCGACGACGTCAGCAAGCGAGGCGTTCGTATGAGTGACCCGTCGTTGTTCGTGTCGGTCGCCGCCGACCCGGGCACCGTCCCGTCGGGGCACTCGTCGTTGTATGCGCTCGAGGTGGTACCGAACCTGGGCGGCAAGATCGACTGGTCGAAGCGCCGCGACGATTACGCCGGAGATCTCCGCAGACGCGTCGGCGCTCTGGGGTACAACGTCGATGCGTCGATCGAGCGCGTGTACGACCCCCTCGATTGGGAGGCGATGGGTTTGCAGTCGGGCACACCGTTCTCGCTGGCGCACACGTTCCGCCAGTCGGGCCCGTTCCGCCCGAACAACGTCGACCGGCGTGTTCCGGGTCTGGTGTTCGTCGGTGCCAACACCGTTCCGGGCGTGGGCGTACCGATGGTGTTGATCTCCGGCAAGCTGGCTGCCGACCGAGTCGAGCAGTTCGCCAAGGCCACCGCCACATTCCGGTGGTGAACGCCGCCGCGATCTCTGGGGTCGATCTCGCCGCGGCGTACGAGCACTGTCGTCGGTATCACCGTTGGCACGGGCGTACCTTCTACGTCGCCACGAATCTGCTGCCCGCTGCCATTCGGCGTCACGTATGGGCGCTGTACTCATTCGCGAGATACGCCGACGACATCGTCGACGAACCTCAGTGGGCCGGGCGGCGTGACGAGTCGCTCGCCAGCTTGAAGCAGCGGTTCACCGCCGATGTGACAACCGGTAGTTCATCGCACCCGCTGCTCGCGGCGACCATCGACACCATGCTCCGCTACGACCTCGGTATCGAACCGTTCGAACGCTTCTTCGCCGCGATGGAGCGCGATCTGTATCCACTGCCGTTCGCCGACTGGTCGGAAGTGCTTCAGTACATGGACGGTTCGGCGGCGGTGATCGGCGAGATGATGCTTCCCGTACTGCGACCGTCCGACCCGGGGGCCGCCGCAGAGCCAGCGCGTCAGCTCGGGAGGGCCTTTCAGCTGACGAACTTTCTGCGCGACATCGGCGAAGACCTGGGTCGCGGCCGCGTGTATCTACCGTCCGACGAGTTGGCTCAGTTCGGAGTCGACTTGGGCCGCCGCGAGGTGACTCCCGAGTTCGTCGCGTTGATGCAGTTCCAGATCGGGCGGGCGCGCGATCTGTATCAGGCGGCCGAACCTGGAATCCGCATGTTGCACGGTCGCTCCGCTGCGTGCGTCGCGCTGGCAGCTCGGATGTACGCGGCGCTGCTCGCGGACATAGAGCGACACGACTATGACGTGTTCACTCGGCGGGCGACCGTCGCACCGCTGCGACGAGCGAAGCTCTATGTTCTTCCAGCGTGGACAGGCTGAAGCGATCGAGGTGGCTGGTTGCTGCCGTCACTGCGGGCGCAATGGTCGCCACCCCGTTCGCCGCAACCGGTGGCCGGGCACGCCGCCTGCTCACCCCGGCAACCGTGGTCGGCCTGGCGGCCACCACGATGGGTTCGTCGGCGGCACGATGGGGCGGGCGGCGGGCCGCCGTCGCCGTCGTCGCGACGACGACGGTCACCCACGCAGTGGAGCGACTCGGTGTGCGCACTGCATTTCCGTTCGGGCGTTACGCGTACCGGCCGACGCTGCAACCTCAGATCGGCGGCGTGCCGGCTGTGGTGCCCTTGGCCTGGTTGGCAATGGCCGTGCCGGCCCGCGAAGTGGCCCACGCCGCGCTTGCGGGCAACTCGACACCAGCGCGACGAATCGTTGGCGGTGCCTTCGCCCTCACTGCCTGGGATCTCTTTCTCGATCCGCAGATGACGCACGAGGGCTACTGGGCATGGAGCGGACGGGGTCGCTACCGGGGCATCCCGGCCACCAACTTCCTGGGCTGGCTGGTCACCGGAATCGTCGTGATGACGTTCCTCGAAGTCGCACTCCCAGCAGGCGACACATCTGCGGCACTCGTGGCGCAATACGCCGCGGTGGGCGGTATGGAGTCCGCCGCGTTCGCAACGTTCTTCGATGATCGTCTGGTGGCGACCGTTGGCTCGGCCGCCATGTTGCCGCTCGCTGCGGTCGCACTGCTACGCGTGCGCGCGGCATCGGGCGGTGTGCGATGAGGGCGATCGTCATCGGTGCCGGAATGGGCGGGCTGGCGACATCGATCCGTCTGGCCGCTGCTGGGCACGACGTCACGGTGTTGGAGCGCACCCCGGTCGTGGGCGGGAAACTGGCCACATTGCACGAGCAGGGGTACACGTTCGAGCTCGGGCCGACCTTGCTGACCATGCCGCACCTGTACGACGAGCTGTTCGCCCTCACCGGCAAGTCGCTCGCCGACGAGGTCGACCTCGTCCGCCTCGATCGACCCTTTCGCTACGTGTGGGGCCCTCCTGGCACCGCACTCGATGTGTTCGATGACGACGTTGCCTTTCGGAGCGAACTCGAAGCGTTCGCCTCGGGTGCCGGCGACGAGTGGGATCGATTCCGCACCCGCGCCGCATCGATCTGGGCGACGGCGGAACGGACGTTCATGGCCGGCCCGATGGGCTCGCCGTGGTCGTTCGCACGTCGTCTGCGCAACCCGCTCGACCTCGCACGAATCGATGGGAATCGAACTCTGGCGAAATCCGCCGCAGCCCATTTCACCGACCCGCGTTTGGCCCAGATGGTGGGCCGTTACGCCACGTACTCGGGTTCGTCGCCGTACCAAGTGCCCGCGACGTTGGCCTGCATCGCCCACATCGAGCGCGAGTTCGGGTGCTGGCACGTGTCGGGCGGTCTCGGCCAACTGCGTGACGCAGTCGAGCGGCTGGCACGACACGTCGGCGTCGACATTCGAGTTGGTGTCGACGTCGGTCGAGTACTCACCGATCACGGTCAGGTTGCCGGTGTAGAGCTCGCCGACGGAGGTGTGGAGTTGGCCGACGTGGTCGTCGCCAACGTCGACGCAATGCACCTGTATCGCGACCTGCTGCCGCTGCCGAAGGTGGTCAAGGAGCTCGAAGTCATCCCGCGTTCCTCAAGCGCGTTCGTCGTATGCGCCGCAGTGACGGGACGCACCGAGAACATTGCGCATCACAACGTGTGGTTCTCGCGCGACGACCGCATGGAGTTCCGTCAGCTCGAACTCGGACAAGCGGCCACCGACCCCACGATCTACGCCTGCGTTTCGACGGTGACCGATCCGTCGATGGCACCACGCGACACGGAGAACTGGTACATCCTCGTGAACCTTCCGCCCGCCGTCGGAGTCGACCGGAAGCTCATGACCGCGGCAGTGCTCAACCGGTTGGCCGAGCGCGGGGTCGACCTGCGGTCGCGGATCCAGTTCACGCGCACGCTCATCCCGGCCGACTTCGAGGTTCGCTACCGGGCGATCGACGGAGCCATCTACGGCACGTCGTCGAACGGTAAGAAGGCGGCCTTTCAACGACCGAGCAACATCGGCCCGGTCGACGGGCTGTACCTTGTCGGCGGTTCCAGCCACCCGGGTGGCGGCCTGCCGATGGTCGCCACGAGTGCGCGCATCGTCGCCGATCTCGTTGCCGATCGTCACGGGTGACGGGACGTGAAGGCGTGGCGCGTCGCATTCACTGCGGCGCGCGCGGCGGCCGTGATGTCGGTGATCGCGACCCTGGTGCGCGGCGGTAAAGCGGCCAAGCCGTTGCTGCCGGCACCACCGCCGGACGTGCCGCATCGGCTGATTTCCGTCGTGGTGTCGGCGCGCAACGAGGCGGGTCGCATCGGGCCCTTGCTCGAAGCGCTGCAGACGATGGTGTCAGGCGGTTCGATCCTCGAGGCGATCGTGGTCGACGATGGTTCCAGCGACTCCACCGCTCAGATGTCCATCCTGGCCGGGGCGCGGGTGGTTATGCCCGGCCCGGTTCCCGTCGGCTGGGCGGGCAAGCCGTGGGCGATCGAGCAGGGTGTGCTGGCAGCGATGGGGGAGTGGATCGTCACGTTCGACGCCGACGTGCGGCCCAGCACGCCGATGCCGTCGGCCGCCGTAGAGCGCTGCGTTGCCGACGACATCGATCTCCTCACCCTGGCACCGGCGATCGAATGCCCAACGGTGGGAGCCGCGTGGCTGCATCCGAGCATGCTGACCACACTCGTGTACCGCTTCGGGCGGCCTGGGGTCGACGTCGCCCCAGACCGCATGCTGGCCAACGGCCAGTGCATGGTGTTCCGGCGTTCGTGGTTCCTCGACGGAGGTGGTTTCGGCGCGGCGCGGAGCGCGTCGGAGGAAGATGTCGCGTTCGCGCGGCTTGCAGCCCGGCGCGGCGACCGTGTTGGGTTCTTGGATGCTCCTGACCTGCTCGTCGTTCGGGCCTACGAAGACTTCGCTCACACGTTGTTGAGCTGGGGTCGCTCGATCGGCCTGGCCAGCGTCACACCGCGAGCGCGCCGCACGCTCCACATCGTCACGCTGGCACTCGTCATGCCGCTGCCCTGGTTGCGGCTGGCGTTGCGGCGCGCCGACGTCGTCGACGCCGCCGCGTTGGCGACTCGCTTGGGAACCCTGGTTGGCACCGCCGGCACCTACCCGACGGCCAGAGCGACGCGACGGCTGGTCTACTACCTGTCGCCGCTGGCCGACCCGCTGGCGTGGCTCGCGATGGCGGCCGGCTCGATCGGTCGCCGCCGAACCTGGCGCGGCCGCACGCTCTGAGAGCCAGTCAGCCCTGGGCCGAGGTGGCGGCGTGCAGCTGAGCGAAACGGAAGCCGATGAACGTCATCAACGCACCGGTCGCTGCGGTTCTTCGTGCGCCCTGTGTGGCGAGTTGCACGAAAGGAAACGCGGCGATCCCCACCCGTGCGGCAACGTCGAACCTTCGCGTCACCGTCCAGGCGGCACCGAGCGCGACGGTGCTGATCGCGGCGGGCCGTGGAGCGAACACCGCCGCGGCACCGACGAACGTGAGTACCGAGCGACCGCCGCGCCCACCGGCAGGAGCGGGAAAGGCGTGGCCCAACATGGCTGCTCCACCACCGAGCTGGCCGATCCACCACGGCCCGTCAGCGAACCGAGCGAGCGCAGCGGCCGCGGCTCCTTTGGCAACGTCGCCCACGAAGATCGGTGCGCTCGCTCGGGTGCCGATCTGCTCTCGGGCGTTCCAGTAGCCGGGGTTCCCGTCGCCGACGGCGCGCAGGTCGTCGACGCCGTGCCTGCGGGCGATGAGATCGGCAACCGGAACACAGCCGATCGCATACCCGATCGCACCCACACAGAAGGTTCTGACAACTCGCCGCATCCCTGCAAGCATGACCCACGATGACCGGCCCGGCCTCGTTCCACGTGTTGACCGACACCAGCGCAGCACGTTCGCTGCGTCGGCTGATCGGCGATCGCCGGTGGGCCCGCCGCCAACACGGCGCCCAATTCATCCGTGTGCTCGGAACGTCGCGCGGCATGAGCACCGGCTGGTCGACCGACCCGAGACGCAACGCCGTGTTCGCGGTGTGGAGCAGCAACGACGCGCTCGCGGCGTTCGTGGCGAGCGGAGCGACAGGCCACCCGTCTCCGGGTGTGACGGGCCAACACTTTGCGCTGAGGCTGATCAGCGGGCACGGGGCGTGGGGCGGCGAACCTCTGCTCGACCTCATCACGGCCGCCGACGACGGGCACACTGGAGAGGTCGCCGTCGTCACCCGTGCCAACGTTCGACTCCTGGCCTGGCCACAGTTCGTACACCAAGGCCGATTGGTGAGCGACTCGGCCAAGACCGAGCACGGCCTCGTCGACCTGCTCGGGTTCGGTGAGGCCCCAATCGGCCCAGTCGGCACATTCAGCCGATGGACATCACCGCACGCGGTGCAGGATTTCCATGCCCAGAACTCAGCACACAGAGAGGCGAGCCGTCGTGAACGCAGCGGCGGCTGGTTCCGCACCGAGCTGTTCGCCCGCTTCGCAGCGACCGATCAGGGACCCAGCGGATAGGGTCGCTTCGCTCCCATTGAATCCACCCGGTCATTCCGCTGGTTTCCCCCGTATCTATTGAGGGTGCCAAGCAGACAGACTCGGCAAAGCCTCGCCTATCCGCTAGGCCCCTTACGACTCGGCGTAGGCGGCCAGCGCGGCAGCGGTGCTGGCCGCCGTTGCGACGCCGCGGGTCGCTACCACCGCTTCCAACCACGATGGCCGGAACTGGGCGGTGACGGTGATGGCCGGGTGGGCGAGCGAACCGGCTACCGCTACTGCCGCGTACTCGCTGGCGTAGTCGGGTGGGCGCAGATCACGACCGAGCTCCAACAGCGCGTACGGGTCGGGAGTGGTGTCGCGACCCAGTGATGTCAGCACGGTGATCGACGTGGGTTCGGTAGAACCCCCGGCCATCCCGCCGCCATCGGTGAGCACTGCGCCGTGTACCAGTTCAGGCCGACCACCTGAGATGAGCAAGGCGATGTAGGCACCAAGTCCGCGGCCCACCACTGTTGACGGCCCGATGTGGGCCAGTGCGGCATCAACGTCGGCCATGAGGATCTCAGCGGTGTATCCGCCGGCCCGCGGCAACGTCGAAGCGCCGTGACCGGTGAAATCGAGCGCGAACACCGGCCCCGCCCACCCTCTCACGTCGGTGGGTATCTGATCCGGAGAGCGCTCTCCGAGGCCGTGCAACAACAGGAGTGGTCGACCGCTTCCCGATTGCAGTTGGTGCAGCGCGAGGTCGATGTGGTTGTGACGCACGGTGGTCGTGTTCCCGGTCATGCTGGTGCCCCGAGGAAGTCGAGGAGCATCGCCGCGACGAACTCCGGTCGTTCGATGTGCGGGAAGTGCCCGGTGCCTTCGATCCGCACGACGTGCCCGTCGCGCGGGAGCCACGGCTCGATGTGTTCGGGCTGGGTTCCCCAACCGAGCGGGTCGGCATGCTCCACGAGCAACCCCAGGAATGGCACCGACAGCCCAGCGAGCTTCTGGCGCGCCCATTCGGGCCGCCACGGGCCGAACCCGCCGAACTTCAGCGACGGGTCGAGCTTCCACCGCCAGCCGTCAGGGTGTTCGCTGGCTCCGACCGAAACCAGGTAGCGCATCCAATCACGGCTGAGCCGTGGATTCATGACGTTGCGTCGCGCCGCCAACTCGTCGATGGTTCCTGGCCGACGTTCGCGCACCGCAGTACGACGTCGGTGGTCGAGCCACAACTTCACATCGGCGGCGAGCGCGTCGCTGCGTTCATGCTCGTTGACGTCGGGCGCGGGTCGGGCCCACGGCATGCCGTCGATATTGACCAACTTGGAGAAGCGAAACGCGTTCGACTCGGCGAGATTGATCATCATCACCCCACTCTTCGAGTGACCGATGACCGGCACTGCGTTGCGTCCCGCTACGTGTTCGAACACGTTCACGATGTCACGGAGGTCTGCGTCGATCGAATACAGGAATGCGTGTTCGCTGTCGCCGTGGCCGCGCTGGTCCCACGACACCACCCGCCACCCGCCAGCAGCGAGGAGCGGAGCAAAACCGTTGAACGTCTGTGCGAAGTCGAGGCCGCCGTGGCCCAGCATCAGTACCGGGTGTTGTTCGTCGCCCCATTCGTGCACGGCGATACCGAGTCCGTCTGAATCGATGCGGTACTGCCGAGTCGGTGCCACTGCACCGGGGAAGGTGGACGGATCGGCAACGGTCACGTGTGGCAGGCTAGGCAGCGGACGTACAATCCTGGCAACTGGCCAGGCCGTCGTCGCCGCGGCTGATGCCAGCCGAACTCATCATGCGCACTTCGTCTCGCCTCTTCTCGATCATCGCAGCGGCTTTCGTGACGCTCGGCGTCGCATCGTGCGGCGACGATTACGCCACCTCGATCGACACGCTGCCGCCCATTCGCACCACCACGACCACACTGGTGCCGGCCACAACGATCGACACCAACCGCTACTTCTACACCATCGAATCGGGCGACAATCTCAACAAGATCGCCACGAAGTTCTGCGTCCCCTTCAGCAAGCTGCTCGAGTTGAACAGCGAGGTACTGCCCGACCCGAACAACATCCCGGTCGACGTGCAGATCGAACTCCCTGCCGGCATGTCTGTGTTGGGCTGCGTCACCGAAACGACAGCACCCGGTTCCTGACGTCGGTCAACCGAGTGACACGCGCGCCGAGCTCGTCGTTCGTAGACTCGAACACATGAGTTTTTGGCCGACATTGGAGCACTGGAGCGTCAAGATTCCCCTCGTGTCGAACCACTACCGCATGTCGGTGCTGGACGAGACCGGTGTGGTGGAACTCAGCCCCATTCCGTCCGACGTGCCCGAGTCCGAGTATCTGGCTCTCGAGTACATGGACTGGAAGTCCGGCGGAGACACGAACTTCGCGCCCATCGCATCTGCTGATGGTGAACTCGATTGTCGTGGATTCTGGGACAAGGGCAAGACCGACAAAGACGCGCTGTGGACCTCGAACGCGGCGATCGCCCCGTCGATCCGGCAGTACGTCGATGGCGTGGGAGCCAACTTCGGGCGAGTTCGCACGATTCGGCTCGAACCGCAGGATCGAGAAGCCGCCATCAGGTCGATCCACCGCGACGACAACAACCGGTTCAACCCAGACGACGAAGGTTGGGTCGTGCGGTCGTGGGTGGAACTCACCGACCACCCCGACAGCTACATGCTGCTGATGGACAACAACGACGAGGGTCTCCCCGACCCCGCCACCGAGCGCCGCGTTCCGCTGTCGAAGGGCAGCCGCTTCGTGGTCGACACGCAGCGGTTGTGGCACGTCGTGGTACACAACGGCACCACGCCGCGATACGCGTTGATCACGAGTTTCGAGTCCGGCCCGGCGCTCGAGCAGTGGATCGCTGCCAACCAGCCGGTCCACGCCGACGCCAACGCTTAGGGAATCCAGCGTCGAGCCAAATCCGACTGTTGGGTTTGGTTCGGCGCGCTACGTTGGCCCCACATCGGCCAAACGTGGGAGCTGACCGTGCTGTCGAACCGATCCTCCACATCTCGACGCACCGCGCTGACGGTTGCGGTCGCCGGCTTGCTGGCCGCTGGTACTGCTAGCCACGAGGTATCGGCAACGTCATCGTCACCGGCGCTGCCATCGGTACCCGCTGTTTCGGGTGCGGAGGCGGTGTACATCGTTCAGCTCGCCGAACCGCCGGTGGTTGCCTACGACGGCGGTGTCAGGTCGATGCCGGCGACGCGTGCGAACGACGACCGGCCGATGAACCCGAGGGCGGCGTCGGTGAGGACGTACGTTGCGTACCTCGAAAGCTCCCAACGTGGCGTTGCCGCCCGAGTGGGTGCGCAACCGCTGTATCACTACCGGTATTCGTTCAACGGTTTCGCCGCACGGATCGACGCGGCCGAAGCCGAACGGCTTCGGGGTTCGCCAGGCGTCGTGGCCGTCACCGAGTCGGAGTTGATGCAGCTCGACACGGTCACCACGGTCGACTCCCTCGGCCTCTCCGGCCCTGGAGGAGTGTGGGCCGGCCTGGGCGGCACCGGCCAGAATGGCGCTGGTGAGGGCGTCATCGTGGGGGTGATCGACTCGGGTGTCACGCCTGGTTCGGCGAGTTTCAGCGATCCAGACCCTGACGGCAACGCGTATGACCCACCTGACGGGTGGTCGGGGGCGTGCCAGTCCGGCGCGGGCGCATATGCAGCCGATTTCGGCCCGTCCGACTGCTCGAACAAGCTCGTCGGGGCTCGGTATTTCCTCGCAGGGTTCGGCGGGGTCGACGCTGTGCTCGACGAGTTGCCGTACGAGTCGATCTCACCCCTCGACGTCGACGGTCATGGCACTCACGTCGCCAGTACGGCCGCTGGCAACTTCGCCGTTCCGGCCGTCGTCGGGGGTTTCGACTTCGGCACGATGAGCGGCATGGCACCGCGGGCACACGTCGCGGTCTACAAAGTGTGTTGGGGGAGCGGCAACGAGGGCGGATGCCACAGCGCCGATGGCGTCGCCGCGATCGATCAAGCGGTGGCCGACGGGGTCGACGTCATCAACTACTCGATCAGCGGTTCGCGAACCACCTCCCTCGACCCCGTGGAACAAGCGTTCATGGCCGCCGCCGACGCAGGGGTGTTCATCGCTACCTCGGCGGGCAATGAAGGTGACACCGATCTCGCAGGATCGGTTGCCCATGCCAGCCCCTGGGTCACCACCGTCGCGGCCGCAACGCAGCCGCGGACCACGACCGCCACGCTCACGTTGGGGAACAGCGTCGAATACGAAGGCGTCTCGCTGTCCACAGCAACCGTTGGCCCGGTGGATCTGGTGTCGTCGGTCGACGTGGGGCTGGGGGGTGCCGACGCCGAGGACGTGCGGCTGTGCGCACTCGGTTCGCTCGACCCTGCCTTGGTCGGCGGGAAGATCGTGCTGTGTCAGCGCGGAGTCGTCGACCGCGTCGAGAAGTCGGCCGAGGTCGCCGCCGCAGGCGGACTGGGCATGGTGCTGGCAAACGTCGCGGCAGGCACCTTGAACGCCGACGCGCACTCGGTGCCGTCGGTACACCTGCCCCACACCGACTTCGCCTCGATCAGCGGATACATCGCCAGCGCTCCGACACCTACCGCAACGATCGGCGCGGCGGTGGTCGCGAACGGCATCGCCGGCTTCGAGCCGGCGTTGGCTGCGTTCTCGTCGTTCGGCCCGTCGCCGGCCCACGGCGGAGATGTGCTCAAACCAGACATCACCGCGCCCGGAGTCGACATCGTCGCGTCTGTTTCACCGCTGAACGGCGGTGCCACGGTGGGTCTGATTTCGGGAACGTCGATGTCGAGCCCGCACATCGCTGGAATCGCCGCATTGCTCATCGACCACCACCCCGACTGGTCGCCGATGATGATCAAGTCGGCGATGATGACCACGGCAGAACCGTTCGTCGGAAGCGACGGCGTGCACGACGAGCTCGATTCGTTCGACTACGGATCCGGCTACGTGGCCCCGAGCAGCGCCGTAGATCCCGGGCTGGTGTACGACTCGACCTTCCCTGAGTGGGCGGGTTTCCTGTGCGGCGGCGAACTCGGGCCGTCGGCGTGCGTCAGCAACGCCATTCCCGTGCTCGACCCCAGCAACCTGAACGTGCCATCGATCTCGATCGGGAGTCTCGGCAGCAAGCAAACGATCACGCGCACGGTCACGAACGTCGGCCCGGCCGGTACCTACGCGGCGAGTGCCGCGGCACCAGCGGGCTTCGATGTGGTGGTCGACCCGCCGGAGCTCACCTTGGGCACCGGCCAGTCTGCGACGTTCGCCGTGTCGTTCACGGTCGACCACGACGAGGTGACCTACGGAACGTTCACGCACGGATCGCTGGTGTGGACCGATGGCAGTCATCACGTGTACAGCCCGATCGTGGTCAAGGCAGAACAAGTCGGTGCCCCGGCTGCGGTGGTGGCACCGGTCTTCAGCGACCAGTGTGGCGTCGACCAGGACACCGTCACCCTTGCCGACGTCACGGGCGTGTCGTACACGATCAACTCAGAGCCCGTCCCCCCAGGCACATCGATGCGCACCGGCACCATCGTGGTCACCGTGACGGCGGATGAGGGATTCTTCTTGGTGGGTGAGGACGACTATCAGTTCGAGTTCACAGACGTGCCGTGCCCATCGCCGCCTCCGATCATTGCTGTACCACCGGGGAGGTTCCTCGACACCCGCGAGGCTCCATCGGCCGAGAACGCATTCGCGACCACGGGGAAGTTGACCGGCGGTTCGATCACGGCGATCAAGATTGCGGGGCGCGGCTCTGTACCCGATGGAGCGACCGGCGTGATCGCCAACCTCACCGCCATCGCGCCTGACGCGCCGGGGTTCGCCACGTTGTACCCGTGTTCGCCGACTCCACCCACCGCGTCCACGGTGAACTACCTGCCGGGTGACGTGGTGGCCAACACCGCCATCGTCCCGCTTGACGCCGACGGCGAGGTGTGCCTCTACACCCTCGGTGCGGCCGACTTCGCTCTCGATGTGACCGGCTACGTCCCTTCCGGCTCTGATCTCGTGGGACTGAACCCGCAGCGATACCTCGACACTCGTGCGTCCCCCGACGCGCCCACATTCGACGCACTCGCGAGCGCAGTGGGTCGCCTGGTCGCCGACGGTGTGATCGAGGTGCAGATCGCCGGTCGTGGTGGCGTGCCCGCCAACGCTGCATCGGCGGTGGTGAACCTCACGGCCATCGCTCCGGACGCACCCGGGTTCCTCACGCTGTACTCGTGCGGCGATCGGCCCACCGCATCGACCGTCAACTACTTCGCCAACCAGTTCGTGCCCAACGGTGCAGTGATCGAACTGTCCGACACCGGAACGGTCTGTGTGTACTCCAGCGCATCCGCCGGCGTGGCGCTCGATGTCAGCGGTTGGCTGCCAGAGACCGAAGGTTTGACGCCGGCCGCCCCGGCGCGATTTCTCGACACGCGCCCCGGAGCCGACAACCCGACCGTCGACGGTGCATCCAAAGGAGCTGGTCCGCTGGGTGCCGGTCAGGTCATGGAACTTCAGATCACCGGTCGCAACGGCGTGCCGACTGGGGCGACAGCAGTGCTGCTGAACCTCGCGGTGGTGTTCCCTGCCGGGCCGGGGTTCGCCACGGTCTACCCATGCGGCCCGGTTCCGAACACCTCGACCGTGAACCACACCACCGGCGGGACGGTGAGAGCCAACAACGCGGTGTCGGCCCTCTCACCCAGCGGCACGGTCTGCATCTTCACGCTCGCCACGACCGACGTGATCGTCGACGTCTCGGGCTGGACGCAGTAACTCGCGAGACGAACTCGACCCGACTCAGTCGATCCATCCCGCCACATCGAGGATGAGATCGGTACCCGACAATGTGAAGATACACACGCTGCCATCGTCCGACAGCTGGGTGATGGAGTTGTTCGCCCGGACCACCCCACCAGTGGTGTGGTTGACATTCGACGCCACCGGCACATCACCACACGGATACAGCGTGACGAAGCCTGGGCCATCGGGGAACACCACGCCCACGTTCAGAATGGCCGCGGTGGCATCCTCTGGAATGCCGGCTCGGCCGGTGACCTGCACCTCGATGAATCCGTTCGCCGGGACCCGACCGTCGCCTGCGCTTTCGCCGTCGATGGTCAACTCACCAGGACGGGTATCGAGGAGGCGAGCGGGCACCATGGTCGACAAACCGCCGGCACCCGCCGGTACGTAACCGCTGACGTCGAGCAAAATGTCGGTTGCTGCCAGCGAGTAGATGCACACGGTGCCGTCGTCGCTGAGTTCGGCGACTGCTCCGTTGGGCACGAACTGGCCTTCGAAGTAGTTGACAGTGCTGGTGGTCGGGAGATCGCCGCACGGGAAGACGGTGAGGAACCCGTCGTCATCTGGGTCGACCGCTGTGACGTTCACCATTGCAGCTGCGGCGTCCTCGGGAATCGAACCGC